>NZ_JAPMTQ010000050.1:0-25746 GCF_026411515.1 Phenylobacterium sp. 58.2.17 | reverse complement strand
CAACGTGACCAATCGTGCCGATGTTGCAGTGCGGCTTAGTGCGTTCGAACTTTTCTTTAGCCATTTCAAGCTCCAGCCCTGTTTGGGCTTGTCCTCTAAACTAGGGTTGGGGGCCCGGACGACCTCCGAGGAGATCGTCCAAACTCTTCTTCGAACGTTCTTCCGAGGAAGAACGTTACGCGTACTTCTTGATCACTTCGTCGGCGACGTGTTGCGGCACCGGGTCGTAGTGGTCGTACTGCATGGTGAACTGGGCGCGGCCCTGCGACATGCCCCGGAGGGTGTTCACGTAGCCGAACATGTTCGCCAGCGGGACGAACGCGTTCACGACGATCGCGTTGCCGCGAGTGTCCTGGCCCTGGATCATGCCGCGGCGGCCGTTCAGGTCGCCGATGACCGAACCCAGGTACTCTTCCGGGGTCACGACCTCGACGGCCATGATCGGTTCGAGCAGCTTGGGAGCGCCCTTTTCGCGCAGTTCCTTGAACGCCGCGCGGGCGGCGATTTCGAAGGCCAGCACGCTGGAGTCGACGTCGTGGTACTTGCCGTCGGTCAGGGTCGCCTTGAAGTCGATCAGCGGGAAGCCGGCCAGCAGGCCGTTGTCCTTGACCGATTCCAGGCCCTTCTCGACGCCGGGAATGTATTCCTTCGGCACCGCGCCGCCGACGATCGCGCTTTCGAACACGAAGCCCGAACCCGGCTCGCCCGGCTCGAAGGTGATCATGACGCGGGCGAACTGGCCCGTACCACCGGTCTGCTTCTTGTGGGTGTAGTCGATCTCGGCCTTCTTACCCAGGCTTTCGCGATAGGCCACCTGCGGCGCGCCGATGTTGGCCTCGACCTTGTAGGTGCGCTTCAGGATGTCGATCTTGATGTCCAGGTGCAGTTCACCCATGCCCTTCAGGATCGTCTGGCCGGACTCGAAGTCGGTCGAAACGGTGAAGGACGGATCTTCGGCGGCCAGCTTGGCCAGGGCGACGCCCAGCTTTTCCTGGTCGGCCTTCGACTTCGGCTCGACGGCGATCTCGATAACCGGGGCCGGGAACTCCATCCGCTCCAGGATCACCGGCGACTTGGTCGGATCGCAGAGGGTGTCCCCCGTGCGGGTTTCCTTCAGGCCAGCCAGGGCGACGATGTCGCCGGCGAAGGCTTCCTTGATGTCCTCGCGGTTGTTCGAGTGCATCTGCAGCATGCGGCCGACGCGCTCTTTCTTGTCACGCGTCGAGTTCATCAGGCTCATGCCGGTCTCGAGCTTGCCCGAATAGATACGGCAGAAGGTCAGCGAGCCGACGAAGGGGTCGTCCATGATCTTGAACGCCAGGATCGACAGCGGCTCGTCATCCGAGGCCTTGCGGACGACCGGCTCTTCCGTGCGGAAGTCGATGCCCGGGGTCGGCGGGATGTCCAGCGGCGACGGCAGGTAGTCGACGACGGCGTCGAGCAGCGGCTGCACGCCCTTGTTCTTGAACGCCGAACCGCAGAGGATCGGGTAGAACGCGCCAGTCAGCACGGCCTTGCGGAGGCACTTCTTGATGGTTTCTTCCGACGGCTCTTCGCCGCCCAGATAGGCTTCCATCGCGTCGTCATCGAGTTCGACGGCGTTTTCAATCAGGTACTGGCGGGCGGCCGCAGCGGCTTCGGCCAGGTCAGCCGGAATTTCACGCTCGTCGGCGGCGGCGCCGACCGTGTCGGTCTCCCAGACCAGGGCCTTCATGGTGACCAGGTCGATCACACCCTTCAGGTTCGATTCCGAGCCGATCGGCAGTTGGATCGGAACGGCCTTCGCGCCCAGGCGGTCACGGATGGACTCGACGGACTTCTCGAAGTCGGCGCCGATCTTGTCCATCTTGTTGACGAACACGATCCGCGGGACGTTGTACTTGTCGGCCTGACGCCAGACGGTTTCGGTCTGCGGCTCGACGCCGGCGTTCCCGTCCAGCACCGTCACCGCGCCGTCGAGCACGCGCAGCGAACGCTCGACTTCGATCGTGAAGTCGACGTGGCCGGGGGTGTCGATGATGTTGAGGCGCTTGCCCTTCCAGAAGGCCGTCGTCGCGGCGGACGTGATCGTGATGCCGCGTTCCTGCTCCTGGTCCATCCAGTCCATGGTCGAGGCGCCATCGTGCGTCTCACCCACTTTGTGGTTCTTGCCGGTGTAGAACAGAATCCGCTCGGTCGTCGTCGTCTTACCGGCGTCGATGTGCGCCATGATGCCGAAGTTGCGGTAGTCTTCGATTTTGTGCGTGCGGGGCATAGCGGAAGCTCTGCTGGAGATGGGCGTTCTGGAGTAGCTGAACGAACGGCGGGGGGGGGGGTTTTAAAAAAACCCCCCCCCCCCCGGAAAGCGATGGATGCCGGGTCTTACCAGCGGTAGTGCGAGAAGGCGCGGTTCGCCTCGGCCATCTTGTGCGTGTCTTCACGCTTCTTGACGGCCGTGCCACGGTTCGAAGAAGCGTCCAGCAGCTCGCCGGCCAGCTTTTCGGTCATGGTGTTCTCGCCGCGCTTGCGGGCGGCCGTGACCAGCCAACGGATGGCCAGCGCCTTGCGGCGGTCCGGACGGACCTCGACCGGCACCTGATAGGTGGCGCCGCCGACGCGGCGCGAACGGACCTCGATGCCGGGAGCGACGTTTTCCAGGGCCGCGTGGAACGTTTCCAGCGGGGTCTGGTCTTTGCGCTTGGCTTCCAGGATATCAAAAGCGCCGTAGAGGATGTTCTCAGCGACGGCTTTTTTGCCTTCGTACATCACGTAGTTCATGAACTTCGTGACAGTGAGGTCTCCGAACTTGGGATCCGGCAGGACTTCACGTTTATCGGCGCGACGACGACGGGACATTCTTCTTATTCCTTACTTCGGACGCTTGGCGCCGTAGAGCGAACGACGCTGCTTGCGGTCCTTGACCCCTTGGGTGTCGAGCACGCCGCGCAGGATGTGGTAGCGGACACCCGGAAGGTCCTTCACCCGGCCGCCGCGGATGAGCACCACGGAGTGCTCCTGCAGGTTATGGCCTTCGCCGGGGATGTAGCACACCGCTTCGATGCCGGTGGTCAGACGCACCTTGGCGACCTTACGAAGCGCGGAGTTCGGCTTCTTCGGGGTCGTCGTATAGACGCGGGTGCAAACGCCGCGGCGCTGCGGGCAGCCCTTCAGGGCCGGCACCTTGTTACGCGACGGCTTGTCCTGCCGAGGCTTGCGGATGAGCTGGTTGACTGTAGGCATCTAATCTCTGCTCTGGAGGCGTGTGCCGTTTGGCCGTAGCGCCTCGATAGGGGTTCTAGTCGTTTCTGGTTTCGAAACCGCCCGCTGAACGCAAAAACTCGCCGGCGCGCGATCTCCTGCGTTCCGGCGGGCCTAGCCGACCGTTTCCGGCCAGCCGTTCATCGGGGCTGAGGGAATCCCCGGCCTCGAAAGGAGCGCGGTTCATACTCGCGATGCCCGCAGTCGTCAACGCTTGTGAACGAAAGGGCTTTTCGCGCTCTTCCACAGGCGTTGCGTCACGAATTCGCCGCGGCGGGCGGCCCGAATGGTGGCGTTTGCAACCGAGGAGGGCCGATGGCCGCCGCGCGCCGATCCAGGCTGTACGCGTTGCTCGGCGTCTCGCTGCTTGTGCACGCCGGCGTCCTGGCCGTGCTCGGTCTGCGCGAGCCCAGGTTGAACCTCGGACCTGCGCCGCCCGTGATGGAGGTGCAAGTCGTTCCTTACTACGTTCTGCCCGCCCCCCGAGCGCCCGAGGCTGAGCGGCTCCCGCCGCTGGTCGATCGCCCGATCCGGCCACGCCGAACGCTGCGACCGGACGAGACCTCCCCCGTCGCGCCGCTGGTGACGCCCCGCGCGCCGCCGGCCGCGCGCGTGCCCTGGACGTTGGAGCCTGCGGCGCCGGGGCTCCCTGCCCCGCCCGCCGACCTGCGCCAGGCGCTGCGCCGGGGCCCGGCCGGCTGCGCCAATCTGGCGCTGCTAAGCCGCGAGGAACGCGAGGCGTGCGAGGAGCGTCTCGGAGCCGGAGCCAAGGACGCGCCGTTCTTCCAGCCGCCGATGGACCCGCGCAAGCGCCAGGCTTTCGACGAGGCGGCGGCCAAGAAGGAGGCCTACCAGCGCTACAAGCGCGGTAACGTGCCTCCCGGCCTCAGCCACGAACCGCGGCCGTCCGAGGCGCCGAACCCCTTCCCTGAGGTCTGGACGCCCCGCCGCTAGCCGGTCAGTCGAAGATATCGAAGATGTCGAAGCCCTTCTTTTTCTTCTTGTGCCGGTAGTAGTCGTCTTCATCGTAGCGATAGCGCTTGCGGTCGCTGTCGTACGGATGGCTGCGCTTCCACGCGTCAGGATCGCGGTGGAAGCTGTCCAGTTCCCGATCGAACCGCTCGCGGGCCTGGACCTCGCCCTGCTGGGTCTCGCGGCCGGCGCCGAGGATCTTCTCCAGCTCTCCCCGGTCCAGCCAGACCCCTCGGCAGCTTGGGCACATGTCGAGTTCGACGCCCGACCGGGCGACGTTCTGCATCGAGACGTTGCAGTTGGGGCAGAGCAAAAGCGGCATTGAGGTCCTCCTTGACGGCCATACTTAGGTAGCCACGACCTCAACCGCGACGGTCCGGCCACGAAAAACGGCCCGGGATCGCTCCCGGGCCGTTCTCTACGGCTCACAGACTGAAAGAGCCGCCTTAGTTCTCGACCTTCTCGGCCTCCGCATCGACGGCGATGACCTCCGGCAGCGGCTCCATCGCCTCTTCGCGGCTGGCGGCCAGCGCCTCATCGCGCTTGGTGGCGATGCGCTGCAGGTTGCGCAGGTACGAACCGGTGCCGGCCGGGATCAGGCGGCCCACGATCACGTTCTCCTTCAGGCCTTCCAGGGTGTCGCTCTTGCCCTGGACGGACGCCTCGGTGAGGACGCGGGTGGTTTCCTGGAACGACGCCGCCGAGATGAAGCTGCGGGTCTGCAGCGACGCCTTGGTGATGCCGAGCAGGACCGGCTGGGTGAGCGCCGGACGACCGCCGCGGGCTTCGGCCTTGGCGTTCTCCTCGTTGATCTCGGTGAGATCGAGGTGGTCGCCCTTCAGCAGCCCGGTGTCGCCGGGCTCGAGGATCTCCG
Organism: Phenylobacterium sp. 58.2.17; assembly: GCF_026411515.1. NCBI lineage: Bacteria > Pseudomonadati > Pseudomonadota > Alphaproteobacteria > Caulobacterales > Caulobacteraceae > Phenylobacterium > Phenylobacterium sp. 58.2.17. The sequence continues at coordinate 20,663 of NZ_JAPMTQ010000050.1, read as the reverse complement.
CCTTCTGCAGCATCTGCCGAACGATCGTCTCGATGTGCTTGTCGTTGATCGGCACGCCCTGCAGTCGATAGACGTCCTGGATTTCGTCCACGAGGAACTCGGCCAGGGCCTCGATGCCCAGGATGCGCAGGATGTCGTGCGGATCCGGGTTGCCGTCGATCAGGTACTCGCCCTTGCGGATGATGTCGCCATCATGGACCGCGATGTGCTTGCCCTTCGGGATCAGGAACTCGACCGGTTCGCCACCATCCTCGGGGGTGATCTTGATCCGGCGCTTGTTCTTGTAGTCCCGACCGAATTCGACGCGGCCGTCCATCTCGGCGATGACCGCGCAGTCCTTCGGACGGCGGGCTTCGAAGAGCTCGGCGACGCGCGGCAGACCACCGGTGATGTCGCGGGTCTTGGCGCTTTCCGTCGAGACGCGGGCCAGGACTTCACCCGGCTTGATCTCGTCGCCGTCGCCAACCGAGAGGATGGCGCCGACGGGCAGAAGGTAACGAGCCTCGCCGCCGTTGGAGATGCGCTTATAGGAACCGTCGGCGTCGAGCACGGCCATGGCCGGACGCAGGTCGCCGCCCTTGGTCGAGGCGCGCCAGTCGATGACCACGCGGTTCGAGATGCCGGTGGCTTCGTCGGCTTCTTCGCGGACCGAGACGTTCTCGACCAGGTCCTCGAAGCGGACGCGACCGCCCACTTCCGAGATGATCGGGTTCGAGTAGGGGTCCCATTCGGCCAGGCGCTGGCCGCGCTTGACCTTGTCGCCGTCCTTGACCTTCAGGCGCGTGCCGTACGGCGGCTTGTAGGACTCGCGGTCCTTGCCATCGACCTGGACGATGATCTGCAGGTTGCGGCTCAGAACCACGAAGTCGCCGTCCGGAGCCTGGACGGTCATGCCGCCGACGATCCGCGCCACACCTTCGTTGCCGGTTTCGAAGAACGACTGCTCGGCCACCTGGGCCGTGCCGCCGATGTGGAAGGTCCGCATGGTCAGCTGGGTGCCCGGCTCGCCGATGGACTGGGCGGCGATGACGCCGACCGCTTCACCGATGTTGACCGGGGTCCCGCGGGCCAGGTCGCGGCCGTAGCAGGCGCCGCAGACGCCGACCTTGGCTTCGCAGGTCAGGACCGAGCGCACCTTGATCGACTGGACGCCGGCCGCCTCGACGACCTCGCACATGTTCTCGTCGAAATAGCTGTCGGCCGGCACGATCACTTCGCCGGTACCCGGGTCCTTGACGTCCTCGGCCGCGAAGCGGCCCAGGATGCGGGTGCCCAGCGAAACCAGGACGTCGCCGCCCTCGACGACGGCGCGCAGGGTGATGCCCCGGGTCGTGCCGCAGTCTTCCTCGTTGATGATGCAGTCCTGCGCCACGTCGACCAGACGACGCGTCAGATAGCCCGAGTTGGCGGTCTTCAGCGCGGTGTCGGCCAGACCCTTACGGGCGCCGTGGGTGGAGTTGAAGTACTCCTGGACGGACAGGCCTTCCTTGAAGTTCGAGATGATCGGCGTCTCGATGATCTCGCCGGACGGCTTGGCCATCAGGCCGCGCATCCCGCCGAGCTGCTTCATCTGGGCCTGCGAACCGCGGGCGCCGGAGTTGGCCATCATGAAGATCGAGTTGATCTCCTTTTCGCGGCCGTTCTCGTCCTTCTCGGCGGTCGAGATTTCCAACATCATTTCGTCGGCGACGCGGTCGGTGGCCTTGGCCCACGCGTCGACGACCTTGTTGTACTTTTCGCCCTTGGTGATCAGGCCGTCGGCGTACTGCTGTTCGTACTCTTCGACCAGCTTACGGGTTTGCTCGACGATCGGCTTCTTCCGTTCGGGGATGATGATGTCATCCTTGCCGAAGGAGATGCCGGCCTTGGCCGCTTCCTTGAAGCCCAGCGCCATGATCTGGTCGGCGAAGATGACCGTCGCCTTCTGACCGCAGTGGCGGTAGACGGTGTCGATCAGGTTGCCGATTTCCTTCTTGGTCAGGTTCTTCTCAAGAAGACGATGGCCGACGGCCGGATGGTGCGGGAACAGCGCCGAGATCTTCATCCGGCCCGGCGTGGTGTCGATCACCTTGCGGACCAGCACGCCCTCGGCATTCATTTCCGAGTGACGGGCTTTGATCTTGGTGTGCAGCGTCACGACCTTGGCGTCGAGCGCCGCGTCGATCTCGCCCAGATCGGCGAACAGCTTGCCCTCGCCCGGCTCGTTATCCTTGGCCAGCGACAGGTAGTAGAGGCCCAGAACGATATCCTGCGACGGCACGATGATCGGGCGGCCGTTGGCGGGCGACAGGATGTTGTTGGTCGACATCATCAGGACGCGCGCTTCCAGCTGGGCCTCGAGGCTCAGCGGGACGTGCACGGCCATCTGGTCGCCGTCGAAGTCGGCGTTGAACGCAGCGCAGACCAGCGGGTGAAGCTGGATGGCCTTGCCCTCGATCAGCTTGGGCTCGAACGCCTGGATGCCCAGACGGTGAAGCGTCGGCGCGCGGTTCAACAGAACCGGGTGCTCGCGGATCACCTCGTCCAGGATGTCCCAGACCGCCGGCTGCTCGCGCTCGACCATGCGCTTGGACTGCTTGACGGTGCCCGACAGGCCCTTGGCGTCCAGCCGCGCATAGATGAACGGCTTGAACAGCTCGAGCGCCATCTTCTTCGGCAGGCCGCACTCGTGCAGCTTCAGCTCCGGACCGACGACGATGACCGAACGGCCCGAATAGTCGACGCGCTTGCCGAGCAGGTTCTGGCGGAAGCGGCCTTGCTTGCCCTTCAGCATGTCGGCCAGCGACTTCAGCGGACGCTTGTTGGCGCCCGTGATCACGCGGCCGCGACGGCCGTTGTCGAACAGGGCGTCCACGGCTTCCTGCAGCATCCGCTTTTCGTTGCGGATGATGATGTCCGGGGCGCGCAGCTCGATGAGGCGCTTCAGGCGGTTGTTCCGGTTGATGACCCGGCGATAGAGGTCGTTCAGATCGGAGGTCGCAAAGCGGCCGCCGTCCAGCGGCACCAGCGGGCGCAGTTCCGGCGGAATCACCGGCACGACCGACAGGATCATCCACTCGGCCTTGTTGCCGCTCTCGATGAAGCTCTCGATGAGCTTCAGACGCTTGGACGTCTTCTTGAGCTTCATTTCCGAGGTGATGGTGAGGAGTTCCTCACGCAGGCGGTCGGCTTCCTTCGGCAGGTCGATGGCCCGCAGCAGGCCCTGGACCGCCTCGGCGCCGATCTCGGCTGTGAAGCTGTCGTCGCCGTACTCATCCTGGGCGCGCATGTAGTCGTCTTCCGACAGCAGCTGGTGCTGCTTCAGAGGCGTCAGGCCCGGCTCGGTGACGATGTAGTATTCGAAGTAGAGGACCCGCTCGATGTCCTTCAGCGCCATGTCCAGCATCATCGAGATGCGGCTCGGCAGCGACTTCAGGAACCAGATGTGGGCGACGGGCGAGGCCAGCTCGATGTGGCCCATCCGCTCGCGGCGGACGCGTGCGAGGGTGACCTCGACGCCGCACTTTTCACAGATAATGCCCTTGTACTTCATGCGCTTGTACTTGCCGCACAGGCATTCGTAGTCCTTGGTCGGGCCAAAGATACGGGCGCAGAACAGGCCATCGCGTTCCGGCTTGAAGGTCCGGTAGTTGATGGTCTCGGGCTTCTTGATCTCGCCGAATGACCACGAGCGGATCTTTTCCGGCGAGGCCAGGGCGATACGGATGCGGTCGAAGGTCGGAGCGGCCTGGACCGGGTTGAAGATATTCAGGACTTCCTGGTTCATCGATTTTCCAGTTCGTCAGTATTTCCAGAGGCGATGGGGAGAAGCTGACGGCCCCTCCCCTCGCACAAGCGGCGAAGTCGAAGTCCGGCCCTAGCCGTTCTCCAGCTCCACATTCAGACCCAGCGAGCGCATTTCCTTCACGAGCACGTTGAAGCTCTCGGGGATGCCGGCTTCGAAGGTGTCGTCGCCGCGGACGATGGACTCGTAGACCTTGGTCCGGCCGGCCACGTCGTCGGACTTCACCGTCAGCATTTCCTGCAGGGTGTAGGCCGCGCCGTAGGCTTCCAGAGCCCACACTTCCATTTCCCCGAAGCGCTGACCGCCGAACTGCGCCTTACCGCCCAGCGGCTGCTGGGTGACGAGCGAGTACGGGCCGATCGAACGGGCGTGGATCTTGTCGTCGACCAGGTGGTGCAGCTTCAGCATGTAGATGTAGCCGACCGTGACCGGACGCTTGAACTGCTCGCCGGTCTGGCCGTCGTACAGGATCGACTGCCCCGAACGCGCCAGGCCCGCCGACTCGAGCAGGTTCTCGATGTCGTCGATGTGCGCGCCGTCGAAGACCGGCGTCGCATAGGGCACGCCCTTCGACAGGTTCTTCGCCAGTTCGATCAGCTCTTCCGTCGTCTCAGGAAGCTCCTGGTCCGGACCGTAGATCTGGCGCAGGTGATCGATCAGCGCCTGCTTCTGGCCGCCGTTCTGCCAGGCTTCCAGCAGATCGGCGATCTGCTTGCCGAGGCCCGCAGCCGCCCATCCCAGGTGGGTTTCGAAGATCTGGCCGACGTTCATCCGCGACGGCACGCCCAGCGGGTTCAGCACGATGTCCACGTGCTGGCCGCTTTCCAGGTAGGGCATGTCCTCGATCGGCAGGATCTTGGAAATGACCCCCTTGTTGCCGTGACGGCCGGCCATCTTGTCGCCCGGCTGAAGCTTGCGCTTCACGGCCACGAAGACCTTGACCATCTTCATGACGCCCGGGGGCAGTTCATCGCCGCGCTGCAGCTTGTCGACCTTGTCCTCGAAGCGACGGTCCAGGCGCTTGCGGGCCTCATCGAACTGGCGGCGCATGGCCTCCAGCTCGCCCATCGCCTTCTCGTCGTCCATGGCGATCTGCCACCACAGGCCCGGCGCGATCTCTTCCAGCTTGTCGGCGGTGATCTCGCCGCGGCCCAGGCCCTTCGGACCCGAAACGGCGGTCTTGCCGATCAGCAGTTCGCGCAGACGGATGGTCATGTTGCGGTTCAGGATCGCGAACTCGTCGTCGCGGTCCTTGCCCAGGCGGTCGATCTCGGCGCGCTCGATGGCCATCGCGCGCTCGTCCTTGTCCACACCGTGACGGTTGAAGACGCGGACTTCGACGATCGTGCCGGCCACGCCCGGCGGCAGGCGCAGCGACGTGTCGCGCACGTCGGAGGCCTTTTCACCGAAGATGGCGCGCAGCAGCTTTTCTTCCGGCGTCATCGGGCTTTCGCCCTTCGGCGTGACCTTGCCGACCAGGATGTCGCCCGGCTGGACTTCGGCGCCGATCGCCACGATGCCCGCTTCGTCGAGGTTGCGCAGGGCTTCCTCGCCGACGTTCGGGATGTCGCGGGTGATTTCTTCCGGACCCAGCTTGGTGTCGCGGGCCATCACCTCGAACTCCTCGAGGTGGATCGAGGTGAAGATGTCGTCACGCACGATGCGCTCGGAGATCAGGATCGAGTCCTCGAAGTTGTAGCCGTTCCACGGCATGAACGCGACGAGGGTGTTGCGGCCCAGCGCCAGTTCGCCCAGCTCGGTCGACGGGCCGTCGGCGATGACATCGCCGCTGGCCACCTTGTCGCCCACCCGCACCAGCGGACGCTGGTTGATGCAGGTCGAGGTGTTGGAACGCTGGAACTTCTGCAGGCGGTAGATGTCGACGCCGGCCTTGGTCGGGTCGGTCTCTTCCGTGGCGCGGATGACGATCCGGGTGCCGTCGATCTGCTCGACCACGCCGGCGCGGCGGGCGACCACGACGGCGCCGGAGTCGACGGCCACGACCGCTTCCATGCCGGTGCCGACCAGCGGCGCATCCGATTGGATGAGCGGCACGGCCTGCTTCTGCATGTTCGAGCCCATGAGGGCGCGGTTGGCGTCGTCGTTCTCAAGGAACGGGATCAGCGAGGCGGCGACCGAGACGACCTGCTTGGGCGAGACGTCCATCAGGTCGACAGTGTCCTTGGGCAGCAGCGAAGGTTCGCCGTTGATCCGGCCGGGGACCAGGTCCTCGACGATCTCGCCGCCGTCCAGCTTGATGTTGGCCTGAGCGATGACGTGCTTGGCCTCTTCCATCGCCGACATGTAAACGACCTCTTCGGTCGTCTTGCCGTCCTTGATCCGCCGGTACGGGCTCTCGATGAAGCCATACTTGTTGACCACCGCGTGGGTGGCCAGCGAGTTGATCAGGCCGATGTTCGGACCTTCCGGCGTCTCGATCGGGCAGATCCGGCCGTAGTGGGTCGGGTGCACGTCGCGGACTTCGAAGCCGGCGCGCTCGCGGGTTAGACCACCCGGGCCAAGCGCCGAGAGACGACGCTTGTGGGTGATTTCCGACAGCGGGTTGGTCTGGTCCATGAACTGCGAGAGCTGCGAGGACCCGAAGAACTCGCGGACGGCGGCGGCCGCCGGCTTCGCATTGATCAGGTCGTGCGGCATGACGGTGTCGATATCGACGCTCGACATGCGCTCCTTGATCGCCCGCTCCATGCGCAGCAGGCCGACGCGATACTGGTTCTCCAGCAGTTCGCCGACCGAACGCACCCGGCGGTTGCCCAGGTTGTCGATGTCGTCGATTTCGCCCTTGCCGTCGCGCAGGCCGACCAGGGTCTGCAGCACGGCCAGCACGTCTTCCTTGCGCAGGATGCGCACGTCATCCGGGCAGTCGAGCTCCAGGCGCATGTTCATCTTCACGCGGCCGACCGAGGAAAGGTCGTAGCGCTCAGAGTCGAAGAACAGCGACTTGAACATGGCTTCGGCCGCTTCGACCGTCGGCGGCTCGCCCGGACGCATCACGCGGTAGATGTCGAACAGCGCGTCTTCGCGGCTGTTGTTCTTGTCCACGCGCAGGGTGTTGCGGATGTAGGCGCCGACCGTGGCTTCGTCGACGTCGAGGATGTCGAGCTTGTCGAAGCCCTGCTCCTCGAGCGCGGTCAGCAGCGCCGCGTCCAGCTCGTCGCCGGCCTCGGCGTAGATTTCGCCGGTCTCGAAGTTGACCAGATCGCCGGCCAGGTAGCGCCCATAGAGCGCCTCAGGGGCCAGCAGCAGGGTCTTCAGACCGCCGTCGGCGAACTTCTTGGCGTTGCGGGCCGAGATCTTCTGGCCGGCCGGCGCCACTTCTTCGCCGGTGTCGGCGTCGATCAGGGGGTAGTCCGGCTTGGCGCCGCGCCAACGCTCGGCCTTGTACGGAGCGGCCCAGCCGGTTCCGCGCTTCTCGTAGGTGACGGTGTCGTAGAACGTCGAGAGGATTTCCTCGCCGTCCATCCCCAGGCCCATCAGGAAGGTCGTGGCCGGCAGCTTACGGCGGCGGTCGATGCGGACGTAGACGATGTCCTTGGCGTCGAACTCGAAGTCGAGCCACGAGCCGCGGTACGGGATCACGCGGGCGGCGAACAGCAGCTTGCCCGACGCGTGGGTCTTGCCCTTGTCGTGGTCGAAGAACACGCCCGGCGAACGGTGCATCTGCGAGACGATGACCCGCTGCGTGCCGTTGACGATGAAGGTGCCCTTCTCGGTCATGAGCGGGATGTCGCCCATGTAGACGTCCTGCTCCTTGATGTCCTTCACGGAGCGGGCGCCGGTCTCTTCGTCGGTCTCGAACACGATCAGGCGCAGCTTGACCTTCAGCGGCGCGGCGAAGGTCATGTCGCGCTGGACGCATTCCTCGACGTCGTACTTCGGCTCTTCGAACTCGTAGGACACGTATTCGAGCACGGCGCGCTCGTTGAAGTCCTTGATCGGGAACACCGACTTGAACACCGCCTCGACGCCCTCGTCGCGGCGGTCGGCCGGGCGCACTTCGCGCTGCAGGAACTGTTCGTAGGAGGAGCGCTGAACCTCGATCAGGTTCGGCATTTGCACGGCTTCGGGGATGCGGCCGAAAGACTTACGGATCCGCTTCTTTCCAGTGAAGGATTGCGCCATTTTGTTCCCTTGAGCGACGCCCGGAACGGTTTCCGTGCGCCAGGTCGTGTTGTCCTGCGTCCACCCTCGAACGCCCTTGCGGGCGCCGGACGCTGGAAGCCCCTGTTTCGCCAGGGGCGCTCCCTCGCATGGCCGGAGGGCGGCGGGCCATGCCTCGGAGCGTGCGCGCTTGAAAAGTCGCCTGAGCGACGAATCCGAAATTTCGCGAAGAGAGCCAGATAGGCGTTTTATGCGGCGAAGGGAACCCCCTTTCCACATGAAAATGGAACGGCGTGGGCAATCGACTCCACGCCGCTCCATCTTGGTCTGACCCGGGCGTGTCCCGGGGACATCCTTGGATCTCTCGTTAGCTGCCTCACGTCAACCGATGAGCCGATCGGCAGGTTCCCCAATCCCCGCCGATCCACAGAAATTGCTGGTGGCCGGTTGTCGATCCTCCGCAGGGTGCAGCGACGGCACGTCGGCGACGGAGGATGATGCGTTGAAGCTCCTTGCCCCCTTCACGTGCGCAGTCGCCTCGTCGAGAGCCCAGGCGACGACCGCCCCTACGCTGACACTCGGCGATTGGCCGGCGTCATTGAGGCCTGGGCCGGCGAACAACCTTGATCGCGATGGCAGCAGTCGCCCCGATTTGCTGCCAACCCGCTGAATTTATTACTCATTAGCCAAACGGACCGGAAGCTTGACGGCAGCCTGTCGCGACGTCGCGCGTTTTCAGATTGCAAGGAGGGCGTTCCATGGCCGTAAGCGCCGACTTTCAACGTCAACTCGCCGGGTACGGTCTGACCACGGCCGAGATCCTCTACCGGATGCCGGACCACCCCGCCCTGCTTCAGACCTACCTCTGGCAGGAATACGACCTCTATCCGCAGTTCCCGAACCTGCACCGGTTTCTCGACTTCTGGAGCCACCGACTGGACGGGGTGCTCCACACCATCACGGTCGCGCACCGAGAACTGATCCGCCCAGCCGAATTCCGCATCGCCCAGGACGTCTGCAAGCTGCATTAGGCGGCGGCCGTCGGCAGCCGCCAGGCGACCACCGCGAACTGTGCGTGATAGTCTGGATGCTCCGTGCCCAGCCAACGATCCCACCATGTGAACCAAGGGGCATAGTTCCACCGCGCCTGACCATGGTGCAGATCGTGATGCACCGTGGTGGTGAACCAGTCGAACAGCGGCCGGCCGTCCGATCGCGCCGGCATGAACTCGTAGCCGCAGTGCAGTAGGGTGTTGCGGAAGATCTGGTGGGCCAGGAACAGCGGGATGACTCCCCAGGGCGTCGGAACGATCAGCGGCCAGAGCGCCACGAACCCGACCATCAGCGCTGCCTCACCGAGGTCGAAACTGTAGGCCGTGAACGGCGAGGGGTTCTGGCTCTTGTGATGGCGCACATGCGCGCCGCGGATCGCCCGGACCTGATGCATCGCCCGGTGGGTCCAATAGACATAGGCGTCCTGTCCGACGATCATCAGAACCAGGCTGAACGCGAACCAGACAGCGCCCCACGACGCCCCGACCGAAGCCAGCGGATAGAACCCCGCCCTGTCGAGCAGGGTCATGCCGACGCCCACGGTCGAAAAGAGCGCGATGGAGCGGACGGAGAACCCGAACTCCGCCAGCAGTTGCCGGGCCGGCGGCGTTTCGGGGCGGATCTTTCGGTCGCCCAGCGCAGGCCGAAGCAGCACCCAGAGAACCAGCCAGACACCGATCGCGAAGACTGCGTAACGCCGCAGGTCCACCAGGACGTTCTGCAGCCACAGATGTTGAACCCCTTCCAAAAGCACTGGCGCCTCCTTGCTTGTTGCTTGGCTCAAGGAGGCGCTGGAGCGGACATGGACGTCTCGCCGATCCCGAAAAATGCGCGCCGAATTCGCGGTCAGTCAGCTTCGGCGGAATTCAGCAACCGCTGCAGGCGCTCGCCGCGCCAGCGCGTCGGGGTGCTGCCGGTGGCCGCCTTGAAGGCCCGGTTGAACGGACCGAGCGAGCCGTAGCCCAGGTCGAAGGCGATCGCCGAGACGTTCGTCCGGGCCTCGGCCGGATCGGCGAGCCGCCGCTTCGCCGCTTCGATGCGGTGCGCATTGAGGAACTCGGCGAAGTTCCGATAGCCCAGTCGCTGGTTGATCAGGCGGCGCACCCGATGTTCGCCCTCCCCGACCTCCGCCGACAGGCGCCCGATGGTCAGCCCTTCGCGCCGCCACATCCCGCTCGCCATCAGCGTCTCGATCTTTTCGAGCAACAGACGGTCGGCCGTCTCCATCCGCCCGTCGCCACCCGCGGCCGCACGCGCAGGATCGAACAGCCCAGAGCCCGCCCGGACGAACAGCCCCGCGATGGTCAGGATGATCGCCGCCAGGATCGCCCCGCCATAGGGCTCTCCCACGGTCAGGCTCAACCAGGGACCGTCGGGGTCGGCCCGCAGGGCGAAGGCGTTCAAGGTCTGAATGACACCGAACAGCGCCGTGAGCCCGAGCAACGGCCCGCGCAAACTGCGGCGCGTCTCCAGAAGGTCGCCGCGCCGCCCCTTGGCGATGATCACGCCGGCATGGAGGCAAAGCAGGCCGCCTGCCACGTTCCGCGCGATCCACAGAGGGTCGAGCGGCGCCGGGCCAGGGCCCATGATCGCCCCGGACACGCCCATGAGCACCGCAGGCGCCAGATGCATTGGATGAAGCGTGCGGTCCTCAAAGACCGCGACGACGAACAGCCAGAATAGGCCCGCCACCGGATAAGCCGGCGCCAGCAGCGCATAGCTCCGGCCGAAGCCGTCCCACAGGCCTGGGGATTCGGTGATCAGCCAAGCCGTGAGGCTGACGGCGAAGGCCAAGGTCGTCCATCTGGCGGAACGCGGCGCGCTCCCGCGCCAGACCGCCGCCGTCAGGATCGCCAGCGCGCCGACGGCCAAGCCGCGTGCAAATGGATCGAGCTCTCCCACAGCTTGACCGTAACACGCGCTCTCGGGCCGCAAATAGAAAACGGCCCCGGAGATCGCTCTCCGGGGCCGTTCGAAAGACGCAGAAGCTGCGCACCGCCTTTCTCGTGAGAAAGGCGTCAAGAAACAAGCGCGCGACGATCGCCGGAACCGGTATCCACTTCCGGCTGTCGCGCTCCAGTTACTTAACTTGGACGGTGGCGCCGGCTTCTTCGAGCTTCTTCTTGATCTCTTCAGCGACTTGCTTCGAGACGTTCTCGACGACGTTCTGCGGAGCGCCTTCGACCAGGTCCTTGGCTTCCTTCAGGCCGAGGTCCGGACGGACGCCGCGGACTTCCTTGATCACGTTGATCTTCTTGTCGCCACCGGCGGTCAGAACAACGGTGAACTCGGTTTGCTCTTCAGCAGCTTCGGCCGGAGCGGCGGCGCCGCCAACGGCGGCGACGGCGACCGGAGCGGCGGCCGAGACGCCCCACTTGTCTTCCAGCAGCTTCGAGAGTTCAGCGGCTTCCAGAACGGTCAGGGCCGACAGTTCTTCGACGATCTTTTCAAGCTTCGACATAGTTTAGGTCCTTACGGAAATAGAGGTTGTGTTCGGGAATGACGATCAGGCGGCGTCTTTGGCGGCATAAGCGCCCATGACGCGAGCCAGCTGACCGGCCGGAGCCTGCAGGACGCCGGCGACCTTGGTGGCCGGGGCTTGCAGAAGGCCGATGATCTTGCCGCGGAGCTGGTCCAGCGAAGGCAGGGTCGCCAGGGCGGCGACAGCCTTTTGGTCCAGGACCTCGGTCCCCATGAACCCGCCGACGATGGCGAACTTGTCGTTCCCCTTGGCGAATTCGCTGGTGATCTTGGCGGCGGTGACGGGGTCCGACGCATAGGCGATGGCGACCGGGCCGGTGAACAGGGCGTCGCCCGCTTCACCGATCGAGCCGTCCAGGGCCTTTTGAGCCAGGGTGTTCTTCACCACCTTCAGCGCCGCGCCTTCCTTGCGGAGGCGGAGGCGAAGATCAGTCATTTCCGCAACGGTCAGACCCAGGTTGTGGGTCACGACCACGGCGCCGGCGTCGGCGAAGACGCCCTTAAGCGTCTCGATCGACTCCTGCTTTTGAGCGCGGTCCATTGCGGTCTCCATACTCAGATAGATCGCCGGACGATTCCGACGATCGCAGCAGACGACCCATGCGAAGGCGAACCCGCGCGCGGATCGTTTAGGCCTGTCCTTTTCCGGAGAAGTCGCAGGTCACGCGCCCATCGATGCCGATGGCCGACGAAACCTCATCTTCCCGTCTCCCTGTGCTCGAGGAAGGGCTCTTCCTCTCGTCACGGACCCGGGCGGCCCCCGGTTCCCCACAGTTCTTGGACAGGATGGAAGGGGCGAACCCTTCCGTCCCCGCCGCCCCTTGCGAGACGACGAAACTCTTGAAGGCGCGGCTCTTACACGTTGTCGATCGAATAGGCAAATTCCGTCGACAGAAACGCCGCTCTGTCGGCGCCTGCCTCAGCTGGGCCTTGGCCGCGTGGCGATCACTGCGGTGGTCAGCATCACGGCATAGGCCCAGAGCACGAAAGCCCCGAACAGCGACGCGTGATCGGGTGGGAAGTTCGGCAGAACCCGGGTGAAGAACACCGTCACTCCCGCATCCAACACCATCTGCGGCGCCACGAACGAAACCAGGGCCGCCAAGCGATGGCGCTGTTCGATCTTGCGCAGGAACATCAGGGTGGCGACCACCAACCCCGACCCGGAGATCAGCCCGGTGATCAGCAGCGTCCACGCCGGGCGATCAACCCATTCGCTGGGCAAGAGGCGAAGCACCAGCGTCGACACCGCCCAGACGAACGTCCCGCGGGCCGCGAACCAGGCGTAGAGGTGCAACGCGCCCTTGCTCTGGGCCTCCGCCACGTTTTCGGTCGCCAGTCCCGCCAACTCGCCCCGGTCCATAACAGCCGCCGTCAGTTGTACAGCGGCGAGAAGCTGAAGACCCAAGGGGTGTCCGTGTCCACCCCGACTTTCACCGCCTTGAGTTCCGGCGCGCCGTGAACCTGCAGTCGGGTGATGTTGGCGTAGCGCGGCGGCTTGACCTCGCCTTGGCTGACCATGAACGGCCGGTCGACGATGAAGTCGTGGAAGTCGCCGTTGATGACCAGAACGGGTTTTCCGAACCGCTCGGACAGGTCGCGGATCGCCAGCGCCACGAAATAGAACGCGCCCTCGTTCCCGCCCCGCAATTGCTTGCCTGAGAACTCGTCGCCATGACCGTCCGTGAACATCGAGGCCTGCAGCGCGACGACCACGGCCTTGGCGTCCCTGGCCTTGGCTTCGGCGAAGGTCGCCTTGAGCCATTCCACATTGGCGCGGTTACGGGCGACGGCCTCAGCAGCCCTCGCCTCGCTCTGGATCATGAAGCCGTTGCCCGACCCCGGCACGCTGATCGTCGCAAACACCACCCCGCCCTTCTCCCAGCGCGTGTTCTCCAGCGTGTCCTTGAAGGTTGAGACATCGGGCTGACGCACCAGCGGCATGGTCCTGCCGCCGACGCTCTGCGGCTTGGAGAAGAACACCTTGCGGATCAGGCCCAGGCTGCCGATCGGATCGTCGAAGCCGGCCATGCTCATGCCGGCGTCCAGGCCGCGCAGCGGCATCAGCAGCCCGAGGTCGGCCGGCGTCGCCTTGCCCGAAACGTAGCGGGAATAGGCCTCCAGCACGTCGGCCTTGCGACAGTCGGCCCATTCGTTGTCGCCAGGCGTGTAGACCACCGGATGATCGTACTTGGCGAACCAGTCCAGGATCGAGCGGTGCTGCGCTTCGGTGCACGGCAGCGCGCCCCAGGTGTCGCCGACATGGATGGTGAAGGCCGGCTTGGCCTTGTTGATGCGGCCGATCAGCGCCTCATAGACCGGATAATCCACGCTAGGATTGTAGGCGGTGTCCCCGAGCGCCACGAACTCGAAGGTTTCCGCCTGTGCGGCCGGCGCGGCCAATGCAAAGGCCGCCGCCAGCCCGACCATCCAATGACGCAAAGCCGTGCCCCTCTCTGTCTTAGATGGAGCTTAGCCCTACCGTCGGCGAAGGGAAGGCTTCAGCCGGTCCACTGCGCCGGGCGCTTCTCCATCCAGGCCCTGACGCCCTCCTTGTAGTCGGGAGCCTTGATCATCGTCTCCAGCAGCCGCTCGGCCTCGCCCACCGCCGCGGCGGCGTCGCGGTGCAGGTCGCGGTAGATCTGCCGCTTGGTCTCGCGCGCCGAGCCGGGCGCCACGTTCGCCGCCATGGCGCGGGCATAGTCGAACACAGCTGGCATCAGCACCTCGGCCTCGGTCAGCCGGTTGAGGAAGCCCATGGCCGACGCCTCGTCGGAGGTGAACGTCCGGCTCGACAGCAGGATGTCGTTGGCATGGGTCAGGCCGACGATCCGCGGCAGCACCCAGGAGAGGCCGAACTCGGCCGGAAAGTTGAAGCGTCCGTGCGCGGCGGTGAACTTGGCGCCCTTCACGGCGAACCGCAGATCGGCGAAGGCGGCTAGCACCAGGCCGACGCCCGCCGCCGCGCCGTTGATCGCCGCGATGATCGGCTTGCCGACCCCGAAGTGGTAGGCGAACGCCGCATCGAAGTTCGGATCGACGCCGAAGCCCGGCCGGGCGATGTCGTCGCTGGTGCCGGGGTCGTAGCGGCCCTTTTCCGAATGGCCTTCCAGCGCCCCAAGATCGGCCCCGGCGCAGAACGCCCGGCCTTCCGGATCGCCGGTCACCACGACCACCCGCACCGCCTTGTCGGCGTCCGCCTCGCTCAGCAGCCAGCGGTACTCGGTATGCATCCGCCCGGTCCAGGCGTTGCGCCGCTTGGGCCGGCTGAGCGTGATGACGGCGACGCCGCCCTCGACGATCTCGTACCGCGTCGTCTTCAGGTCCATGGAGGTCCTCCCAAACCCCGTTCCGGCCCGCGGTCTTCGCCGCGCTCTAGGCCGCCTCGAACACCGCCGCGATCCCTTGGCCGCCGCCGATGCACATGGTCTCCAGCCCATAGCGGCCGCCGCGGCGCTTCAGTTCGCGCAGCAGGTTGGCCAGGATCCGCCCGCCGGTGGCCCCGATCGGGTGCCCCAGCGAGATGCCCGAGCCGTTGACGTTCAGGCGGTCGCGATCGTCCCAGCCCCAGCCCTTCAGCACGGCCAGCACCTGCGGCGCGAAGGCCTCGTTCAGTTCGACCAGGTCGATGTCGTCCCAGCCCATGCCGGTACGGGCGAACAATCGCTCGACCGCCGGCACCGGGCCGATGCCCATGCGCGAGGGCTCGCAGCCGGCCGCCGCCCAGCCGACGAACCAGCCCATCGGCTCCAGGCCCAGTTCGGCCAGCTTGTCCTCGGCCACCACCAGGCAGGCGGCGGCCGCGTCGTTCTGCTGGCTGGCGTTGCCGGCGGTGACCACCCCGCCCTTCTCGAGCGGCTTCAGGGCGGCTAGGCTCTCGGCCGTCGCGTCGCCGCGCACGCCCTCGTCCTTGGCGAACAGGACGGGATCGCCCTTTTTCTGCTTGACCGGCACCGGCGCCAGTTCGTCGTCGAACTTGCCGGCGGCCCAGGCCGCGGCGGCGCGCTGGTGGCTCATGGCCGCGTACTCGTCGCACTCCTCGCGGCTGATCTGGTAGTCGCGCGCCAAGTTCTCGGCGGTCTCGATCATCCCGCTGATCACGCCGAACCGCTCGATCGGCTGGCTCATCACCCGCCCACGCGCCAGCCGGTCGTGCATGGTCACCGAGCCGGCCCGCGCCCCGCCGCGCATGTCGGTGCTGTAATACTCGACATTGCTCATGCTCTCGACGCCGCCCGCGACGACCACGTCGGCCGCCCCGGTCTGGACCATCATCGCGGCGTCCACCACGGCCTGCAGGCCCGAGCCACAACGGCGGTCGAGCTGATAGCCCGGCACCGTGATCGGCAGCCCCGCGGCCAGGGCCGACCAGCGGGCGATGCAGGGCGCCTCGCCGTTGGCGTAGCCCTGGGCGAAGATCACGTCGTCGATCTTCTCGGGATTGACCCCGCTGCGCTCGACCAGCGCCTTGAGAACGACCGCGCCGAGGTCCCCGGCGGTGACGCTGGACAGGCCGCCGAGGAACTTGCCGACCGGCGTGCGGATGGGGGAGACGATGGCGGCGCGTTTCATGGGCGTGTCCTCGAGCAACGTATGCTTCGTCAGTGGCGAGGGACGCCTCTCCGGTCAAGCGGAAGCAGGCCACGAAAAAGGGAGCGGCCTTGCGACCGCTCCCCTTCGAAGTCTGCCGATGTGGCGGGCGCTTAGGCGCCGACCGAACCGGTGTCCACCTTGAAGCCCGGCCCCATCGTCGACGACAGGCTGATCTTCTTGATGTAGGTGCCCTTGGCGCCCGACGGCTTGGCCTTGTTCAGCGCGTCCACCAGAGCGCGGACGTTGATGAGCAGGGCTTCTTCCGAGAACGAGGCCTTGCCGATGCCGGCGTGGATGATGCCGGTCTTCTCGGTGCGGAACTCGATGGCGCCGCCCTTGGCGTCCTTCACGGCTTGACCGACGTTCGGGGTCACGGTGCCGACGCGCGGGTTCGGCATCAGGCCGCGCGGGCCCAGCACCTTACCCAGACGGCCGACCAGGGCCATCATGTCCGGCGTCGCGATGACGCGGTCGAAGTCCATGAAGCCGCCTTGGATGCGCTCCACCAGCTCTTCGGCGCCGACGATGTCGGCCCCGGCGGCGGTGGCTTCAGCGGCCTTGGCGTCCTTGGCGATGACGGCGACGCGGACGTCGCGGCCGGTGCCCGACGGCAGCGAGACCACGCCGCGGACCTGCTGGTCGGCGTGACGCGGGTCGACGCCCAGGTTGACGGCGATTTCGATCGACTCGTCGAACTTGGCCTTGGCGTTGGCCTTGACCAGGGCGACGGCGGCTTCGACGGCGTGGGTGGCGTTACGGTCGCCGGTCCAGGCCTGAATGCGCTTGGGTTGCTTAGCCATGTGCTTAGGCCTCCACGATTTCGAGGCCCATCGAGCGCGCGGAGCCCTCGATGATCTTGGCGGCGGCTTCAACGTCGTTCGCGTTGAGGTCCTTCATCTTCTTCTCGGCGATTTCACGCAGCTGGGCGCGCGAGATCTTGCCGGCGTTCTCACGGCCCGGAGCCTTCGAACCCGACTTCAGGCCCAGGGCCTGCTTGATGTAGTGCGTCGCCGGCGGGGTCTTGGTGACGAAGGTGAAGGACTTGTCCTGATAGACCGTGATCACGGTCGGCAGGGGCGTACCCTTGGCTTCCTTCTCGGTGCGGGCGTTGAACTCCTTGCAGAAGCCCATGATGTTGACGCCGCGCTGACCCAGCGCCGGGCCGATCGGCGGCGACGGGGTGGCGGAGCCCGCGGGCACCTGCAGCTTGATATAGCCCAGAATCTTCTTGGCCATTGTTTCTCCTCGTGACCGGAAACCGGTCGGTTGAGCCGTGGTGCGGGGTTAGGTGGCCCTCCCCTCCCACGGATTTGACGCGCATCCGCGCAAACCGGGCGACGAGTCGCCGACCGGAAGGGCGCGCTCATAGCAGGCCCCGCCGCCCGCCGCAACGCTCGCGACGGAATGAAAAAGGGCGGCGCCCGCAAGCGCCGCCCCGAATTCTCAAGATCAGGATCGGACGGCGCTTATCCGCCGAGCTTCTCGACCTGACCGTATTCCAGTTCGACCGGCGTGGCGCGACCGAAGATCGACACGGTGACGCGCAGGCGGGCGCGCTCCTCGTCGACGTGCTCGACCGAGCCGTTGAAGCTCGCAAACGGGCCGTCGGTGACGCGGACCTGCTCGCCGATCTCGAAGGAGATGGTCGGCTTCGGCCGCTCAACGCCCTCTTCGATGGCGCCGATGATGCGGGCGACTTCCTTCTCGGAGACCGGCATGGGCTTGGAGCCCGAGCCGAGGAAGCCCGTCACCTTCGGGGTGTTCTTGATGAGGTGGTAGGCCTCGTCCGTCAGCTCCATCTTCACCAGCACGTAGCCGGGGAAGAACTTGCGTTCGGCGTTGACCTTGCGGCCCCGGCGGATCTCGACGACGTCCTCGGTCGGAACCAGGATGTCGGAGAAGTTTTCTTCAAGGCCCTGGCTCTTGGCCTGCTCGCGGATCGACTCGGCCACCTTCTTCTCGAAGTTCGAGTAGGCGTGGACGATGTACCACTTGTGGCGCGGGTTCGGGGCGATGGGAGCTTCGGCGTTCATATCTGTCATCAAGCCCCGTTCGCGAGTTTGAGCACGAGGTTCATGCTCGCGCCCAGTCCAAGGTCGACCACCGCCAGGAACGCACAGGCCAGCACCACCATGATCCCGACCATCACCGAGGTGATCCAGGTCTCCTTGCGGGTGGTCCAGGTGATCTTGCGGGCTTCGGCGCGAACTTCGCGGGCGAATTGCGCCGGGTTGGTCTTCTTCTTCTTGGCCGGGGCGTCCTGCGCCAGGGCCGAGGCAGGGGCGATCGCCGCAGCCGTCTTGCTGGCGCGGTTCTTCATCGCTTGCGGGGACGAACCCGGTTTCCTGGCCACTTATGACTCTCTTCAGTTGGGCGGCGGACGGTCCGCGCCCGGCATACTCATATAGTGAATGGCAGGAGTGGAGGGACTCGAACCCACGACTTTCGGTTTTGGAGACCGACGCTCTACCAGCTGAGCTACACTCCTACACGGCCTGACCTGACCGCTGCAGCCTGCCCTTACTCCGCTTTCGTCTGACCGCAAACCGTTCAGACGTTAGGTTGGCGAACCGTGATCTGAGCACCGTTCGTGCCGCCCCTGGCGGTGTAAAATGACAAACTCCAACGATGTCGGGTAGGACGGAGGCGTATGACGCAAACCGGTTCCCATTTCAAGCCTCTTCGACGCGAGGCAAGCGATCGGCGGCGCGCGGCCTGACCAGTCAATCCGCGACCGGGCGGGATCGCTCCCCCTGCCCTCGCGTTTCCTCGCGTGGACAAAGGAGCTCCCATGACAGCCAAGCGCCAGGACCGCAGCGATGCGGCGCGAAACCGCGACGAAGACATGAAGCCGGGCCGCCCGCCCCGGCCGGCGACCGAACCGGCCGGCTCGGAAGGTTCGGCGCGCAACACCAAGACCCTGACCGATCCGGCGACCGGCGAGCCCCAGCCCGGCGCGCCGAAGCCCGCCTAGGGAGCGGGCGTACCCGCGCACTCCAGGCCGAGGTACTCGACCTCGACGTCCGACAGCTTGATGCCGCACGCTCCGACCTCGCCGGCGGCGTGGCCGGTCACTGATATCCCCACCTTCCTCGACAGATCGACCGCCGGATTGGCGGCGGCCAGGTCATAGGATTTGCCGCCGGACTTGATCGTTACGCATCCCGGCGTCGGCCCGGCGACCGGACACCCGACCGCGGTTACCCGCTCGCCTTGCGGTGCGGCCGAGGCTTCCGCCTGCCCGCTCCCCTGCCCGCTGCAGGCGCTAGTCACGACGGCCGCCAAGGCGATCGCCGCCATACTCCCAAAGGTTACGCGCATGCTGTTTCCGTCCCTCCCGCACACGACACGTCCTTTTCGGACAAACTTGACTGTGCGCCTGGGTTATTCGCCCCGCAACTCAAGAAATTGACGGGTGCGTCAAATCCGGAATCAGCTGCTAACTCTTTGATTCAAAGGGCACGAACGCCCGACAAGGGTGGGCCGACCGCCCCCCCTCCATCGCACCTCCACACGAAATCCCGGCGATCTCGGCGCCCGGCGCACACTCCCAGAGAACCGGCCGCGAAGGGCGACCAGGACGCCGTTCGGCCTGGCTCCTGGGACGGCCCGTCGGTCGAGCCAGCTGAACCCAGGGCGGCGCCAACGCATTCTATGCTGGCGCTTGATGGTGGTGTCTAATGTCGCAGAACCTCTTTCGCGGTCGAACTTGAGAGCTTGGGGAGACCTTTTATGAAGTCATGGATCGCAGCTGCGGCGCTCGTCGTGCTGTGCGGCGCGCCGGCGCAGGCGCAACCGCAGGACCAGAGATGGGGCGGTGGATGGAACCAGGCTCCTGCGGGCAGCTACCAGCGGTTCTGCCGCGACATCCGCGTCAACGGCGACACCCTCACCGCCAGCTGCGAGGATATGCGCGGCCGCTGGAACTACAGCAGCCTTCGCTATCGCGACTGCCGCGGCGACATCGGCGCTGACAATGGACGGCTGGTTTGCTCGTGGAGCGGCGGCGGTGGCGGGGGCTGGGGCCAATTGCCCTCGGGCAGCTACCAGCAGAGCTGCCGTGACGCGCGCGTCAGCGGCAGCACCCTGACGGCCACCTGCCGTGACGATCGCGGTCGCTGGAACTACAGCAGCCTCAACTTCCGCAACTGCCGGAGCGACATCGGCAACGCCAACGGCCGCCTTATGTGCGGCTGGAACGGCGGCGGCGGTCCCAATCCGCCCCCGTGGGGCGGCGGCGCCAACAACAGCACCCTGATGCTCTATTCGGCGCCCGACTTCAGCGGCCAGGCCTACCAGGCGACTCGTGAGGTCACCAACCTGCCCCGGCAGTTCAATGACAAGGCCATGAGCCTGCGCATCGAGGGCCGCGGCTCCTGGCAGATCTGCAGCGACAGCGATTTCCGCGGCCGTTGCCAGATCTTCGACCGCGATGTCAGCGATCTGCGCCAGTACGGCCTGGGCGAAGCCGTCACCTCGATGCGTCCGGTCAGCGGCCGGCCTTACTGAGCCGAAGCGCGGCGAACGATCACGGCCGTCGGGAGCGATCCCGGCGGCCCTTTTTCTTGATCGCGCATCCGGCCAACGAAAAGGCCGCCGAGGTTGCCCTCGGCGGCCTGATCTTGAGGTC
>NZ_JAPMTQ010000004.1:0-234867 GCF_026411515.1 Phenylobacterium sp. 58.2.17 | reverse complement strand
CTCCGCCGGCAGCGCCCGCACCGCCGGCGTCGGCCGCCGTTCGCGCCGCTCGCGCATCGCCAGCGTCGCCTGCGGATAGGTCGCCCTCGCCTGCGCCAGGATCGCCTCCAGGCGGCGCTGGTGCTCGGCCGCCTCGACATAGTCGCCGACATTGAGCTCGATCGATATCTGGCCCCACAGCTTCACAGCCCGCCTCCAAAACCAATTGTCTCGTCGTTGTTATCCCTAGCCTCGGACCCGCGCGGCTTCCGCGCGTTCTGACGCCCCTGCACGCGGCGACGCGGCGATGATCGGCGGTGCGCGCCTCAACGCCGCGCCCGGCCCAAAAAGCAAACCGGCCGGCTCCTTGTGGAACCGGCCGGCGCTGGGTGCTTCGAAAATCCGTCAGCCCTTAGAAGGACTTGCGGACGCTCACGTACCAGTAGCGGCTGTAGGGCTGGTAGAGTTCACCCAGATAGCCGTCCGACGACAGCGGCGGCTTCTCGTCGGTCAGATTGCGGACGCCGACGCGCAGGCGGGTGTTGGCCGCCAAGCCTTCGGTGAACTCGTACTGGCCGTACAGATTCGCCGTCAGCTGGGAGTCGATCACCCAAGCGTCGCCCTCGGCGTCGAGCAACTGAGTGTCCTCGACATCGCCGATGTACTGAGTGAAGGCGCCGACGGTCCATTGGTCGTAGGACCAAGTGGCCGAAGCCGACCACTTCCACTCGGGACGGCCGTTCTGACGGATCAGATCGCCGCCGCCGCCGATGAAGATGGACGGATCGATCTGGCCAGCGGCTTGCGCAGCGACCAGTTCGGCGACGCCCGGCGAGGGCGAGCGGTAGAACTTCATCAGGTGCGCAGCGTTGAAGTTGACGCTGAAGTCGCCGTACTGCGTGCCACGCAGGCTCCACATCACGCCGATGTCCAGCCCGCGCGCCTCTTGGGGCAGCAGGTTCTGGTACTGGTCGGCGATGTGGAGAATCTGGCCGACGGGAGCTAGGCCCGTGCCTTGGTAGGCCGCGATGTCGTCAGCGGTCGGCGCCGCACGCACCACGTTGGCGTACGACGAGCCGTTCAGACGCGCATAGTAGTCAGCCGTGATGGCGTTGCCGCCGCCGAATAGGCCGACGATGCCGTCCTGCTTCACACGCCAGTAGTCGACAGTGAAGGTGAAGCGGCCGTAGTCGGCCGGGATGAAGCGCGGCTCATAGACCACGCCCACGCCCCAGGTTTCCGACTCTTCCGGCTTCAAGTCGGCGTTGCCCGAACGACGTTCCAGGGTCGATGCGGTCGAGCACGCCTGGAGGCTGGCGCTACGGCCGGCGCGGCGGTCGGCTTCGCAGCGGTACCAGTCGCGGCGGCTGTTGGACCGCGTCACGAGCGTCGCATTCACCTGCTCGAGGTTCGGCGCCTTGAAACCCTGGGCCCACGAGCCGCGGAAGCGCAGGCCGTCATAGACGTCCCAGGCCAGGGCCACCTTCGGTTTGGCCACGTCGCCGACGTCGCTGAAGCTCTCGTAGCGGCCGGCGAGCTGGGCTTCGAAGTTGTAGACGAACGGGATCTCCATATCCGGCGAGATGACCGGGATGGCGAATTCGACATAGGCGGAGGTGACGTTTCGGGCGCCCTTGGTGTCCGGCGAGGCGCTGGAACCGATCAGGTCGTTCTCATAAGTCAAACCCGTCGCCGAGTTGGTGAACTTGATCGTGCCGTCGAGACGGGCGTCGCGGTCGTCTTTCTGGGTCTCGCGACGGTATTCGACCCCGGCGGCGAAGCCGACATCACCCGCCGGGACCGAGAACAGGTCGACCTTCGAGACCTTGAAGTCGGCCATCGACAAGGTGCTGGCGTTCTTGCGCACGGTCTTCACGCGGATCGCGTCGATCGCCGCTTGCGAGCTCGGGCGGTTGTCGCCGATGCTGGGGTTGTCCAGGCTCGCGCCGTTGAACGGGTTGTAGGCGTCAGGCGTCGACAGGGCGAGCTGCTGCTGCAGCAGGGTGGCGCTGATGCCGTCCGAGGTGTCTTCAACCTCGGCCTTCGAATAGAGCAGCGCGCCTTCCCACTTGAAGCCGAACGTCTCGCCCTTCAGGCCGCCGAGGAACCGCCACTGGCTGTTCTCGACGTCAACGCGGTTGGGCCCGACGTCGACGAAGTTGTAGGCCGCCATAATGACCGGCACGCCGGCCGCCGAGATGCTCAGGCCCGGCAGGCGATTCGGGTTGACCTGGCCGTTCGCGAAGACCGCCTGGCCGAAGGGGTTGTAGTAGTTCGAAGCCGCGATCGCGATCGGCAGCCCGCTGAGATTGGTGGTCGAGGTCTGGATCGCGTGCGTGGTGGCCGTGTAGTAGCCCACCTCGCCAAACGCCCGGAGATCGTCGGTCAGGTCGTACTTGCCGGTCAGGAACAGGTTGACCCGTTCCAGCTCGGGCATGACCGACGGGTTGAAGGTGCCCGACGTGTCAAAGCGCAGGTTGCGGTCGGCGCCCGAGATCGTCGTCGCGCCGGTCGCCAGGCAGATGCCGTTCGGCAGAGCCGTCGCGCAGGCGCCGTTGGTCGACGGTTGAATGTGGAACGCGCCGTTGGCGGTGGTCAGGGCGACGCCGTTCTGACGGATCGTGCCGCCGACCGCGGTCAGGCTGGCCCACGGGGTGGTGGTGACGCGGTCGTCGAGGGTCGCATTGCCGGCGTAGTCGGTGCCGGCGAACAGCTGGGTGCGATCGACCGTGGACGTGAAGTCCTGGTCCCACGCCTTCAGCGCCGAACGGTTCGTGTAGTTGGCGAACAGGGTGACGTTGCCGCGGCCGTCGTGGAAGTTCTTGCCGGCCTGGAGCGAGAACTCGCCTTCACGCAGGCTGGTGCCTTCGGCCGAACCGTACTGGGCCTCGACGGTCAGGCCGTCGAAATCGTCCATCAAGACGGTGTTGATAACGCCGGCCACGGCGTCCGATCCGTACAGCGCCGCGGCGCCGTCCCGCAGGACTTCCAGGCGCTTGATGCCGCTGACCGGGATGGCGTTGGTATTGTAGGTCAGCACCGGCACCTGGTTCTCATCGGCCCGGCTGGTCGGGTGGGCCACAACCCGGCGGCCGTTCAGCAGCACCAGGGTGTTGCCGACGCCAAGATTGCGCAGGTTCACCGACCCGACGTCGCCGCGGGCGCTGTTGCTGGAGTTCGGCAGGAAGCTAGAGTTGAAGCTCACGTCGCCCATCTGCGGGATGGAGCGGAACAGGTCGTCGCCCGAGGTCGCCGCGACGTTGTCGAGTTGGGCTTGATCGACCACGGTGACGGGGAGAGCCGCCGTGACCTTCGCGCCTTCGATCTGCGAACCGACGACGACGATTTCTTCAACCAGATCGCCATCCGTCTGGGCGTTCGCCGCGCCGGCGATCGAAAGGGCGCAGAGCGCCGAGGTCGCAAGCATGGCGTTGCGCCAAGACATACGAGAATTCATTGAGATTATCCCCTCAACCCATAAGAGTACTATGTCGATTTGCAGCCAAAGCCGCAAAATCGACGTCGGCGTGACAAACACATAAACATTGCCGCTACGTCACCCTTCTTGCTTTGACCGCACGAGAAATAACGGTGTCTGTGACATTGCAGCCACCGCCCGCCCCAGATCACGGCGCCATTGCATTCGACTGATTGGTGACTTGAACAGATCGCAGCGCGACGCGCACGCAAACGCACGCGGCGGCGAGGCCGACGCGCGCGATAGCCAGACGCAGTGGAACTTCAGACCCTCAGTAGAAACTGAGATTGTCGATCTCGAGCCACATCTTCTCGCCGGCGGGACGGCCGCCGTCGACGGTGATCTCCAGGACGTCGTCGCCGGTCCAGGGGCCGGTTCCGGCGCCCCGGCCGCTCGTACGCTTGAGGGCGCTGAACGGCACTTCGACCGTCGCCCACTCGGAACCGGAGGCGACTTCAGCGATCCAGCGACCGTTCTGGGTGTTGACCCCGAGGTCATAGGCCTTGCCGTCGCCGCGCAGCTCGAAGCGCACGCCCTTGTAGGCGCGCACGTCGACCGGCTCGACCGAGCCGCGGCTGAGCGGAATGATCACCCCAGCGTTGGCGTCGTCCTTGGCCGACATCCGGGCGGCGATGCTGAGCGCATGGTCGGTGGCCGTGCGGTTGATCACCTGCGCCACCTGGACGGTGCGGTCGATGCCGCCGTCCATGTCGTCCATGCGCAGGGTGTCGTAGCTGGAGCGAGCGCTCTCGAAGTCGTCGATCAGCGGGCCCTTGGCCTTGATCACCGGCATCGACGTCTGGCCATTGGCGGCCGGCAGCCTCGTCCCCGGGCCGTGCACCTGCACGCCGTCCACGAACACGCGGTCGGTCTTGTAGACGTCGGCGATATTGCTCCAGGGCTGGCCGGAGATCAGCACGATGTCGGCGCGTTTGCCCTTCTCGATGGTGCCGCGGTCGTCGAGTTCGCCCAGCACCTTGGCGCTGTTGGCGGTGCCGGCGATCAGCGCCTGCGACGGGGTCAGCCCGGCCCGGACCAGCAGTTCAAGCTCCTTGAGCGTCGAAACGCCGTGCGGCGTGCCGGTCATGCCGGCGTCGGTGCCCAGCGCGATGGTGACGCCGGCCTCGTGCAGAGCCTTCACGTTGTGCAAGGCGTAGCCGAACTTCTGCTCGCTGCGGCGGCGGGCCTCGGCGCTCTGGGCAGGCCCGGCCTTGGCCGGGTCATAGACGGCGAGCGTCGGCGCATAGGCGGTGCCGCCGGCCTTGATCGCCTCGATCGCCGCCTGGTCGACCTCGCGGTCCTGCAGGCTGTGGGCGATGACATCGACCTTCGCGCGCCCGGCGATCGCGCCACGGTCGACCGTGACCGTATGGGTGAGAACCTTCAGGTTGTTGCGATGCGCCTCGTCGACCAGGGCGCTCAACGTGCCCTCATCCATGCTGGTGTTGTCGGCCGACGCGCCGTAGCGCCAGCCGTCGGCGAACGCCTTGATGAAGTCCGGCTTGTAGGGAACCAGCGACTTCACCTCCATGCGCGCGCCCTGGGGCGAGTTCACCCACTTGGTGGTCGCGCGGTCGGCCCAGTCGGCGCCGTGCCCGCCCGGCGTGCTCATACGCGCGACGAAGTTCACATGCGGCGAGGCCATCGAGGCGATCCAGCGGCGGCGCGGCTCGAACGACTCAGGCTGTTGGTGGAAGTCGTTCACGGTGGTCACGCCGGCGGCGATGTAGGCGTTGGCGATCTGCGGCGAGATCCGCGGGGCGCCGGCCGGCGTCCAGTGCGTGTGGACGTCGAAGAAGCCCGGCAGCAGCGCCTTGCCCTTGGCGTCGATCACCACGGCGCCGCGCGGCGCCTTCACCCCGGGTCCGACCTCGGAGATGCGACCGCCCTGGATCACCACATTGGCCAGATGCGGCGCCGCGCCTGTCGCGTCGAACACTGTCGCGCCGATGATCGCCACCGGCCGCCCCTGGGCCTGCGCCGCCCCAGCGAACGCCAAGGTCCCGCCTGCGGCGACCATGCCAACCGCACGCCAACCGTTCCGAACCACGCCCATCTGCCCCCCCGGTACTCGTCACTGAACTGTCGAGGCGGGCTCGGCCCGTCCCCGAATGCGTACAGCTAGGCGCCGAACGGCAAGAATGCGATTCATATCACCGTTCAGGGGGATAAATTTGCCCATCGCGTCGCAGCGGCGGCTGTCCGCCAAGTCCTGACAACGTCTTCATTTGAACGCAACGCGCACGCATGTAGCTTGTGCGGCGCTTACCTCCCTGCTTGGCGACTCCCTATGAAGCAATTCCTCCTCACCATGGCCGGCGTCTTCGCAGGCTTGGTGCTGTTTCTGATCGGCGTTCCGTTCCTGCTGATCGTCATGGCCGCGGGCGCCGCCAAGCCAACGCCGACCCCGGCCCACTCTGTGCTGGCCTTGGACCTGCGCGATCCGCTGACCGACCAGGATCCGGTCAATCCGTTCGCCTCGATCGGCCGCCGCTCGATGTCGGTGATGTCGGTGATCGAGACCCTCGACCGCGCCGGCAAGGACGGCAAGATCAAGGCGGTGCTGGTGCGCCTGCCCGAGGGCGGCATGCCCCCGGCCGCCGCCGACGAGATCCGCCTGGCGCTGAAGAAGTTCCGGGCCTCGGGCAAGCCGGTGATCGCCCACAGCCAGGGGCTCTACCCGTCCGGCGTCATTACTTCGACCTACATGCTGGGCGCGGCCGCCGATGAGTTCTGGATGCAGCCCGGCGCCTCGCTGCAGGCCACCGGCCTGGCGACCGAGGACGTGTTCTTCAAGCGCTTCTTCGACAAGTACGGCGTGAAGGCCGACTACGAGCAGCGCTACGAGTTCAAGAATGCGGTCAACCCGTACCTCTACAGCGACTACACCGCGCCTCACCGCGAGGCCCAGTTGTCCTGGATGGGATCGGTCTATGGCTCGACCCTGGTCAACGCCGCCAGCGACCGCAAGCAGACGCCGCAGGTTCTGCGCACCAGCCTTGAGGCTGGCCCCTACATCGCCGAGGACGCCCTGAAACTGAAGCTGATCGACAAGGTCGGCCAGGTAAAGGACGCCGAGACCGCCGCCCTGGCCCGGGCCGGCAAAGGCGCCGAACTGGTCGAGTTCGAAAAGTACATGCGTTCCAGCCGCGATCGCGTGCCCCGGCCCGGCCCGGCCATCGCGATCGTGGAAGGCGAAGGGGCGATCGTGACCGGCCACGACGGCACGGCCAATCCGTTCTCCTCCTCCTCGGCCATGTACTCCGACGACGTCGCCGATGCGCTCTACGACGCCATTGAGGACAAGGACGTTAAGGCCATTGTCTTCCGCGTCTCCTCCCCCGGCGGCTCGGACACCGCGTCCGAGCAGATTCTCGCCGCGGTGCGAGCCGCCAAGGCCGCCAAGAAGCCCGTGGTCGTGTCGATGGGAACCTACGCCGCCTCGGGCGGCTACTGGGTGTCCAGCGAGGCGTCCGCGATCGTCGCCCACCCCACTACCCTCACCGGCTCGATCGGCGTGTTCGGCGGCAAGTTCGCTCTGGGCCCGGCTCTGGAGCGCTTCGGGGTCGACGTGCGTCAGGTGGGGGTCGGCGGCGAGTATGCCGGCGCCTTCGGCATGGGCGGCGAAATGAATCAGGCGCAGCGCGCGGCCTTCTCCGGCTGGATGGATCGCATCTACGGCAACTTCATCGACCGCGTCGCCGAGGGCCGCAAACTGCCGCCTGAGCGCGTGCGCGAGATCGCCAAGGGCCGCGTCTGGACCGGCGCCCAGGCCCGCGAGATCGGGCTCGTCGACGAAGTCGGCGGCTTCTACCAGGCGGTCGACAAGGCCAAGGCCCTGGCCGGGCTGCAGGGCGACGTGCGCCTCAAGCGCATGACCACCCAGGTCTCCCCCTTTGAGGCCCTCGAGGGCGCCCTGGGCGTCTCGGCGAACTCTGCCCGCACCCTGGCGGCGGCGGCCTGGATCTTCGGCGATCCGCGCGCCAAGGGGCTGCTCGACGAAATGGCCCAGGAGCGGATGCGCAGCTCCGGCGCGATGGTCCTGTCCCCAACTCCGGTGAAGTAGGGGATCAGGTCGTCGGCCGCCGCCGCCGCGGGGAGCCCGTCGGCAAGGTGAAGATCACCTGCCGACGCCCATAGTCGAGGGTGATGGCGTCGAACTGGCGCATGGCGTCCGCGCCGATCAACAGACTGGGCTTGGCCTTCAGGTCCCAGATGTCGAAGACGTGCAGGTCGGCGAACACCGTGGTCAGCCGCATGATGTCCAGTCCGCCGATCCGCAGCAGCGGCAGCACCGCCAGTTCGCCCTGGGCCGTCTGCCCAGTGGCGCTCAGCACCGGCACCAGGTAGCGCGGCGCCCGCAGTTCCTCGGTCCCGATGACGAGCTTGCGCAGCGCCTCGTTGCCCACTGTGCTCTGCGAACCGGAATCCAGGAATGCGGTCACCGGGCGTCCGGCCACGTCGGCCCCGATGATGATCAATTGACCGAACCGATAGCGGGCTGGGACCACGACCTGACGTGACGAGACCGCGTCGCTGCTGGGCAGCCGGCTAGCGGCCGCCGCGCTCACCCCGACCGTGCTAGCGGGCGCGCCCGGCCCGCGCGACGGCGTGATCCGGAACGCGTTGTTCAGGAAGTCGACAGTCACACGCCGGCCGCGCAGCACGTCGACGCCAAGGAGGCCGTCGGCGCCGAGACGCACGCGGCTAAGGGTCGGGGCCCGAATGGCCCGGGTGGCGACAGCGTCGACCTCCAGCAGGTCGATGGTGACGGTGTTCGACGGCTCGACGCCGGCGACGCCGTGCACGTCGGCCGGTCCGGCGTCGGGCAAGCCCAGTCTCGCAGCCAGCTCCTGGGTGATGACGGTGCGGTTCGCGCCGGTGTCGACGACGAAATCGAAAGGCCCCTGCCCATTGATGCGCACCGGCGCGGTCACCCGGCCGGACATGTCGGCGTCGGTCTCCAGCACCGCGCCGTCGTCTCCGGCCTGCGCCGGCGGCGGCGGGACGGCGCCCGCCATGTTGATCATCACCGGCGGTCCGGCAGGCGCCGCGCAGCCGGCCAGCGCCAGCAGGCCAAGCCCGACCGTCCGCCTATCGTAAGCCTGCACCTCGATCCTCCCGCACGCCCGACGCCGGGCCGGACATCGATCTCTGCACAGAAGGTGTGGGCGGGCCGCGATCCTGTCCAGGGCCGCTGCGTCCAAACGCGTTGTCGCAGCGACAGGCGCGTAGGCAAAGAAAAAGGGCGGCGGATTGCTCCGCCGCCCTTCGCCTCCCCTTTCGGGAACGCGTCTTAGAAGTTGGCCGTGAAGCCGATGAACATCTTGCGACCCAGCAGATCGTAGGTCGGGTAGGTGTTCGGCAGACCGGTGCCGGCGATACGCGAGTTCACCAGCGGCGGGTCTTGGTCGAGGATGTTGTTGATGCCAGCGCGCACCGTGAAGGTGTCGTTGACGTTCCACACACCCGACAGGTCGAGGTAGCTGCGAGCCGGCAGCAGATGGTTGAACGGGTCGTTGCCGTTCTGACCGATGGTCGGCTCGTTGGTGTCACGCTCGAGCTTCACTTCGCCGATGTAGCGCCAGGCGGCCGAGAACGTCATGTCCCACGGCGTGGTCCAGTTGACACGCAGTTGGTGACGCCACTTCGGGTTCACGGTCTGGCATTGCGGGCCGTAGAGGCCGGCGCAGTCGTACTCCGGGTCGCCCGGGAGCGGAACCGTGGTGGCTTCGATCAGGTAGGCGCCGTTCAGGGCGACCGACACTCGACCGTACTCTTCCAGACCGATCATTTCGATCGGCAGGTTGTAGTTCACCTGGACGTCGACGCCCGAGGTGGTGCCCGAACCGATGTTGACGTTGGCGCCGTTGAAGTAGCCGCCAGCGGCGACGTCGTCACCGAACAGAGCGCCGTTGATCGGGTTACGCACGATCTGCGAGCAGAACGCTTGGTCGCCGGTCTCCAGGCAGCGCTGCAGGATAACGCCGAGCGGGATGTTCCCGATGGTGCCTTCCAGGTCGATCGTGAAGTAGTCCACGCTGGCGGTCAGGCCGGTCAGGAACGTCGGCGTCAGGGTGAAGCCGACCGAGTAGGTCTTGGCTTCTTCCGACTGCAGGTCCGGGTTACCGCCCTGCAGCACGGCGCACTGGCCGGACGGGCACTGCGGGATGTTGCCGTATTGAGCCGCGGTGATGCCGGTGTTCAGGCAGGCGGCCAGGCTGGCCGGACGCGCGGCGCCCTGGGCGCAGGGGTCTTCCGACACCTGGCTGGTGTTGGTCACCGACTGCGGGGTGTACAGTTCGAGCAGGTTCGGAGCGCGGATCGCCTGGTTGAACGACGCACGGAACCGGACGTCGTCGGTCGGCGCCCACTGCAGAGCCACCTTGTAGGTGTCAGCGGTGATGCCGGTCGAATAGTCCGAGTAACGGTAGCCGACGTCCAGCACGACATCCTTGGCCCAGGCCATGTCCTGGATCAGCGGGATGCGGGCTTCGCCGAAGCCTTCGGTCACGGCGATGCTCTCGTCGATCGACACCGAAGCGCCGCCGGCGCCCGACAGGTCGCCGCTCAGCTGGGCCACGTCCGGAGCATATTCCATATGCTCACGGCGGGTCTGGAAGCCGAAGTTGACGCCGACGCCGTCATTCGCCCACGGCGACTTCACGCCGTACTCGCTCAGGTCGCCGGTGACGGTGCCTTCCACGATCCGCTGGCTGACCGCACCGCGCGAGGTGCCGGTGACGTCGAGGTAAGCCAGGGCTTCCGAGGTCACACCGCCGTCGCGGAAGATGTTGTAGGGGACGCAGCCGTCCGACTGGTCAATACAGACCGGACCGTTGGCGCCCTGAACAACCTGCAGAGCCTTCTGGATCTTGGAGATCGAGAGGTAGTTCTGCGAGGCTTGGTACAGGCTGGTGTAGTAGTACGAACCGTACAGATCGTAGGTCCAGGGGCCGGTGATTTCACCGCGGGTGCCCATGACAACCCGGTAGTTCTGGTGCTCGTAGTAACCGTTACGACCGCCGCCTTCGATGTTCCGGCGACCGATATACATGTCGACGCTGTCGCCAGCGGCGATCATGTCGGCGTTACAGCCGATGGCGCTCTGCTGCTGGGCGCTCATCAGCGGGTTGTTACAGTTGACCAGGAAGCCGCTGGTGGCCGACGGACCGCTGCCTTGGAACAGGCCGGTCGGTGCGATCTGCACGTTCGTCCGGTCGTTCATGAACGAGAAGTCGGAGTAGAGCTTGAAGTGGTCGTTGATGTCGTACTTGGCGAAGAAGCCCGCAGTGTAGCGGGTGCTTTGCTGCATCAGGTACGAGTATTCGTTCGAGTTGAAGAACGGCGGCGGGGTGGTGGCCGCGCTCGTGCTGTACGGAACGAATTGGTTGCCGACCACGGCCACTTGGTCGGCGACGCGGCCGTCCGGCAGGGTCATCGGGTCGCCGCTGGCGAGCAGCCACTGGTTCGAGTTCGGCGAACCGGCGCAGCTGGCGACGCCGGCGGCGTTGGCGACCACCTGACAGGCCGACCAGTCGCGCTTGCCTTGGGTGACCGGCTCTTGGTCATGGTAGGTGAAGAAGGCGGTGACGTTGCCGCGGCCGTCTTCGGTGTTGGCGCCGTAGACGATGCTCAGGTCGCGCGACGCGCCGTCCCAGGTGTCGTCCTTCGGCTTGGCGACCTGGCGCGGGCCCAGCAGGCCTTGAACGAACTCGTTGTGCTGGCTGTGCTTATAGACGCCCCAGTTGCCGTCGATCTGCAGGCCTTCGAAGTCGCGCTTCATCACGAAGTTCACGACGCCGGCGATGGCGTCCGAACCGTAGGTCGCCGAGGCGCCGCCGGTCAGCACGTCGACGCGGTCGATCAGCTGGCTCGGAATCTGGTTGATGTCGGGCGACGGATTCGGGTTGCCGGTGTTCGGGTCGCCGATGCCGAGGCGACGGCCGTCGACCAGCACCAGGGTGCGGGTTTGACCCAGGCCGCGCAGGTCGATGGTGGCCACGCCGCCCGGACCCGACAGCGGGTTCGAGGTCGACGACAGGCCGGTCGCGGCGTTTTGCGAAATTTGCGGCAGCTGGTTCAGGAAGTCAGCGGTGACCGGACGGCCGCCGAGGGTGACTTCCTGCGAGCCGACCACTTGGACCGGGCTGACGCTGGTCAGGTTCGGCTGCGGAATGCGCGAGCCGGTGACGACGATTTCGGAAACTTCCGACTCTTGGGCGACCGCCTGGCCGGCGCCGAGAGCGACGATTCCGCAAATCATCGACGACGCCAGCAGGCGTCCACGTTGCGTAGTCATTTTCAAGGTCTAGATCCTCCAGCGGTCCGCCCACCGAGACGGTGGCGATTCCCGCTCCCCACAAAAGGTTCGGTCCCGGACTCGAATTCGAACCCGGTTACCTTGGAGTTACGAGGCTTACAGCGGGAGGGTCAACGCAGATTAGGCGGCCGCAATGTTGTGGACGCCAACCTGTCGCATTCTGGTCACAGATTGTGCCCCAGCAGTGCTGACGCGCACGATTTTACCCTTTTGGCGTAACGGAATTCGCTGTGACGGGCGTGCCTTTGTCGACACACCAGTAACGCGCGCGGTGCTGATCGACGAGGTTGTCGACAAAGCCCGTGACCTTCGGCGAGACGAGATTCTTGTTCACGTAGAAGTAGATAGGCGCAACCGGGGCGTCATCGAGCATCAACGCCTCGGCCTGCGCGAGGTAGCCGGCGCGGACCTTGGCGTCGACTTCGGCGTCGGCCTTGGCCAGCAGCGCGTCATAGGCGGGATTGCGATAATCGCCATAATTTTGCGGGCCGGTCGCCGACTGCTGCAGGTAGAGGAAGCTCATGGCGTCGTTGTAGTCGGCGATCCAGGCCGCGTCGGCGACGTCGAAATCGCGCGAGCGGAAAGCCGCATAAGCGATCTGCGCCTCGTTCTGGACCAGCCGCGCATCGACCCCGATCTCCTTCCAGTCGGCCTGGATGGCCGGCATGAACAGCATCGGGTCGGGGGTGTTGCGGTGCTTGATCTCGAAGCGCAGCGGGTTCTTGGGACCATAGCCGGCCTGCGCCAACAGGCGACGGGCCTCGGCCTGGCGCTTCTCCAGCGGCCAGGCGGCCCAGCCCGGCGGCTGGGCGGGCGTGTACTCGGCGACACCCGGCGGGACAAACGTGTAGGCCGCCTTCTGCCCGCCGCGCAGCAGCTTCTCAGTGATGAAGTCCCGGTCGATCGACATGGTCAGCGCCTGGCGCACCCGCCTGTCCTTGAAGGCCGGGACATTGGCGTTGAACGCCAGGTAGGTCACGCCCAGGAAGGTGTGGGTGCGCACATAGCCAGGCATGGTTTCGCGCAGGAAGGCGATGCGGTTCGACTGGATGTCGGCGTTCATATCCAGTTCGCCGCGCGCGACCCGCCGCTCGGCCATCGTCGCATCCGGCGTCGGATAGAGGTAGATTTGATCGACGCAGACCTTGGACGCTTCATAGAAGCGCGGGTTCTTCACCAATCGCACATAGTCGCCGAGCTTCCAGTCGGTAACGATGTAGGGGCCGTTCGACAGGTAGTTGCCCGGCTGCACCCACTTCTCGCCGACCCTGTCGAGCAGGTGCTTGGGCACCGGCGACATGGTGTGGTGCTTGGCGAGCTCGGGCAGGTACGGGGCCGGATGGTTCAGGGTGATCTCGAGCACCTTCGGCGAAAGGGCGCGCACGCCGAGCGCCTCCTTGGGGGCCTTGCCCTCGTTCACCGCCTGGGCGTTCTTGATCAGATAGAGGACGGAGGCGTACTCCGAGGCCGTCTCCGGCAGCAGGATGCGGCGCAACGAGAACACGAAGTCGTCGGCCGTCACCGGCGCGCCGTCGGACCAGTTCGCGTCGCGCAGATAGAAAGTCCAGACCAGGCCGTCGGGGCTGGTCTCCCAGCGCTCGGCCATGCCCGGGACCGCCTTGCCCTCGGGATCAGAGTCGGTCAGGCCGATCAGCAGGTTGGCGATGATCCGGTCTTCCCACGTGCCGGTCGACTTGTGCGGATCGAGGGTCACGGGTTCGGAAACGTTGCCGGCCTGGATGCAGACCTGGCCCGCCGGGCACGGCGGCCGCGAGGGGCCCTTGGGAGCGCAGGCGGGAAGCGAAAACGCAGCCAGGCCAAGCATCAGCGTATTGCCGAGCGCCCGGAGCGCCCTATCAATGCGGAACGTCGAAACCATGGGTCACGGATGACACACTTTCCCACGCGCTCAAAGCTGACCGCCCTCGCCCTGCTGGCGGCCTTCGCCGCGGCCGGCCAGGCCGCCGCCCAGGCCAAGCCGGAGGGCCGCGCCGCCGTCCTCCAGTCGCTGCTGGACTGCAAGACCAAGACCGATCCGACCGAGCGACTGGCCTGCTATGACGCCGCCGCCGGCGCCATCGACACCGCCGAGCAGAAGGGCGACATCGTGGTCGTCGACCGCGAGCAGGCCAAGGCCGCGCGCAAGCAGGCCTTCGGCCTCAGCCTGCCGACCCTGGACATGTTCAACAAGGCCGAGGCGAGCCCCGAGGAGGCCAGCCGCATCGAGGACACCATCGAGCGCGCCTATCGCGGCGGCGACGGCAAGTGGGTGTTCGAACTGACCGGCGGGGCGATCTGGCAGTACTACGACGCCGCCGACCTCGCCCGGCAACCGAAGAAGGGCGGCAAGGTCGAGGTGCGCAAGGGCGCGGTCGGCGGCTACTTCCTCAGCCTCGAGGGCCAGTCGGGCGCGCGCGCCAAGCGGTTACGCTAGAAAGGCTCAGCGGTCCTTCGGGTCGATCGCGTCCCGAAGGCCGTCGCCGATGAAATTGAAGCTCATCAGCGTGACGACCATGGTCAGGGCGGGGAAGATCAGCAGCCAGGGCGCGAGCTCCATGTCCTGCGCCCCGCCCGCTATCAGGGTGCCGAGCGAGGCCATCGGCGGCTGGACGCCGAGGCCCAGGAAGCTGAGGAAGCTCTCGGCCAGGATAACGGCAGGTATCGTCAGCGTCACATAGACCACCACCGGCCCCAGCAGGTTGGGGATGATGTGGCGCGCGATGACCCCGCCCTGGCTCAGCCCCGCGGCGCGCGCGGCCTCCACGAACTCCTTGTGCTTCAAGCCGAGCGTCTGGCCGCGGACGATGCGGCTCATGGTCAGCCACTCCACCGCGCCGATGGCGATGAAGATCAGGATGATGTTCGACCCGAAGGTCACCATCAGCAGGATCACGAAGAAGATGAACGGGAGCGAGTAGAGCACGTCGACGACGCGCATCATGATCTCGTCGAGCGCCCCGCCGACATAGCCGGCGACCGCGCCCCAGGCGATGCCGATGACCAGCGACACCAGGGTCGCCACGAGCCCGATGGCCAGCGAAACCCGAAGCCCCATAAGCAACCGGGCCAGCAGGTCGCGGCCCAGGGAGTCGGCCCCGAGCAGGTGGCCGGCGGTCATCGGCGGGGCCCAGACGTCGTCCTTGTTGATCTGGTCGTAGCTGAACGGGACCAGGTGCGGCCCGACGACGGCGACCAGCACCAGGATCGCCAGCACCACCATGCCGCTGACCGCCGCCCCGTTGCGCAGCAGGCGGCGGCGCGCGTCGTCCCACAGGCTGCGGCCTTTCACAGCCTTTTCCATGACTTGCGCGCCGGCGCGCGAACCGGGAGCCAGGATCACGACAGCCTCACGCGGGGGTCGAGCGCCGCATAGAGAAGGTCGGCGATCAGGTTCAGGACGAGGATCAGGGCGGCGTAGAAGATCACCATCCCCATCACCACGGTGTAGTCGCGCTGAAGCGCGGAAATGACGAAGAACTTGCCCAGTCCCGGCAGGTTAAAGATCTTTTCCACCACCAAGCTGCCGGTCAGCAGCCCCGCGCAGGCCGGGCCGAGATAGCTGACCAGCGGCAGGATCGCCGCGCGCAGGGCGTGTTTGGCGACAATCCTGTGCTCCGGCAGGCCTTTGGCGCGGGCGGTGCGGATGTAGTTCGAGCGCAACACCTCGATCATGCCGGCTCGCGTCAGGCGCGAGATGATGGCGATCTGCGGCAGGGCCAGCACCGCTACCGGCAAAATCAGGTTTGCGAGCGCCCCGCCGTTCCAACCGCCAGAAGGCAAAAGCTGCAGTTTCGAGCCGAATATCAGCACGAGCAGCGGCGCGGTGACGAATGTCGGGATGCAGACCCCGACGATGGCCACCGCCATCACCCCGTAGTCGATCATCCGGTTCTGGCGCAGCGCCGCCAGCACCCCCAGGGTCACCCCGACCACGCTGGCCAGGATGATCGCCGACAGCCCGAGCGTCAGGCTGACCTTGTAATTCTCCTGGAGGATCTGAAGGACGCTCTTGTCCTTATACTTCAGCGACGGGCCGAAATCGCCGCGGGTCACGTCGCGGAGATAGTTGAAGTACTGCTCGTGCAGCGGCTTATCCATCCCGTACTTGGCCATCACGTTCCGCTCGATCTCGGGCGAGAGCTTGCGGTCCATGTCGAACGGGCTGCCGGGGGCGGCGCGCATCATGAAGAACGCGACGGTCACCACCAGGAACAGGGTCGGGATGGCCACCAGCAGGCGGCGGCCGATGAAGCGGAACATCAGGGGCTCAAGGTGGCGGCCGATCGCAGGCCAAGCGTTGCGAAACTTTCACCGGGCCCCGATGATGTCAAACGATCGCCCCTCCCCCTCCTAGCGGTATTGCAGATGACTGACTTCCGACGCGTCACCGACCAGCTCTCGGTCGCCCCGCAGATTTCCACCGCCGACCTGGCGCAGGCCGCGGCCCAAGGCTTCAAACTGGTGATCAACAACCGCCCGGACGGCGAGGACCCGAGCCAACCGAGCAGCGCCGAGATCGAGGCGGCGGCCAAGGCGGCCGGCCTGGCCTATGTCCACATCCCGGTGCGCGGCGGACCGACCCCCGACCAGGTCGAAACCAACTATCGCGCCGTCGAGGCCGCCGGCGGCCCGGTGCTGGCCTTCTGCCGCTCGGGCACCCGCTCGATCGTGACCTGGTCGCTGGGCCAGTTCCAGGCCGACGAACGCTCGGCCGACGAGCTCGTCGAACTGGGCGCCCAGGCCGGCTACGACCTCTCGGGCGCGTTCCCGCGCTAGCCGGACACGAATGAGCCCCGGCGACGGCTAGCCCGAGAAGGCCGTCAAGTCCCGGGGCGCGAGACCATTGGCCTCGCAGTAGGCAGCTATCGCTGCATCGACGCCTTCCAGTTCTCGCCCGCCAAAAGGCGGTCGTCGGGCGGTGCTATGGCTGCGCTGTGAGTTGCACCCGCGTGGCGCCCATGGCTACCTGCTCGGGCTCGCAACTCGCGACGGCCAGCAGCAGCTGGACAGCGACGAGACAGAGCAGCGCGAAGGCCACCCTCTGAAGCCGTTTTGATACATAATTCGCCGTGTCCGTCGCCATGACCGACCTCGCATTCCAGGTTCGAGGCCGGAGCAGCAAGACGGGCGCCGCCCAAGGATTTTTCGATGATCCCTTATGTTCGTGAGATTCAGTTCGAGTACGGCGCCTGCGATCAGGTCTCGCCGCTGATCCGCCGGGTGGTGGCCAACAATCCCGGCCCGTTCACCTATCTGGGCACTGGCACCTATATCATCGGCAAGGGCAAGGTGGCCGTGATCGACCCCGGCCCCGACATGCCCGAGCACCTGGACGCCCTGATGGCCGCCCTGGAGGGGGAGACCGTCACCCACATCCTGGTGACGCACCATCACTCCGACCACTCGCCGCTCGCCGGCCCGCTGCAGGAGAAGACCGGCGCGAAGATCTACGGCTGCGCGGTGGGCGCGAAAGCCGCCGACTCGACGGTGATCACCGAGGCCGGGCACGATCTGTCGTTCACCCCCGACATCGACATCTGCGGCGGCGGGGCGGTGTTCGAAGGGCCAGGTTGGACGCTGGAGGCGATCGCCACGCCGGGCCATACCTCCAACCACATCTGCTTCGCCCTGAAGGAGGAGAACGCCCTCTTCTCCGGCGACCACATCATGGGCTGGTCGACGACGGTGGTCTCGCCGCCGGACGGCGACATGACCGCCTACATGGAAAGCCTGGAGTTGGTGAAGGCGCGGCGTTTCGACATCCTGTGGCCGACCCACGGCCCGCCGGTGCTGAAGGTCGAACCGTTCATCGACGCCTATATCGCCCACCGCCGCGCCCGCGAGGCCCAGGTGGTGAAGGCGGTCGGCGAAGGCCACGGCAGGATCAAGGACATGGTGCCGGTGCTCTATGCCGAGGTCGACAAGCGGCTGTGGCCGGCGGCGGCGCGATCGGTGCTCGGCCACATGATCGACCTGACCCGCCGCGGAGTGGTGGTCAGCGACGATCGCGATCCCGGGCTGGACAGCGAGTACCGGCTGGCGGGGTGAGCGTCAGCGCGCGACCCCGGTGATTTCCTTGATGGCGGCTTGGACCGAGGCTTTTTCGCCCGCGCCCCACAGGTTCTTGAGGTAGGCGAGCGTATTGCCCGCCGGGCCGTCGAACCGCCATTCGCAGTTCTGGAAACGGCAGTTTTCGAAGATCGGCGGCTCGCCGCCCGCGTAGATCAGGCGGGACTTGAGGAACTCGCAGTCGGAGAAGACCTGCCCGTCGAGACTGACCGTCTCGTGGCTGTAAATGACGCTGGTCGACATGGGCTACTTGTCCTCTTCCGGGGCTGAGAGCGCCCGCGCGCGTTCGCGCTCTTCACGCTTTTCCGCCGCCTTGGCCGCGGTCTTGTTCGCCTTCAGGCGTTCGCGCTCCATGCGCTCAAACTGGTAATTCGGCTTCCTCGCCATCGGTGCTCCTGTGGGTGACTACTGGCGGGCCTTGCGCGCGGCGTAGCGCTGGTCGCGCTTCGCCTTTTGCTCGGCCTTGGTGAGCGCCTTGCGCTCCTTGCGTTCACCGCGCTTGGCGTCGAGCGACGCTGCGGCGGCGGCTTCGCCCGCCTGGCGGGCGGCTTCCTGGGCGTCGGACGCCGCCTGCTGCTTGTCGGCCTTGGCCTGGCGGCGGGCGGCACGGACCTGTTCGAGCTCGGCGGCGCGCGCGGCGCTGCGGTCGGGGGTCTGGGCGGCGGTGACCGTGGGCTTCGGCCGAAGCTTGGCCAGAAGCGCGCTGCGCGCTTCGGCGGCCGTCTTCAGGCGCTCGGCGAATTCAGTGCGTTGGGTTTCGTTCATTTGTGCTTTCGGTTGTCCGCGGATGGATCGATCTGCGCTGGCTTGAACGCCGCGACGCAGATGGCCTCGAGGTGACGGCGCAAGGATCGCGGCGCGAGCAGCGCCTCCACCGCGCGACACCCGTCCTCTTCAAGCCTCAGCTTGAGCGTGGCGACGTCGCGCACCTGACCCGAGCGGGCGATCTGGAACGCGCGCTCGATAGTGGAGATGGTCATGAGCGTTCCTCCGCCGAGCCGGTCGAAGAAGCCGGGCCGGTCCGGGCGGAGGGCAAGACGCTTAGACGGCTTGCAACTGCACGGCGGCCATCTTGCCGCTGCGCGAGTCCAGTTCCAGTTCATAGCCGAGCTTCTGGCCCTCCTCGAGCGAGCCGAGGCTGGAACGCTCGACGGCGCTGATGTGCACGAACACGTCGGCCCCGCCGTCATCAGGCTGAATAAAGCCAAAGCCCTTGGTCGGGTTGAACCATTTAACAATGCCGGTCGTCATAATCGTCACCTTTCAGGCGCAAGTTTTCGCGCGCCCGGTACAGGGCGGCGGATCAAATTTTCGGAGAAGGTTGAGGTCGGCTCGGGCCGCTTTTTTAGAAAAGCGATGAGAACAACCGAACCAAAAGCGAACTTCGATTTTGGCTTATAGCAAAAATATGGACTTTACGCCAGACGCAATTATGGACGCGCTGGAAGGCGCCGGCAAAATCGGGGCGATCGGGGCGCTGCTCCGCCTCAGCGGAGCGTCACCTGCGCCTCGACGGCGGGCTGACGCACTTCGCGGTCCCAGACATAGGCGAACAGGGTCGCGGTGGTGATCGCAAGCACCAGCAGCGCGCGCAGCCAGAAGCGCGAGAAGCCGGCCAGCATGGCGACCAGCGCGCCGAAGAAGCCGCCGGCGACGCTGGCCAGGGCGACGTGCGGCGCCCACTCCATGGCCACGAGCCCGACCCCGACGCCCTCGCTCATCAGACCGAGCTTGGGCGCGATCATCCCGACGGCGACCAGACAGGCCGGCGCCAAGGCGATCAGGGTCGCGCCGTTCAGATAAAGTTCGGCGAAGCCGTGCGAGACGGCCGGCTGACGCACCAGAACCGACGCAGCCGGCCGCCCCTGAGCCGGCGCAATGGCCGGCTCAGACGCGGTCAGCTCCGCCGAAAAGGGCGCACGGCGTCCGCCGGGGCCTCCGGCGGCTGCGGTTTGGCGGTCGACGCCTCCCGCGGCGGCGACGCGGCGCGATCGACCGCCTGGTCGGGGCCCGGCGTCCACTGCAGCCACGAACCGTCGTCCGGCATCGGCGTTGCGGGCTCGGGGGCGTAGATCTTCGGCTCCGGCGAGACGGCCAGCGCCGCGGCCCCGCCGCCAGCCGCGGTCGGCAGGACATAGTCCTTCATGCGGTCGCGGATCAGCTTTTTGTCGATCTTGCCGGTGGCGCCGAGCGGTATCTCGTCGACGAAGGCCACGTCGTCAGGCGTCCACCACTTGGCGATCTTGCCCTCCAGGAACTGCAGGAATTCCTCCTTGGTGGCGGTCTCGCCGGCCTTCAGCTTGACGAGAAGCAGCGGCCGCTCGTCCCACTTGGGGTGGGCGACGCCGATCACCGCGGCGAGCTCGGCCTTCGGGTGGCCGGCGGCGATGTTCTCGATCTCGATCGAGGAGATCCACTCGCCGCCCGATTTGATCACGTCCTTGGCGCGGTCGGTGATCTGCATGAAGCCGTGCTCGTCGAGGGTGGCGACGTCGCCGGTGTCGAAGAAGCCGTCCTCATCGAGGATGTTTCCGCCCTCGGACTTGAAATACTGGCCGACCACGAACGGGCCGGCGACCTTGAGACGACCGAAGGTCGTGCCGTCGTGCGGAAGATCCTTCTCCTCGTCGTCGACCAGCTTCAGCTCGATGCCGAGCGGGGCGCGGCCCTGCTTGAGTTTGAACTGCAGCTGGGTCTCGGCGTCCATGGCGGCGATGGCCGCGTTCGGCGTGGCCTGGGTGCCGAGCGGCGAGGTCTCGGTCATGCCCCAGGCGTGGGTGACGTCGACGCCGAACTCGTCGCGGAAGCCGCGGACGATGCTTTCAGGCACCGCCGAGCCGCCGATCACCACGCGCTTGAGGGTGGTCAGCTGGCTCTTGGTGGCGCGCAGGTGCTGCAGCAGCATCTGCCAGACGGTCGGCACGGCGGCCGAGAAGGTCACGCCCTCGGTCTCGATCAGCTCGTGCACCGAGGCGCCGTCGAGCTTCTGGCCCGGCATGACCAGCTTGGCGCCGACCGCCGGGGCCGAGAAGGCCAAGCCCCAGGCGTTGGCGTGGAACATCGGCACCACCGGCAGCACGGTGTCGGTGGCGCGGATCCCCAGGACGTCGCCGCCCATGGTCACCAGGGTGTGCAGGAAGTTCGAGCGATGCGAGTAGAGCACGCCCTTCGGATTGCCGGTGGTGCCGGAGGTGTAGCAGAGGCCGGCGGCGGTGTTTTCGTCGAAGCCGCCCCAGGTCACGTCGGGCGAGGACTGCTCGATCAGGCTCTCGTAGGCGAGCGCGCCGGGCAGCTGGTCGCCGAGGTGGGCTTCGTCGGACAGCACCACGAAGTGCTTCACGCCCGGGATCTGGTCGCGGATGCCGGCCAGGATCGGCAGGAAGGTCAGGTCGGTGAAGATGACCTTATCGTCGGCGTGATTGATGATGTAGACGAGCTGCTCGGCGAACAGGCGCGGATTGAGCGTGTGGCACACCGCGCCCATGCCCATGATGCCGTACCAGGCCTCGATGTGGCGGCCGGTGTTCCAGGCCAGGGTGGCGACGCGGTCGCCGGGGACGACCCCGAGGGCCTTCAGCGCATTGGAGACGCGCTTGGCGCGCTCGTGGATCGCGCCGTAGGTGGTGCGGACGATCGGCCCTTCGACCGAACGGCTGACGACCTCGCGGCCGCCGTGCCAGGCCTTGGCGTGGTCGAGGATCTTGTCGACCGTCAGCGGCCAGTCCTGCATCAAGCCTTGCATACTCTTAGTCCCTCCCGACGGCGCCGCCCTCTCTGGGGCTGGCGCAAGCTAGATTCACCAAGTCCTTAACGCAACGCGGCTCGGTGAACAGGGGCTTGTCGCGAAAAGCCCATGCGGCATGCTGTTTCGCCCACAAAGGAGGATCCGTGATGGCGACGATCCGATACCTGGTGACCGACGTCGAGGCGGCGGTGGCGTTCTATGTCGAGGCCCTGGGGTTCGAGGCGGTCCAGCAGTTCCCGCCGGCGATGGCGATCCTCAAGCGCGGCGACCTGACGCTGTGGACAGCTGGACCGCCCTCCTCTGCAGCCCGACCGATGCCTGACG
Source organism: Phenylobacterium sp. 58.2.17 (assembly GCF_026411515.1). Lineage (NCBI taxonomy): Bacteria > Pseudomonadati > Pseudomonadota > Alphaproteobacteria > Caulobacterales > Caulobacteraceae > Phenylobacterium > Phenylobacterium sp. 58.2.17. The sequence goes on along the minus strand of NZ_JAPMTQ010000004.1, from coordinate 212,949 downwards.
GCCGGGCGCCGCAGCCCGGCGGCTGGAACCGCATGGTGCTCGAGGTCGAGGACATCGAGGCAAGCATCGCTGCGCTCGAGGCGCGCGGCGTGCCGTTCCGCAACCAGATCGTCACCGGCCCCGGCGGGCGGCAGATCCTGTGCGAAGATCCATCGGGCAATCCGATCGAGCTGTTCCAACCGGCCGGTTGACTTCCGAGGCCCGCTCCTATCGAAGGGCCGACTTCCTTCTTCCAGGCGTGAGGGCCGAGTGGATCAGTTCGACGTCGTGGTGATCGGCGCCGGGGCGGCGGGCATGATGTGCGCCGCCGAAGCCGGCAAGCGCGGCCGCAAGGTGCTGGTGATCGACCATGCCGACGCGCCGGGCGAGAAGATCCGCATCTCGGGCGGGGGGCGCTGCAACTTCACCAACATCAACGCCGCGCCGGCCAACTTCATCTCGGCCAACCCGCACTTCGCGATCTCGGCGCTGCGCCGCTACACCGCCAAGGACTTCATCGCCTGGGTCGAGCGCGAGGGCATCGCCTACCACGAAAAGACTCTCGGCCAGCTGTTCTGCGACGGCTCGGCCAAGGAGATCATCGCCATGCTGACGGGGGCGGTGCGCCAGGCCGGCGTGACCCTGCGGCTGAAGACCACCGTCGAACGGGTCGAGCAGCAGGACAAGGGCTTCCTGCTTTCGACCAGCGGCGGAGCGGTCGCCTGCGAGGCGCTGGTGATCGCCAGCGGCGGCAAGTCGATCCCGAAGATGGGCGCCACCGGCTTCGGCTACGAGATCGCCCGGCAGTTCGGCCTGAACCTCGTCGAGACCCGCCCGGCCCTGGTGCCGCTGACCTTCGAGGTCGGGATGCTGGAACGGCTGAAGCCGCTGGCCGGCGTGGCGGTGGACGCCGTGGTCTCCTGCGGCAAGACCAGGTTCGCCGAGGCGATGCTGTTCACCCACCGCGGGCTGTCAGGGCCGTCGATCCTGCAGATCTCGTCGTACTGGCGAGAAGGCCAGGCGATCACCGTCGACATGGCGCCGGGCGTCGACATCGCCGCGACCTTGAAGGCCGCGCGCCAGACCCGCGGCAAGCAGGCGGCGATCACCGTGCTGGCCGAGCACCTGCCCCGGCGGCTGGCGCAGCTGATCCTCGAGGAAGCCGCCGCCCCCGCCAACGCCGGCGACCTGTCGGACAAGGCCATCGGCCGGATCGCCACGGCGGTCAACGCCTGGACGGTCAAGCCGGTCGGCTCGGAGGGCTATCGCACCGCCGAGGTGACCTTGGGCGGCGTGGACACGGGCGGCCTGGAGTCCAAGACCATGCAGGCCAAGGCCGTGCCGGGGCTCTACTTCATCGGCGAGGTGGTCGACGTCACCGGCTGGCTCGGCGGGTACAATTTTCAGTGGGCGTGGTCGTCGGGCTGGGTGGCGGGGCAGTCCGTCTGATCCCTCGCCGCGTCGGCGGAATGAGGTGAGACGCTCGGACAACTCTGAGGGATCAGGTGTTCATGGGGCCCGGCCTTACTTCGCACACCGGGATGACACCTTGGGAGCGCTCTAATTCAGCGGCGCGCCGCCGTACGTGATGGACCAGGCTTCGGCCGCGTCCTGGGCCGGACCCGAGGCGTCGACACGGACCCAGTCGATCAGGCCGACATCGCGGTCCAGCTGCATTTTCAAGGTGGCGACGGTGGCGTCGGAGGCGTCTGCCTCCCGGCCCTCGATGCGCTGGGCCAGCACTTCGGGGGCGGCCTGCAGCCAGACGCCGTGGAACGGAACGCCGGCCTCCTCGGCCAGCCTCGCGGCGCGGCCGCGCAGTTCGGGCTGGATGAAGGTGGCGTCGACCACCACCGCGCGGCCGGCGTCCAGCAGGGCGCGGGCCTCGGCGAACAGTGTGTCGTAAACCTCGGCGTAGAAGGCCGGCGAATAGACGCTGGCCGGCAGGCTGGCGTCTGGCGCCACGCCCAGCAGGCGCTTGCGGATCTCGTCGGTGCGCAGGACCACGGCGCCCGGCGAGGCGCCCAGGCCAGGTGCGATCAGCCGCGCGAAGGTCGACTTCCCCGAGCCCGAGAGCCCGCCGACGGCCGTCAGCTTCGGCGGAGGCGGCGCAAGGTGCGCCAAGCCCGCGTCGAGATAGGCGCTGGCGCCTTCCAGGTCGCCGCTGTGGGCCTGGACGTGGGCGCGCACCCCTGCCCGCACGGACATCATCAGCGGCAAGGCGGCGAGCCCAGCCAGCAGGTCGGGGCCGAAATGGCGGCGGCCTTCGTCGACATAGGCCGACAGCACCCGCACGGCGGCGTCGCGACGGCGGCGGAAGTCGAGATCCATCAGGAGGAACGCCAGATCGTACTGGACGTCGATGTCCGAGAGGATGTCGTTGAACTCGATGCAGTCGAACAGCACCGGCCTGCCATCTTCGAGCAGGATGTTCCCGAGGTGCAGGTCGGCGTGGCAGAGGCGAGCGAAGCCGGCGTCGCGGCGGGCGTCGAGCAGCGGCTGGCGATGGAAGAACTCGGCGTCGGTGGCGGCGACCAGCGCCTCGACCCGGGCCTCGCCAAGTTTGCCGGCCAGTTCGCGCAGCAGTTTGGCGTTGGAGTCGATGGTGTATTTCAGCGCCTTGCCGCCACCGCCCCGCGGACGCAGCTCAGCCTTGACGTGGACGGACGCGACCTCGCGGCCCATGGCCTCGGCCAAAGGCCCGTCGACCGCCCAGGGCCGGGCGGCGAGCACGAAGCTCTCATCGAAGCGGCGCATCTCGAGCGCGTACTCGACCACCTCGCCGGCGCCGTCGAGCTCCAGCCCTCCGCCGGCCTTGCGTGTGATGGTCCGCACGGCGCGATAGATGTCCGAGGTGGCCGCGCGATTGAAGCGCAGCTCGCGCTCCAGCGCCCAGTGCCGCAGGTCCAGCGTCGAATAGTCGAGGAAGCCGAGATCAACCCGCTTCTTGACCTTAAAGGCGGTGTCGCCGGCCAGGAACACCCAGGCGCAGCCAGTCTCGATCTTGGTTTCGGCCTCGCCTTCCAGCCAGGCGACGACCTCGGCCTCTTCGGCGCCGGTCAAGGATAGAGGCGCTGGGTGGTCCAGCCCTCCCCCACGCGCTCGAAGACCAGGCGTTCGTGCAGGCGGAACGGCCGATCACGCCAGAACTCAATGGCTTCGGGCCGGACGCGGAAGCCGGACCAGTGCGGCGGACGCGGCACCTTGCCCAGGCCGAACTTCAGGCCGATTTCGGCGATGCGCTTTTCAAGGGCCAGGCGGTCCGGCAGGGTCTGGGACTGCTCCGAGGCCCAGGCGCCGATCTGGGCCGGACGGGCGCGGGTGGCGAAATAGGCGTCGGCCTCTTCAGCCGTCACCGGCTCGACAAGGCCGCGGACCCGCACCTGGCGGCGCAGGGATTTCCAGTGGAACAGCAGGGCCGCCTTGGGATTGGCAACCAGTTGCCGGCCCTTGGCGCTGCCGAGATTGGTATAGAACACGAAACCGTCGGGGCCGGCGTCCTTGAGCAGCACCATCCGCAGGTCGGGCATGCCGGTCTCGTCCACCGTGGCCAGCGCCATGCCGTTGGGATCGTTGGGCTCCTTGGCGGTCGCCTCCTTCATCCATTCGGCGAACAGCGCGAAGGGATCCTGGGCCGACAGCAGCGGCGGCGGTTCGGCCGCAGCCACCTGGCGGACATAGTCATCCTCGCTGGGCGAGGGAGGGATCGCAGCCTTGTCGCTCATGCCGTCGATATAGCGCCTTGCCGCGCGCTTGCCATGCTTAACGCACCGTTGACCATGCCCCGTCCACAGTCGCCGGATGGCCGCGCCCAAGTCACCCATGCTGGACAGGAAGCAGGCGCGCGCCGTGTTAGGCGTCGCGCCGGGGGCCACGCCGGCCGAACTGCGCCGCGCCTTTCGCGAAGCCGCCAAGAGCGCCCACCCCGATCGCCCCGGCGGCGACGCCGAACGCTTCCGCCGAGCCGTCGAGGCCTATCGCCTGCTGACCGAGCCCGTCCCCACGGGCGACATCGTCCAGCCGCCCGCCACCGTCAGGAAAAGCGCCCAGGACGACAGCACCCTGCCGATCACGCCGCTGATCGCCCTGAACGGCGGCGTCGTCCTGCGTGAGACGGCCGACGGGCGCAGCCTGAAGATCACCCTCCCCGCAGGCCTGCGCTCGGGCGACCTGCTGCGGGCCGGCGCCGACATGTTCGAGATCGCCGTGCGCGGCGATGCGCAGATCATGGTCCGCGGCCACGACCTGTGGGTCACCACGCCGCTGCACCCGCATGTCCTGGCCCAGGGCGGCCGGGTGGCGGTGGACACGCCATTGGGCCGCCGGGTGGTCTGGGTCACCAAGAAGGTCGGCGAGCGCGGCCTGGTGCGGCTGGCCGGCCAGGGTCTGCCCGCGCGCGGCGACCACCCGCAGGGGCACCTGTTCCTGCGCCTGACCGAGCAGACCCGTACCACCGACAGCGCCGCCCGGACGCTGCGCCGCCGCTTCGCGGCTGCGTGGGCGGCCTAGCCTCCGGCGCGCGCCGGCTTTAAGAACGCCGCCATGTCGCACAACACCTTCGGCCATCTGTTTCGCGTGACCACCTGGGGCGAGAGCCACGGACCGGCGCTGGGCTGCGTCGTCGATGGCTGCCCTCCCGGCATCGGCCTGACCGCCGACGAGGTGCAGGTGTGGCTGGACCAGCGGCGTCCCGGCCAGGGCAAGTTCGTCACCCAACGCCAGGAGCCGGACGCAGTGAAGATCCTTTCGGGGGTGTTCCAGGACGAACGGACCGACGGCCAGGTGACCACCGGCACGCCGATCTCGATGCTGATCGAGAACATCGACCAGCGTTCGCGCGACTATGGCGAGATCGCCACCCAGTTCCGGCCGGGCCACGCCGACTACACCTATTTCGCCAAGTACGGCGTGCGCGACTATCGCGGCGGCGGCCGGGCCTCGGCCCGCGAGACCGCAGCACGGGTCGCGGCCGGCGCGGTGGCCCGCAAGATCATCGAGGGCGTCACCGTCCGCGCCGCCGTCGTGCAGATCGGCCCGCACGCCATCGACCGAAGCCGCTTCGACTGGGACCAGCGGCACGAGAACGGCTTCTGGTGCCCGGACGCGGAGACCGTGCCGGTCTGGGAAGAACACCTGGAAAAGGTCCGCAAGGCCGGTTCGTCCACCGGGGCGATCGTCGAGGTCGAGGCGGTCGGCGTGCCAGCCGGCTGGGGCGCCCCGATCTATGGCAAGCTGGACGCCGAGCTGGCCGCGGCCCTGATGTCGATCAACGCCTCCAAGGGCGTGGAGATCGGCGCCGGGTTCGCGAGCGCCGCCTTCTCGGGCGAAGAGAACGCCGACGAAATGCGGATGGGCAATGACGGCCAGCCGCTGTTCCTGTCCAACAGCGCCGGGGGCATCCTGGGCGGCATATCTTCGGGCGCGCCGGTGGTGGCGCGGGTGGCGTTCAAGCCGACGTCGTCGATCCTGACCCCGCGCCGCAGCCTGAACGAGGCCGGAGAAGAAGTCGACCTGCGCACCAAGGGCCGCCACGACCCGTGCGTCGGCCTGCGCGCCGTGCCGGTGGTCGAGGCGATGACCGCCTGCGTGCTGGCCGACGCCTATCTGCGCCACCGGGCCCAGACCGGCGGCGGCGCCTATGTTCCAGGCGTTTCCGAACGGCGCTGACCGGTGGCCGAGGTCGGGAGCCCGCCACTCGCGAACCGACGTTTTTTGACATTGACCGCGCAGCTTTCTCGCCGCTAATCACCTGTTGTCGGCGGTGCAATCACCGTGCGGACTTCGGCCCCACAGACAGCGCGGTGACCGTGCGCCTCGATCGCCTCAAGGTTCTGATCGTCGACGACAACAAGCACACGCGCCTGCTGCTGGCGCAGATCCTGCGGGCGCTGGGGATCACCCAGACCATCGAGGCGGCGGACGGCGTCGAGGGCCTGGCGGCGCTGCGCAACCACGCCGTCGACATCGTGCTGACCGACCTGGCGATGGAGCCGATGAACGGAATCGAGTTCGTGCGCTCGTTGCGGACCGGCCCGGACAGCCCAGGCCCGATGCTTCCGGTGATCATGATCACCGGCCATGCAACGATGAAGCGGCTGCAGGAGGCGCGCGACGCTGGGGTCAACGAGTTCATGGGCAAACCGATCACCGCCCGGGGGGTGATCGAACGGCTGGCCCAGGTGGTCGACCACGCCCGCCCGTTCATCCGCACCGCCGACTATTTCGGTCCCGATCGACGGCGCCGCCACGATCCCCGGTATGACGGTCCCATGCGGCGTTCGTGCGACCGCCAAAACGTCCGCGCCATCGAGCTTTAGCGTTCGCCACCATTTGGTGATCTTCGACAGCTAGGCAGGGATCGACCCTGTCGGAGGATCCCTCAATGCGCCCCCTTCGCCTTCTCGCCCAGCTGTCGCTGCTGGCGGGCGCGGCCCTGAGCCTGTCGGGCTGCCTGGCGGTCGCCGCCACCGGCGCGGTGGTCGGAACCGCCGTCGGCGTCACCGGCGCGGCGGTCGGCGTCACGGCCAAGGGCGTGGGCATGGCGGCCGGCGCGATCATCCCCGACGGCGACGACGACAAGGACGACAAGGACGGCAAGCGCAAATAGGCCCCTGGACTGCCCGGGCGTCAGCGGCTCCACGATCCAGGCTCAAGGGAGGCGCCCATGCGCATGGTTCAGGCGGCTACGCTGTCGTCGATCGACGACTATCGGATCGTCGAGACGGCTCCGCCCGAGCCGGGCCCAGGCGAAGTCCTGATCGACGTGGCGGCCTGCGGCGTCGGCTATGTCGACGCGCTGGTGGCGCTCGGCCGCTATCAGGTCAAGCCGCCGCTGCCGCACACGCCCGGCCAGGAAGCCGCAGGCCGAGTGGCCAAGGTAGGCGCCGGCGTCACCGGCCTGGCGCCGGGAGACCGGGTCATGGCGAGCGTCCGCGGCGGCTTCTCAGAGCAGGCCCTGGCCCCGGCCGCCGCGGTTCGGGCGATCCCGGAGCGGATGGCGTTCGCGCAGGCGGCCGGCTTCCACATCAACTACGTCACCGCCCTGCACGCGCTGGCCGATCGGGCGAGTCTGCAGGCCGGGGAGACCGTGCTGGTGCTAGGCGCGGCAGGCGGCCTGGGGACCGCGGGGCTGCAGGTCGCCAAACTGCTGGGCGCGCGAGTGATCGCGGCGGCCTCAAGCGAGGCCAAGCGCGACTTCTGCCGTGACCTGGGCGCCGACGAGGTGCTGGACGCCAACGGCGAAGGATGGCGCGAGCGGCTGAAGGCGGCCTGCGGCGGACGCGGGCCCGACGTGGTGTTCGATCCCGTCTGCGGCCCCCTGTTCGAGCCTGCGTTCCGCTCGCTCAGCTGGCGCGGCCGTCACCTGGTGCTCGGCTTCGTCGGCGGACCGATCCCCGCCCTGCCGGCCAACCTGACCCTGATGAAGGGCGCGGCCCTGGTCGGGGTGGACGTGCGCCAGTTCATGCTGCTGGAGCCGGACCGCGCCCGGGCGCACCTCAGCCAGCTTCTGGCCTGGGCCGACGACGGGCGCCTGGCCCCGCCGCTCGGGCGGGCGTTTTCGCTCGACCGCTACGCCGAGGCGCTGGAGTTCGCCCTTACCGGACAGGGGCTCGGCAAGACGGTGATCGAGGTCGCCGACCTCTGAATCGCGTCAGGCCACCGCCATGGCGCAGCTCTCGCCGATGGTCGGGCGCGAAACGACGATCCGCGACAGGCCCGGGAACTTCGGCTGCAGGCGCTGGGCGAAGTAGAGGCAGATGTGCTCGAGGGTCGGACGCTCGAGGCCCGGCCTCTCGTTGAGCAGCCCGTGGTCGAGCTCGGCGGCGACCGCCTTCAGCTCGGCGTCGAGGTCGGCGAGGTCGACCACCCACCCCACCGGTTCGGCCGGAGCGCCGCGCACGGTCGCCTCGACCTTGAACGAGTGGCCGTGCAGGTTGCGGTAGGGGCGATGCTCGGGCCCCTCGGGGAGATAGTGCGCGGCGTCGAACGTCGCCGCCTTGGTGATTTCAAAGACTGGCTGGGTCATCTGGGAGGGTCTGAAGGCGTCCGGCCGCGCTTGGCGCGCGTGTCACGGAATGCCGAGATACTTATGGGTCTGCACGCTTAAACGCCACCGCGGGTGCGCAAGGCAATAGGCGATCGCCGCCTGGGTGTTTTCGACGCGCGCCGGGCCGTCCATCGGCTGCAGCAGGAAGCGCTCGAAATCCATGTGCTCGAAGCGCGCCGGATCAGCCAGAGGCTGAGGGAAGACCAGCTTCAATTCCTGACCGCGCGTCTGCACGACCTCGGCGTCGGCCTTGGGGCTGACGCAGATCCAGTCGACGCCATCGGGGACCGGCAGAGTGCCGTTGGTCTCCAACGCGATGCGGAAGCCGCGGGCGTGCAACGCCGCGATCAGCGGCCCGTCCACCTGCAGCAGCGGCTCGCCGCCGGTGCAGACCACCAGACGATGGTCGGGGCCGCCGGTCCAGGCCGCCTCGACCGCAGCGGCCAGATCCTCAGCGCAGGTGAAGCGCCCCCCGCCTTCGCCGTCCATGCCGACGAAGTCGGTGTCGCAGAAGGTGCAGACCGCCTTGGCGCGATCCTCCTCCCGGCCCGACCACAGGTTGCATCCCGCAAAGCGGCAAAACACCGCCGGCTGACCGGCCTGGCCGCCCTCGCCCTGGAGGGTCAGGAAGATCTCCTTGACGGCGTAGCTCATGGCGTCAGCTCCGGACGGCCGCTGGCGACCCATTCGGCCCAGCCCCTGGCGCGCAGGTCGCAGGCCGGACAGTCGCCGCAGCCATGCCCCCAATTGTGCAACGACCCGCGGGTTCCCCGATAACAGGTATGGCTGTCGGCGACGATGACGTCGACCAGCGCCTCGCCCCCAAGGCCCTTCGCCAGCGCCCAGGTCTCAGCCTTCGTCAGCCACATCAGCGGAGTCTCGACGACGAAATCCTGGGCCATGCCGAGGTTCAGGGCCCGCTCCAGGGCGTCGAGCGTCTCGCGCCGGCAGTCCGGGTAGCCGGAGAAGTCGGTTTCGCACATGCCGCCCACTAGAAATTTCAATTTCCGGCGATCGGCCAGGGCGGCCGCATAGGTCAGGAAGACGAGGTTTCGGCCGGGAACATAAGTGTTCGGCAGCCCCTTCTCGGTGATCTCGAAGGCCCGCTCCTGGGTCATGGCGGTGTCGCCGACGGCGCCAAAGCCGGTCAGGTCGAGAACGTGATCCTCGCCCAGCTTGCCGGCCCACTGCGGGAACCGCGCGCGGATCGCCTCGCGAACCACAGAACGCTGTTCCATTTCGACCGCGTGCCGCTGCCCGTAGTCGAAGCCGACGGTCTCGACATGGTCGTGCCGGGCCAGCGCCCAGGCGAGGCAGACGCTGGAATCCTGGCCGCCCGAGAACAGGACCAGGGCGCGGGACTGCGGAGAAGCTTGGCTCATCGGCCCCATATGCGCGCGCGCGGCGCAAATCGGAAGCCCGGCGCGTCGCCGCGCCGCCGCCCGCACCATACCACTGAATCCGAAAGTCTCGCAGAAACAACGATTTCGCACATGCAGCACGACGAATACCGCACGCGCTCAAGCTTCCAGCCAAGAGAGCGTGGTTCAACTACCTTGAATTGAAAGAAGTCGAAGCTTGTGCATTTCAGCAACAGAGCTTGGTTAGTTTCGACGTAATCGCCGATAACTTAACATCGTCACGTTGACAGACTCTACAACTGGGCGCGAGCCTTTGCCTTGTCGCGGGTGTGGCCGCCAACCCAGGACGAATTCTCCGTGCGGCGAAAGGTGACGCACCAGGCCGGTTTGTAGAGAGCCGTGGGCGTCTTGGGAGGAACCTGGAATGTTGAATACTCTGCATTTGCGGAGCGCGCTGGTTGTTGGCGCGTCCGCTGTAGCGTTGAGTTCAGTTGCGTCCCCGGCCTGGTCCCAGAACGTCATTCAGGAGCTGGTGGTCACCGCCCAGAAACGCGAGGAGGCGCTGCAAGACGTGCCGATCGCGGTGTCGGCGTTCAACCAGGACACCCTTGAGAAGGCCAAGATCGACGGCGGTCCGAACCTGGTCATCGCCGTTCCGAACGTGAACTTCTCCAAGGGGAACTTCACCGGCTACAACTTCCAGATCCGCGGCATCGGCTCCAAGCTGGTCGCCGGCTCGGGCGACGCTGGCACCGGCATCCACCTGAACAACGCGCCGCTGCTCTCCAACAACCTGTTCGAGACCGAGTTCTACGACGTCGAACGGGTCGAAGTGCTGCGCGGCCCGCAAGGCACCCTCTACGGACGCAACGCCACCGGCGGCGTGGTCAACATGATCACCGCCAAGCCGATCGACGAGTTCGAGGCGATGATCCGCGGCGAGGTCGGCAACTACAACACCATGAAGTTGCGCGGCATGATCAACGTGCCGCTCGGCGACATGTTCGCCCTGCGCGTCGCCGGCTCGTGGCTCAAGCGCGACGGGTTCGGCGACAACCTGGTGACCGGCAACGACGCCGACGATCGCGACCTGTTCGGGACGCGCACGACCCTGGCGTTCAACCCGACCGACACCTTCCACGCCTACTTCCTGTGGGACCATTTCGACGAGGACGACAACCGCTCGCGGATCGGCAAGCAGTTCTGCACCAAGGACCTGGGACCAGCGAACGTCGGCGGACTCGGCTATTCGGCGGCAGCCGGCGGCCTGATCGGCCAGATCCAGCGCGGCCTGTTCAGCCAAGGCTGCTCGGCGACTTCGCTGTATTCGGCCGGAGCGCTGGGGACGGTGAACTCGCAGGCGACGCTGGGCGGCCTGTTCGGCGCGCTCGGCGGCTTCCAGACCGGCGACGCCTACGCCGGCAAGATGCAGACGACCAATGTGCGGGACATCGAGTCGACCTTCGACCCGATCTACCAATCGACGACCGATATCTATCAGTTCAACGTCGACTGGGACCTGACCGACGAACTGCGGCTGACCTGGCTGACGTCCTACACCGACTTCGACCTCTATACGCGCCAGGACTACAACCGCTACGTCCCCAGCAACAGCTTCAACACCAGCCCCAACCCGGTGAACGCCTTCGCCGCGGTGCCGGGCTACGCCGCGATCTATGCGGCGCTGTTCCCCGGCGGCGTGATCAACGACGCCCAGAACAGGCCCTTCAATCGCTTCACGACCAGCGACATCTCCTCAGCCTACACCAAGGGCTGGAGCCAGGAAGTGCGGCTGCAGTCGGCCTATGACGGCCCGTTCAACTTCAACGTCGGCGGGATCATGGTTCGCTACCAGGCGACCGGCGACTACTATGTGATGTTCAACACCGGGACCGGCTACTACCAGATCAACAACCTGTTCAGCACCGGCAACCCGAACTGCATCGGCGCCGCCCCGTGCGTGTCGGTCGACCCGAACTACGAGCCGAACCGCGTCGGTCGGAACTACTACGACGCCTACGGCCCCTACGACCTGCGCTCGCACGCCTTCTTCGGCGAGCTCTACTGGCAGGCGACCGACACCCTGAAGTTCACCGGCGGCCTGCGCTACACGGTCGACGACAAGGAGGTTGAGAACCACCAGGTCAATCTGGGCATTCCGGGCGTCGGCATCGCCGGCCCCATTCCGGGCACGCCCGACATCCTGCATGTGGAGTTCAAGGAGACGACTGGCCGCATCGGCTTCGACTGGAAGCCGGATCTCGACTTCACCGACGACACCCTAGTCTACGCCTTCTTCTCGCGCGGCTATAAGGCCGGGGGCCTGAACTCCCCCTGCAGCGGCGGCCAGGGCGTGATCTGCGGCCCGCCGACCTTCGACCCGGAGTTCATCAACGCCTACGAAATCGGCACCAAGAACACGGTGCTCGACGGCACGATGACCCTGAACCTGACCGCCTTCTACTACGACTATCAGGGCTATCAGGTCTCCAAGATCGTCAACCGCGCCTCCACCAACGAGAACATCGACGCCAAGATCAAGGGCGTCGAGTTGGAGACCGTCTGGCAACCGCTGCAAGGCCTGCGCCTCAACGCCCAGATCGGCTGGCTCGACACCGAGATCGGTTCGGGCTCTTCGATCGACACCTTCAACCGCACCGGCGGCAATCCGAACCTGGTGTTGGTGAAGTCGAGCGCGGCGTCGAACTGCGTGGTCAATATGGCCGCGGCCCAGACGGCCCTCGCCGTCTCGAACGCCACCAACAACCCGTTCGCCCTGCTGGGCGTCTGCACCCCGGTCTCGACCGCGGGCGCCGGCACCAACATCGGCAGCGGCGCGCTGGCGGTGGGCACCAACGCCTTCGGCGGCCTGGTCAGCGACGGCGTGCCGCTGTCGCTCGAAGGCAAGGAACTGCCGAACGCCCCGCACTGGACCGTCTCGCTGGGCGCCCAGTACACCTGGGAATTCGGCAATGACTGGTCGCTGACCGCGCGCGGCGACTACTACAAGCAGACCGAGACCTTCGCCCGGATCTACAACACCGAGCCGGATCGGATCGACGACTGGCAGAACGTCAACCTGACCCTGACGCTGAGCAACCCGGTCAACGGCTGGGAGGTCGGCGCCTACGTCAAGAACGCCACCGACGAGGAGGCGATCACCGACTTCTACCTGACCGACGACTCCTCGGGCCTGTTCCGCAACGCCTTCTACACCGAGCCGCGCACCTACGGCGTGTCGCTGCAGAAGCGCTTCTGACGACCTGATTTACCCAGCCGTAAGGCCTTGGCCGCCGTCCTCCGGGACGGCGGCCTTTTTCTTTGGCGTGCCAGTGGAATTTGAATGCAAGTTTGCGTTTTAGGTACGGCGCCCACAGCCGCCGCCCCGCCATCACCCCTTGTTTTCCTTTGATTCATAAACCTTCGAAGAACGATGGTCATTTTTGTGCGCTCGATTTGAAAGCGCGGTATTTCGGCCACAGAACTTCAAAAGCACCGATGAATTGCGTTCAGTTATCGCGGTTCACATTGACGGCCACGTCAGCCGGGCGGAGGCTCCCCGTCCTCGGCGCCTCCCCGCGCCGGACTACACACATCATGCGGGCGGAAATGAAGAGGGCGCCCCACGCCCCTCCGCCCAGGGAGGATACTTGATGGCTACCAACGCCCCGCGTCTGCGGACCCTGCTGGCCCTGAGCGCGTCAGTTCTGACACTTTCGGCAATTTCGGCGCCGGCCTTCGCGCAGGACGCCTTCCAGATCGAAGAACTGGTCGTCACGGCTGAGAAGCGCGAGCAGGCGCTGCAGGACGTGCCGGTGGCCGTCTCGGCCTACACCTCCGAGCAGCGCGACGTGCGCGGCATGACCGGCATCCAGGACTTCGTGAACTTCACGCCCGGCATGAACTATTCGGGCACCGACCGCGTGTCGCTGCGCGGCGCCGGCCGCAACACCTTCTACATCGGCAACGATCCGGGCGTGGCCGCCTACACCGACGGCTTCTATTCCGCCTCGTCCTCGGAGCTGTTCAAGAGCTCGCTGTTCGTCGAACGGACCGAAATCCTCCGCGGCCCGCAAGGCACGCTCTACGGCCGCAACGCGATGGGCGGGGCGCTGAACACCATCTCCAAGCGTCCGTCGCATGAATTCGGCGGCGAGATCCGCGCCGGCTACGGCAACTTCGACCGCACCAAGATCGAGGGCGTCCTCTCGGTGCCGGTGGCCGACAACCTGCGCTTCAAGATCGGCGGCAGCCAGGACTGGCAGCGCGAAGGCTTCATCGAGAACATCGGCGGGGCCAACGACGGCGCCACCATCAAGCGCACCTACTTCGAGATCCAGGCCGAGGCCGAACTGGGCGACAACCTGGACGTCTGGGCCCGCTACTCGCGCTCGAACTGGGACGACTCGACCGGCGTCGGCGACCGCCTCGCCAACCAGATCACCCCCTACGACACGACCCGTCCGTTCCAGCCGATCGGCGGCTTGGTGCCGAACGGCCAATTCGGCATGACCACCGCCAATCCGGGCGTGGCCGATCCGTACAAGCAATCGACCAACCGCGACGGCTATGGCCAGCTGCGCGGCAACCACCTGTTCACGACCTCGATCACCTACGATCTGGGCTGGGCGAGCCTGAAGTACATCGGCGGCTTCCAGCAGTACAACTACCAGACCGGCGGCGACTACGACGGCACCAACCGGACGACGTCGTACCTGATGAACAACGTGCCGGTGTTCAGCGACCAGACGACGGACTTCGACGAGCACAAGCGGTACTTCTCGAACGAGATCAACCTGTCGTCGAACGGCGAAGGCCCGCTGAACTGGATCGTCGGCCTCTACCAGTACAAGGAAGAGTACAAGCAGCGCATCCAGCTCGCGAGCCCGCTGCAAGCCCAGCTCGCCACGCCGCTGTTCCACTACGGCTCGGTCAATGGCGGCCCCGCCGGGGTCTCCGGCGCCGGCCAGCAGGCGGCCAACCCGTCGCGCAACTTCGCCGACAACCAGGCGCAGCTGGAATCCAAGGCCTGGGCCGTGTTCGGCCAGGCGACCTACGAATTCAACGACCAGTGGGCGCTGACCGGCGGCCTGCGCTACACCAAGGACCAGAAGGACGGCTACGAGTACCAGCGGCTGGTGCTGTTCAACCCGACCAGCGCCTTCGGCGGCGCGGCCGTGGACGTCTCCAGCGACATGGACCCGACCCGTCCCGGCGTGCAGAACTTCCGCAACCTGTCGGACGAATGGAGCGCCGTCACCGGCACCCTGAACCTCGACTGGACGCCGAACGACGACACCCTGGTCTACGCCAAGTACAGCCGCGGCTATAAGTCGGGCGGCTTCCTGCTCGGCACCCTGGCCCCGAAGCCGACCGCCGACGAAGAGACCGTCAACGCCTACGAGGTCGGCCTGAAGCAGACCATCGGCGGGCGGCTGATCCTCAACGCCTCGGCCTTCTACAACGACTTCGAAGGCCTGCAGCTGAACCTGTCGCAGCTGAACGCGGCCGGCACCGCGTCCTCGAACAACTTCGTCAACGTCGACGCCGAAGCCTATGGCCTGGAACTGGAAGCCATGTGGCAGCCGATCCAGCCGCTGCAGATCTCGGCCTCGTACGGCTACCTGCACACCGAGATCACCAAGGGCTGCTGCTTCTACGACCCGGCGGACCCCAGCGCCCTGAAGTCGACGGCCCGCCCGTCGGGCGGCACGGCGACCACCAACGGCGTGCTGCTGGTGTTCCAGGACCTGGCCGGATCGAAGATCTACCAGTCGCCGGAAAACAAGTTCGCGCTGAACGCCAACTACACCTTCGACTTCGAGCCGGGCTCGCTGATCCTCTCGGGCAGCTACACTTGGACCGACGAGACCACCTACCAGCCCTTCGACAACCCCGATTTCGCCGTGCCGTCCTATGGCACCGCCGACCTGCGGGTGCTGTGGAAGGACGCCCAGGACCGCTACTCGCTCATCGGCTACGTGAAGAACGTGACCGACGAAGAGGGCTTCACCTCGACGTCCTCGACCAACCCGACGGCGGTGTTCGGCAACCCGAACCCGGGCCTGGTCGTCGGCGGAACCGGCTATCTGCGCCAGACCAGCACCGCGATCACCCGCGGCCTGATCCAGCCGCGCACCTACGGGGTCGAACTGCAGTACCGCTTCTAAAGGCGGACCCCACCTGGAACGGCGAAGGGCGGCGGGAGAAGTCCCGCCGCCCTTTCTGTTGTCGGGAACCCGACGCCTCTTTTCGACATAGCGTCAATTTACGCTAACCCTGGGTGGAATTTAACGTCTCCGCAAGCGCTTAGGCCCATGCTGAGCATAAGTTCCCTTTGGACCCTGGCGTTCATGTCTCTGCCCGAGTTCTTCTACGAGCGCGTCACGAGCGAAATCCATCAACAGATGGAGGGCGTTCTAGCTCTCGCCGAACGCCTTGCCCGCCAACCGATGGGTGCGGACGCACAGGCCTGCGTCGCCGGCGTCACCGAGGCCGCCCGCGCGGTGCGCCAGATCCTTGTGTCGTCATCGGACCTGAAGGCCGCCGCCGCCGACGGGCTGTCGTTCGATCTGCAGCCGCGGCGCGCCGCAGAGCTGGCCGACGACGTCCAGGCCCGCTGGGAAGAACGCGCCACGGACGGCGGCGTCACCCTGCTGGTTTCCTATGACGGCGATCCCGACGCCCTGGTGATGGTCGACAGCGGACGCATCAACCAGATCTTCGACGCTTTCATCGCCCAGGCGCTGGCCGGCGTCCGCCGCGGCGCCGTCGAGGCGACGCTGAGGGCCGTGGCCGACGGCGAGTCCACCCGACTGGAAGGCCGCATCCGCGGTGCGGCCGATCGAGTGATGGGCGACCGGGCGCTGGACCTGAGGGAAATCGAGGCTCTGTTCGGGCTGGAGACGGCGCTCGGCGTCGCGCTCAGCCGCAAGATCGTCGACGCCATGCACGGCCAGGTTCGGGCCGAGGCCAATGTCGGGGCGGGCGAGACCCTGGTCTTCGAGGTCGCCGTGCCAACCGCCTACGAGGAGGTCCCGGCCGAGGAAACGCTGGGCCAGACCGAGCGCGCCGCCCACATCCTGGTCGTCGACGACAACGCCACCAACCGGATGGTCGCCGAGACCCTGTGCGAAATGTTCGACTGCACCTCGGAGTCGGCTACCGACGGGGTCGAGGCCGTGGAGGCCGCCCGAACCGGGCGCTTCGACCTGATCCTGATGGACATCAAGATGCCGCGCATGGACGGGGTGACCGCCACACGTGAGATCCGCGCCCTGCCCGGCGCCGCCGGCCGCGTGCCGATCATCGCCCTGACCGCCAACGCCGATCCCGAAGACGCCGCCGGCTATCTGAAGGCCGGGATGAACGGGGTGGTCGAAAAGCCGATGAAGCCGGAGCACCTGCTGCGCACCCTGCAGGAAAACCTCGGCGGCTCGAGCGACGACGCTGCCGCTGCGTAAGGGCTAGTCGCGTCCGCCGACTGGGGTCATCGTCGGCGCATGGCCAATTTCTACGAACGTCGGATCCTGCCCAAGCTGCTGACCTGCGCGTGCGCCTCGCCGCCGATGATGAAGCAGCGCGCGAAGATCGTGCCGCTGGCGGAAGGCAGGGTGCTGGAGCTCGGCGTCGGCATGGGCTTGAACCTGGCGCTCTACGACGCGGCCAAGGTCGCCAGCGTCGCCGGCGTCGACCCTGCGGCCGAGCTCCGCGCCCAGGCCATGGCCGCGCCTCGCGATCCGCGGCTGAACGTGACGATCGCCGACGGGACGGCCGAGGCGCTGCCGTTCGAAGACGGCGCGTTCGACACCGTCGTCTGCACCTTCACGCTCTGCTCGGTGCATACCCCCGCCGCCGCCCTGGCCCAGGCGCGCCGGGTGCTGAAGGCTGGCGGGCGGCTGCTGTACTGCGAGCACGGTTTGGCGCCCGACCCGGACGTCGCTAAATGGCAGCGCCGTATCGAGCCGCTGTGGAAGCGCCTGGCCGGCGGCTGCCACCTGACCCGGCCGGTGACGCGGGCGATCGCGGACGCCGGTTTCCGCATTGAACGCTCAGAGACGATGTACCTGCCCGGAACCCCGCGCTTCGCCGGATGGAACGAGTGGGGCGCCGCAACGCCCGCGTAAATTGTTTTTCAAGTTCGCGGCGCTAGGCAGGAATGCACATGCCGGCGCCCTTTAGCCGGACTTGCCGCATGCGCCCGCCAGAGGCGCTCGGAGCTTACCCATGTCGCTAGATTCCGCCCCGCAATTCTTCCTCAACGCCGAGGCCCGCGGCGGCCTAGTCGATGGCAAGCAGAGCTACACGGTGGCGCAAGCGGCCGACCAGATCATCCGCGGCGAGCCGGGCTGGTCGAACGTGCTGGGCGCCCCCGCCACCGTCACCTATGCGTTCCGCGCCAGCGCCCCGGCCACCATGCCCGACGACACCGCCGGCTTCTCGCGCTTCAACGCCGCCCAGATCGCCCAGGCCGAACTGGCCCTGCACGGCTGGAGCGACGTCGCCAACATCCATTTCATGCGGGTCGGGGTCGGGACCGGCAGCGAGGCGGCCTATTCCGACTCTGCGACCATCCTGTTCGGCAATTATTCGAGCGGCTCCGACGGCTCCGCCGCCTTCGCCTACTTCCCCGGCTCGAGCGCCCCCTCGGCCCAGTCGGGCGACGTGTGGTTGAACTCGACGTCGGGCAGCAACATCAATCCGACCACCGGCAACTATGGCGGCATGGTGCTGGTCCACGAGATCGGCCACGCCATCGGTCTCGCCCACCCGGCCGACTACGACGCCGAGGGCGAGCCGAGCTACAGCGCCGATGCGCTCTACTACGAAGACTCCCGCCAATTCACGGTGATGAGCTACTTCGAAGAGCAGAACACCGGGGCCAATTTCGGCGGCCGCTATTCGGCCGCGCCGCTGCTCGACGACATCGCAGCCGCCCAATTGGAGTACGGGGCGAACATGTCGACCCGCACGGGCGACACGGTCTACGGCTTCAACTCCACCGCGGGCCAGCCGTGGTTCGACGCGATCGCCTCTGGGCAGAAGCTGATTTTCGCAGCCTGGGACGCCGGCGGCGTCGACACCTTCGACTTCTCGGGCTTTGCAATCCGCCAACTGATCGACCTGCGCGCGGGGGCGTTCTCGAACGTCGGCGGACTGGTCGGCAACGTCGCGGTGGCGGTCGGCGTGACCATCGAGAACGCCATTGGCGGCAGCGCCGCCGACACCATGACCGGCAACGCCGCGGCCAACGCCCTGACCGGCAGCGCGGGCGACGACATCGTCTATGGCGGGGGCGGGAACGACAACCTGAACGGCGGCGAGGGCCAGGACTTCCTGCGCGGCGAGACGGGCGACGACTACATCGTCGGCGGCGCGAGCTTCGACGACATCCATGGCAACCAGGGGGCGGACACCGCCTATGGCGGCGACGGCGACGACTGGGTCGTCGGCGGCCAGCACAACGACCTGCTGTTCGGCGAGAACGGCGCCGACATCGTCTATGGCAACATGGGCGACGACACGATGTACGGCGGCGTCGGCGCAGACCTCATGCGCGGCGGCCAGCACAACGACGTCATGTACGGCGAGGCCGGCGACGACTGGATGTCCGGCGACCGCGGCGACGACACCATGACGGGCGGCGCCGGCGCCGACAGCTTCCATACCTGGTCCGAGGCGGGCATCGACCGCGTCATGGACTTCAACCGCGCCGAAGGCGACCGCGTGCTGGTCAGCGACGGCGCAACCTGGACCGTGAGCCAGGTGGACGCGGACACCGTCGTCGCCCTGAGCGGGGGCGCCCAACTGGTGTTGGTCGGCGTGGCCGCGGCCAGCCTGACCGGCGGTTGGATCGTGGCGATCTAGAGCTGGTTGTACTCGCCGCAGCGGCACTTCACGACGACGTCGCGCATCTGCGCGTTGTCGCGGCCGGTCATCACGATTTCTTCGCAGGCGCCGCAGAGGAACACCGAGCCCGCCTCGCTCTCCGAGACCACCGGGCTTTCGACCGCCTGGAGGACTTCCCGCCGACCGATGAACAGGCTCGGGAAAACACGAAGGGACGTCATGATCATCGGACTTGCCTCAATTTGACCCGTCGAGGGTCTACGCAACTGTGCACTTGCAAAAGTCGAGGTACCCCTATTCTGCTGCAGCGCAATGTCAGATTGATGTAGGCGCCCAGTATTTTTGCGGCCCGTGGCGCCTACGCCGCCGCGGCGCCTTTTCGCTGGGCCGACCGGAACCCTCGCTTTCCGCTCCCGTTTCAAGGGCTCACCCCCAGGAGATCAGGGCGCGCCGCGTCCACCGAGCGGAGAGGACCCATGACCAACGCCTATGGAACACGCGACGAAGCCCGCGAGGCTGTGCGCGAAGCTGCTGACACCTTCAAGGACGCGGCCAGCGACGTGCGGACTGAAACCAAGCGCGCCGCCAAGCGCGCCCAGAAGAGCGCCGTGGCGGCGTCCGGCGCCCTGGCCGAAGCGGCCACCACCTTCGCGCGGGACGCCCGCTCGGTGATGGAGGACAAGGTCGGCAAGGCCCGCCGCGAGGCCGAGGTCCAGTACGGCAAGCTGAAGGTCCAGGCCAAGCAGCGCGCCGAGGAGGCCGATGTATTCGTGCACGAGCGGCCCTATGTCGCCCTGGCCGCCGCCGCGCTGGCCGGCTTCCTGATCGGCCATCTGATGAGCGCCGCCCGCTCGAACGTCGTCTATCTGCGCGACGACCGCTGACCCCCGCGCCAGGATGGCGCCGATCCTGCTCGCAGCGGCCCGAACGTTGCGCGTGAGGATCGATTATGGACAAGACGCCCGCGGCCTACGAACTTGAGATCGCCCCCGACGGCGAGCGCTGGCGCTACCGCAAGCGCTGGCGCACCGGCCTGCGCCGCTTCCTGCCGGCCCTCTGGCACGCAACCGACGCGCGCGGCGTCAAGGCGCTTCGCGAGTTGGAAAACCAGCGCCCCGACTGATCAGGGCCCGACTGATCAGGGGATGATCACCACGTACCGCTGCTGTGGCGCCGGCGGGGGCGCGGCGGCCTCCGCCGCGGCCTTTTCGGCAGCCGCCTTCTCCGCGGCCGGATCGGCCTTTGGCCGGGGATAGACCCCGCCCCCGCCGCCACCGGTCGGGAAGCTGTCGCCGTAGTCGGCCTGGGATTCGGCGAAGCCGCGCTGGGCCCAGAGCTGGATTTCGCCAGCGCGGTCTTTGAACTCGCGCGGCGAACAGCCGCCCGCCGTCGCCGCCAGGACGGCGAACAAGACCCACGACCTCAACGCAATCGCCCCTCGTTTCATGCCAGCGATCATCGCGCACTGGCGCCCTGCGGGCAATGCGAGCGTACACAACAAACAAGCCGTCGCCAGTTGACGCCCCTCCTCGCCCAAGGCCAAGGTTGTTGCAATCGGGAGTAGTGCGTTGTCCAACACCTATCCGGTCTCGCGCGTGGAAGCCGCGCAGGAGGCCGTGATCGCCGCGCTGGAAATTCACATGGAGAACGGCGTCATCGATCCGTCGGCCTGCGTGGTGATCCGCCAGGACATCTCGCGCTCGCGTGAGGAGATGGCCGCCCTGAGCCGATGGGTCGCCGAAATGGCGTAGTAGCGACAGACGCCTATTGAACTTCGCGCCACCGATCCCAATCTCTCGTTCGACGGCGAGACCCCCTCCCCGGTTCCCCCACCGGGACTCGCGTCCACAGAGAAACGCCCGCGCCTTCCCCCCGGCGCGGGCGTTGTTCGTCCAGGCCCAGGGAAGCCCCCATGACCCAGCCCATGAAGATCGATTTCGTCTCCGACGTCTCCTGCCCCTGGTGCATCGTCGGGCTGGGCGGCCTGGAGGAGGCGCTACGCCAGGTCGGCGATCTGGTGCAGGCGCAAATCACCTTCCATCCCTTCGAGCTCAATCCGGACATGCCGCCGGAGGGACAGAACATCGTCGAGCACGTCGGCCAGAAGTACGGCGCCACGCCCGAACAGTCGGCCGCCAACCGCGCCGCCATCCACGCCCGCGCGGCCGAGGTGGGCTTCGCCATGAAGACCAACGAACAGAGCCGAATCTACAACACATTCGACGCGCACCGGCTGCTGCACTGGGCCGGGATCGTCGGCGGCCAGCATGCGCTGAAGCGTGCGCTGTTCGATGCCTATTTCACGAACAACCAGAGCCCGGCCGATCACGAGGTGCTGGTCGCCGCCGCACAGGCCGCCGGCCTGGACGCCGACGCCGCGCGCGAGGTGCTCGCCAGCGGGCGCTACGCCGACGAGGTCCGCGCCGCCGAACGCCACTGGCATCAGGCCGGCATCAACTCGGTGCCGGCGGTGATCGTCAACGACCGCTACCTGATTTCAGGCGGCCAGCCCGCCGCTGCGTTCGAACGCGCCATCCGCACCATCGCCGCCGAAGCAGCCGCAACCGCCGGCTGATCGGCCGCGACGCCCTGCGACGTCCTTCTTGGCGGCGGGTCGGCCGGTCAAAGCATTCGCGCGCCCTATCTGCTGGATGATCTGCCTGTCGGCAAAATCATCACCATGCACATGATGTTCGATGGCTCGGCGCTGACCCAGACCATCGCAAAGCGGCTGGCCGCGTCTACCGGCACGCTGGACGGGACGTGGGTCGGCCAGATGACGACCATGTTCGCGAACGGTTTCTTCGCGTTCGCGAACGGGAGCGGGAACGACGCATTTCATGGCGCGATCGGCGAGATCACGCTGGGTTGGGGCGACAATACGTTGCCGCTCCCGGCGAACCTCACCGGCCCGGAGTTCGCCTATAACGCCGATTGGGGTCCGAACGGCGCCGGAACCGGGGCGACTATGGCGCGTACGCGCTGACTCCCCGGCGCTACGTGTTCCCGGGCGATCCGGACAGCGGTCTGGCGACCCTGTTCACCGCTCCGCCGGTCTAACAATTGAATCCCAGGGTCGAGCGCATGCCGCTCGACCCGCTTTTCTTGTCGGCGCCGGCGACGCAGTCAGCACTGACGTTCTGCGCGACACCGAATTTGCGCGGTGCAGAGACAACGGGAATACGGACCAATTGAAGGCGACGCTCCAACCCCAAGGGGCTTGAATTCGTGCCTGTAAAAGGTGGTGGCGGGGGGCGGGATCGAACCGCCGACCTGTGGGTTATGAATCCACCGCTCTAACCATCTGAGCTACCCAGCCGCCGGGCCATTCGGCGAGGCGCGGTTTATAGATTGGGTTTTTCGCATCTTCAAGCGGGTAGGATGCGACCTGTCGACCAAAAGCGGATTCCGTTTTGCCGCGGCCCACACTAGGGTCGCCCCGGCATGAGCGTCCTGCATCTTCTGGGAACGGCCGGCGAAGGCGGCGCGGAGACCTATTTCCTCGATCTGATCGCGGCCCTGGCTGACGACGGGGTCAAGCAGGCCGCCGCCATCCGCGCCAATCCGAATCGCGAAGCGGCCCTGCGGCGGCTGGACGTCCCGGCCGGAGTCTTCCGGTTCGGCGGGCCCGTCGACCTGCTGACGCGGCCGAAACTGAAGGCCTTCGCCGGCCGCCAAGACGTGAAACTGGCTCTGGCCTGGATGAACCGGGCGGCGCGGCACACCCCGTCGGGGCCCTGGGCGCGGATCGGCCGGCTCGGCGGCTATTACAGCCTGAAGTACTACAAGGGCTTTGAGGAACTGGTGGCCAACACCGAGGACATCGCCGACTGGGTGGTGAGCCAGGGCTGGCCGGCCGGCAAGGTCCGCTACATCCCCAACTTCGCTCTCGCCCCGCCCGACGCCGCGCCGGCCGACCGCGCCGAACTGCACACCCCCGAGGATGCGCCGCTGTTGCTGGCCATGGGCCGGTTGCACGATGCCAAGGCGCACGACGTGGCGCTGGAGGCCCTGGCCCAGATTCCCGAGGCCTATCTCTGGATCGCCGGCGCCGGACCGCTGGAAGCCAAGCTGCGGGCCATGGCCGAGGCGCTCGGCGTCGCGCCGCGGGTGCGATTCCTGGGCTGGCGCAACGATCCCTCGGCGCTCTACCGGGCGGCCGATATCTGCGTGTTCCCGTCGCGCTACGAGCCGCTGGGCAACGTGGTCATCCAGTCCTGGGCGCATGGGCTGCCGGTCGTCGCCGCAGCCAGCCAGGGACCGTCGGCGCTGATCCGCAACGAGGCGGACGGCCTGCTGGTCCCGATCGACGACCCCGGCGCGCTGGCCGAGGCGGTGAACCGGATGATCGCCGACCCGATGCTGTGCATCCGCATGGTGCAGAACGGCTCGGAACGGGTGGAGGCCGATTTCTCGCCTGCCGCGGTGGTCGCCCAGTGGCGGCGGCTGTTCGCCGACTACGGAGCGGTCTGATGTGCGGCATCGCCGGGATTCTCGGCGCGAACGGCTCGGCCCAACCGATGATCGAGGCCCTGACCCATCGCGGCCCCGACGGCGTGTTCGTCGAGGAGGCGGACGGCCGGTCCCTGGCCCACGCGCGACTGTCGATCATCGACCTGGAGGGCGGCTGGCAGCCGCTGCACGGCGCCGGCTGCACGGTCATCGGCAACGGCGAGATCTACAACTATGTCGAGCTGGCGCAGGAATTCGGCCTTGAGGGCCGGATGGGCACCGGCTCGGACTTCGAACCGCTGCTGCATATCTACGCCCAAGAAGGCCCCGCCGCCTTCCACCGACTTAGGGGCATGTACGCCTTCTGCCTGGTCGGGAACGACGGCCGCACTTGGCTGGCGCGCGATCCGTTCGGCATCAAGCCGCTCTATCTGCTCGAGCACGAGGGCTCGGTGGCGTTTGCCTCCGAGCCCCGCGCGTTCCTGGCCGCGGGGATGATCGGGGCCGAGCTGTCGCCGGACCGGGCCCGCGAACTGCTGGCCTTCAACTACACCCTGACCGGCGAGACGATCTTCCAGGGCCTGCGCCGCCTGGCGCCCGGCGAGATCGTGGAGGTGGTGGATGGAAGGATCGTCCCGCGAGAAATCCGCCCCGCCGTCGTCGCCCGGCCGCCGGCCCGCGGCGGCGATCAAGCAGACCTGATCAAGCGGCTCGACGCGGTGCTGGAAGACAGCGTTCGGGTGCACCAGCGCTCGGACGTTCCCTACGGCCTGTTCCTGTCCGGCGGGATCGACTCGGCGACCATAGCCACCCTCATGGCGCGGCTGAACGCGCGCCCGGTCACCGCCTTCACCTGCGGGTTCGACGCGCCGGGCGCGCGCGACGAGCGGGCCCAGGCCGAGCGCGTGGCCACGGCGCTGAACCTCGACTGGCGCGAGACCAGCTTCGGCGAGGAGGATTTCTGGCGGATCCTGCCGCAGGTCGCCTGGGCCATGGACGACCCGACCGCCGACTACGCGACCCTGCCGACCTTTAAACTGGCCGAAGCCGCCAAAGGCACGTTGACCGTGGTGCTGACCGGCGAAGGCGGCGATGAGCTGTTCGGCGGCTACGGCCGCTATCGCCGCGCCCTGCGCCCGGCCTGGCTGGGCGGACGCCCAGCCGAGCCGCGTCACGCAGACAAGGGCGTGGTCGAGCGCTGGCGCGCCGCGGCCGCCGCGCCCAAAGGCCTATCGGGCCTGCAGCGGGCCCAGTGGGCCGACATCGCCACCTGGCTGCCCAACGACCTGCTGCTAAAGCTCGACCGCTGCCTGATGGCCCACGGGCTGGAGGGGCGCACGCCGTTCCTGGACCCGCAGGTCGCAGAGTTCGCTTTTCCCCTGCCCGACCGGATGAAGGTCCAAGGCCGCTACGGCAAGTGGCTGCTGCGCAAGTGGTTGGAGCAGGCCTGTCCCGCCGCCGATCCCTGGGGCCGCAAGAAGGGCTTCACCGTGCCGGTCGACGCCTGGATCGCGCCGCGCGCCGGCGAGATCGCCGCGCGGATCGGCCAGGTCGAGGCGGTGCGGCGTATCCTGGGGCCGGAGGCGGGCGCCGCCTTTGCGGCGCAGGAAACCGGGCGCTGGCCGTTGTTGTTCTTTGCGGTCTGGTCGCTCATCCATCTCGAAGGCGCCGCGCCGAGCGACGCCTTGGCCGCCGTGGCCGGCCGCCCTTGATCCCAGGAGTCCCGATGCGCCGTCTTGTCCTCACCACCGCCCTCGCCGCCCTGGTCGCCGCCTGCGGCGGAACCGAAGGCCAGGCGCAGTCCGGCGCGGCCGGCGCGCCGGTCGCCTCCAAGCCCGCCAATGCGCCCGATCAGAAGCCCGCCTTCCCCGGCCAGACCCGCGCGCCGGAGGTGAAGTCGAACCTCGCCCTGCAGGTGACGACGCTGGCCGAGGGCCTGGAGATGCCCTGGGGTCTGGCCTTCCTCCCGGACGGCCGGCTGCTGATCACCGAAAAGCACCTCGGCCAGCTGCAGATCCTCGGAACCGACGGCAAGCTGTCGGGTCCAATCATCGGCCTGCCCGCCGTGGTCGGCGCCGACCAGGGCGGACTGCTGGGCGTGGCGGTCGATCCGAAGTTCGCAGACAACGGCCTGATCTACTGGAGCTACGCCGAACCGGCAGCTGACGGGACCAACAACACCGCCGTCGCGCGCGGAAAGCTGAGCGGCGACCGGATCGAGGACGTCCAGGTCATCTTCCGCCAGACCCCGTCGCTGAACTCGACCAAGCACTATGGCGGGCGGCTGGTGTTCGCGCCGGACGGCACGCTGTTCGTCACCACAGGCGAGCGTTCGATCCTTGAGGGCCGCGCTCAGGCCCAGCGCCTGGACGGCACGCTAGGCAAGGTGGTTCGCATCAATTCCGACGGCACTATCCCCAAGGACAACCCGTTCGTGGGCAAGCCCGGCGTGCGGCCGGAGATCTGGTCCTACGGCCACCGCAACATCCTGTCGGCGGCGATCGACCCCAAGACCGGCAAGCTGTGGGAAGTCGAGCACGGCGCGCGCGGCGGCGACGAGCTGAACCAGCCGCAGGCCGGCAAGGACTACGGCTGGCCGACCATCACCTATGGCCTGGAATATTCTGGCAAGCCGGTCGGCGCTGGACTCACAGCCAAGGACGGTATGGAGCAGCCGGTCTACTACTGGGACCCGGTGATCGCTCCGGCTGGTATGGCGTTCTACGAAGCCGACCTGTTCCCAGCCTGGAAGGGAAACATCCTGATCGGCGGCCTGGGCAGCAAGGCCGTGGTGCGGCTGGTCATGCAGAACGGCAAGGTGGTCGGCGAGGAGCGGCTGCTGACCGACCTCAACGAGCGCATCCGTGACGTCGTCGTCGGCCCCGACGGGGCGCTGTACCTCGCCACCGACAGCAAGAACGGCCGGGTGCTGAAGGTCACGCCGAAGGGCTAGAGCCCCAGCCGGCCTGCGACCTCTTCGCCGATCGCCAGCGAGGAGGTCAGGCCCGGGCTCTCGATGCCGAACAGTGTGACCAGGCCGGCTAGGCCGTGCGCCTCCGGTCCGTCGATGCGAAAGTCGGGCTGCGGCTCACCCGGGCCGTGCAGCTTGGGTCGGATGCCGGCATAGTCAGGCGCCAAGGCGCCGTCCGGCAGGGCCGGCCAGAATTTGCGGATATAGGCGTAGAATTCATCGCCCAGCGCCGGGTCGACGCTGTAATCCAGCTCGTCGACATAGTGCAGGTCGGGGCCGAACACCGCCTGGCCGCCCAGGTCGCGGCGATAGTGGGTGCCCAGCGCGCCCGGGATCGGCGGCGGATAGATCAACCGCGCGAATGGCGCCTTGCCGCTGAGCCGGAAATAGACCCCCTTGCCGTAGTGCAGCGGCGGGATCGTATCCTTCGGAAATCCCTCGATCTCGCCAGCGACAGCCTGGGCCGACAGCCCCGGCGCGGTGACCAGCAGGCGGGCGGTCAGAGCGGTCGGCTCGGCGCCGCCGGCGCGGACCCTGTAGCCGCCGCCGTCCAGCGGGGTCGCGCCCTCGAACGGCGTGGAAGTGACCACCGCCCCGCCGGCCGCTTCGATCTCGCCCTGTAGGGCCAACATGTAGCCGTGGCTGTCGAAGACGCCGCTCTCGGGCGAGATCAGCGCCGCCTCGCAGTTGAGCTGGGGCTCGAGCGCCAGCGCCTGGGCCTTGGTCAGGCGGGCCATGCCCTCGACGTCGTTGGTCTGCGCCTGCGCCAGGATGCCGTCGAGGCGGCCCACCTCTTCGGCGTTGGTGGCGACCACCAGCTTGCCGCAGCGGTCGTAGGCGACCTTGTGCGCGTCGAGGAAGGCGTAGAGCGCCCGCCGCCCCTGGACGCAGAGTCGCGCCTTCAGCGAGCCGGTCGGATAGTAGAGGCCGCCGTGGATGACTTCGGAATTGCGGGCCGAGACCCCCTCGCCGATGATCGGCCCGGCCTCCAGCACCGCGACCACCAGGCCGCGCTTGCTGAACGCATAACCGCAGGCCAGGCCCACCGCGCCAGCCCCGACCACCACCGCGTCGAAATCGAAATCCGCCATGGCCAAGGCCTAGCCGAACGACGGCGGTATGCAAACCGCCCACCGCTGTCTAGCTTGGCCGTCAATCACAAATAGAGCGGGAGGGCGCCCATGCACGCAAGCAGACTCACACTGATGGCCTTGGCGGTCGCCGGCGGATTGCATGGCGCTGCGCTGGCACAGGACCCTGCCCCGCCGTCCGCCGGCGCCTCGATCCTGGCCTGGACGCCGGACCAGCAGCGCTACGGCTATCGCAACATGGAGAAGCTCACCCCGGTCGAGGTCGTGCCGCGCGGTGCGCAGGTGCGCGAGCTGCCGCTTGCGCCCCGCCAGATCGATCCGAAGTGGACCTGGAACGGCCAGGCCCAGAGCCTCGACAGCTATATGACCGCGATGAACACCTCCGGCGTGGTGGTGCTGAAGGACGGCCAGATCGTGCTCGAGCGCTACGGCCTGGACCGCAAGCCGAATGAACGCTGGACCTCGTTCTCGGTCGCCAAGTCGGTCACCGCCACCCTGGTCGGGGCGGCGATCAAGGACGGCAAGATCAAGAGCCTGGACGACGTCGTCACCAACTACATTCCCGAGCTCAAAGGCGGCGCCTACGAGGGCGTCACGGTCCGCCAGCTGCTGACCATGACCTCCGGCGTGAAGTGGAACGAGGACTATACCGACCTCAATTCCGACGTCGCCAAGGCCGGGACGACGCCGGGCGAGCCGGGCATGAACCCGATCGTCAGCTACATGCGCAAGCTGCCGCGCGAGGCCGAGCCCGGGGCCAAGTTCGTCTACAAGACCGGCGAAACCGACCTGGCCGGAATCCTGGTCTCCAACGCCGTCGGCAAGCCGCTGTCGACCTATCTCTCGGAAAAGATCTGGGCGCCCTATGGCATGGAGCAGGACGCCATCTGGGTTAAGGACCCGGCCGGCCACGAACGCGGCGGCTGCTGCATGTCGATGACTGCCCGCGACTACGCGCGGCTTGGCCAGTTCATGCTGGAAGGCGGCAAGGTGAACGGCCAGGACGTGCTGCCGGTCGGCTGGGTCGCCGACGCCACCCGCGCCCACCAATCGTTCCCGCCCGGCGGGGTCGAGACCGGCTACGGCTATTTCTGGTGGATCATCCCGGACGGCTATGCGGCCGAAGGCATCTTCGGCCAGCAGATCTTCGTCTACCCGGCCGAAAAGCTGGTCATCGCGATCAACTCGGCCTGGCCAGCGGCGTCGAAGGACGAGCTCTGGCAGGCGCAGATGGCGTTCGCTCAAGCGGTGCGGCAGGCCGCCAAGTAACACATTTACTGGCCTCCAGCACCGAGCGTATCCTGGCCGCGTCACCTCGCCCCAAGGAGGGGATACGCAATGGTGCAGAAGGCGCATTCAGGCGATGTCCTCACGGGCGCCAGCGCCCAGGCCGCTGAGCGCTACGAGAGCGCCCTCGAGGCCTTCTACTGCTACGCGGGCGATCCTCTGGCCCTGCTGGAGGAGGCGCTCTCCGACAGTCCGCAGTTCGTCATGGGCCATGCTCTGAAGGCCTATCTGACCATGATCGGGACCAACGCCGAGGCCGCCGCCCTCGGCGTCCAGGCGCTGGCCAGGGCCGAGGGCTGCCGGCCAACGACCGCGAGCGCGGACACCTGGCGGCCCTCGCCCACCTCCGCGACGGCGAGCTGAAGGCTGCGGGGCGCGTGCTGGAGGATCTGGCCATCGCCAATCCGCGCGACGGACTGGCGCTGCAGGTCGGACACCTGGTCGACTTCCTGGTCGGCGACAGCCGCATGCTGCGCGACCGCATCGGCCGGGCCTTGCCTTCCTGGTCGCCAGCGGCGCCCGGCTATCACGCGGTGCTTGGCATGCACGCGTTCGGCCTGGAGGAATCCGGTCAGTACGGCCGCGCCGAGGACACTGCTCGCTGCTCCCTTGATCTCAATCCCCGCAACGGCTGGTCATGGCACGCGGTGGCGCACGTGATGGAGATGCAGGACCGCCGCCGCGACGGCGTGGCCTGGTTCCGCGGAGACCTGCCAGCCTGGACCGGCGACAGCTTCTTCCAGGTGCACAACTGGTGGCACCTGGCGCTGTTTCACCTAGGCCTCGGCGAGGTGGACGAGGCGCTGGCCCTCTTCGACGGCCCGATCTGGGGCGCGAAATCGGACATGGCCTTCGACATGGTCGACGCCGCGGCCCTGCTTTGGCGGCTACACCTGCGCGGCGTCGACCTGGGCGAGCGCTGGGCCCCGCTGGCCGACGCCTACGAGGCCAAGATCGACAAGGGGACCTACGCCTTCGACGACGCCCACGCGATGATGGCCTTCGTCGGCGCCGGCCGCACTGAGGCGGCCAGGGCCCTGCTCGACCTTCAAAGACAGGTTCTGGCCGGCGGACGCGACAACGCCGGCTTCGTCCGCGACGTCGGCTTGCCGGTGATGGAGGCCCTGCACGCCTTCGGCGAGGGCCGCTACGCGTTGACGCTCGACCGCCTGCGCGACGTGCGCAACCGTGCCGCACGCTTCGGCGGCAGCCACGCCCAACGCGACGTCATCGACCTGACCATCATTGAGGCCGCCGCCCGCAACGGCGACCTCCCCCTGCGCGACGCCTTGCTGGCCGAACGGGCGAACGCGCTGCCGGTCTGATTCGGCGAGCGCTCACGACTGAGCGACGGGTGATCGACCTGTGATCCGCACATAGTAGCCGTCGAGATCCAGGATGCGGAAATCGGTCAACCCCCAGGGCTGATCGACGAGGGCGGTGATCTCCGCCTGTCGGCTGGCGACAGCGCGGGCACGGACAGCTGCGACATCGTCGACCACGACGACCAGTTCGACGCCGAGCCCCACCCTGCGGCCAGGCTCCGGGCGAACCGGATGACCCGCCGGAAGTTGAGACGCTGAGCTGAGCCCGAGGACGGCGCCTCCACGGCCGATGGAGACGTAACCGCCGGGAGCCTCGCGCAGAATTTCGAAACCGAGAACATCCCGATAGAAGGCGGCCGAACGCCTGACGTCATGAACGAACAACTCGACGCGCAGAGCAGGCTGCGCAGTCTCGATGTCCGGTTCAGAACGATCTCCCATGCGATGAACATGGGAGCCACGACCAACCTTGGCAATGCAGGCGAACCGTCGAGCCACGGCGCCCTTTCGGGAGGCTCTAGGCCTCCCACTTGGTCCACAGCTTGGCCTCTTCGGCCTTGGCGGTCTTGACCGCAGCTTCCTTGATGTGCCCGAATCCGCGGATGGCCTGCGGGACCGCGGCGATCTTGATCGCCAGCGGCAGGCGTTCGGCGTCGAGGCCGGCCAGCAGCTTGGCCAGGCCCGCCTCGTAGTCGGCGATCAGGCCGCGCTCCATGCGGCGCTCCTCGGTGCGGCCGAAGACGTCGAGCGGACCGCCGCGCAGCCCCTTCATCCTGGCCATGATCGGGAAGGCGGTCTCCAGCATCCAGCCGCTGAACTCGATCTTCTTCGGCTTGCCGTCCGGCCCCTTGGGCGCGATCAGCGGCGGCGACAGCAGGATCTTGGTCTTGCCGCCCTTGAAGGCTGCATTGCGCTCCTGCGCGAAACGACCGTCAGTATAGAGGCGAGCGACCTCGTACTCGTCCTTGTAGGCCATCAGCTTGTAGAGGTTGACCGCCACCGCGCGGGTCAGCTTGTCCGAACCAAGCGGAGCCTCGGCCGCGGCGACCTTGGCCACCTGGTCGGCGTAGCGCCGGGCGTAGGCGGCGTCCTGATAGGCGGTCAGCTCGCGGGTGCGGTGGGCGATCAGCTCGTCCAGCGGCATCGTCTCCGGCGTCGGGGTGCGATCCTCGGCCGCCCGGGCCAGGCTCGGGTCGTGGGCGACGCGGCGGCCCAGCTCGAAGGCCTGGAGATTGGCCTCGGCCTGGACGCCGTTCAAGCGGATGGCGCGATAGACCGCCCGGCTGGACAGCGGGATCAGGCCCTTCTGCCAAGCGAAACCGACCATGATCATGTTCGCGTAGATGGCGTCGCCGAAGTTGCTCTCCGCCAAATGATGGGCGGGGCACTCGTCATAGGTCTTGGTCGCCGCCTTGATCTTGCGCGACATCAGGCCGGCGTCGAAGCGCACGTCGCGGTCGCTGACGAAATCGGCGGTCGGCGCGAAATCCTCGTTGCCCACCGCCGCGGTGCGGTCTTTTGCATAGAGCGCCAGGGCGTCGGCGCCCGCCGCCGAGAGGATGTCGCAGGCGATCAGCACATTGGCCGAGGCCGCCGGCACGCGGCCGCCGACTACGGTCTCCTCGGTCTCGCCGATGCGCACGTGGGAGAACACCGCCCCGCCCTTTTGGGCCAGGCCAGTCATGTCGACCACCGACGAGGCGCGCCCGTCGACGTGCGCGGCCATGGCCAGGATCGAGGCGACGGTGGTCACGCCGGTGCCGCCGATGCCGGTGAAGACGATGTTGCGCACGCCTTCCAGCGGCTCGAACGTCGGCAGCGGGGTGGAATCGGCGGTCAGAGCCGGCATCGACTTGGCCTGGGCGTTTTCGCCGCCTTCAATGGTGATGAAGGACGGACAGAACCCCTGCAGGCAGGAATAGTCGGTATTGCAGCTCGACTGGTTGATCCTGCGCTTGCGGCCAAACTCGGTGTTCAGCGGCTCGACCGAGACGCAGTTTGACTTCTTCGAGCAGTCGCCACAGCCCTCGCAGACCAGGGGGTTGATGAAGACGCGCTTGGTGGCGACGTCCATCGAACCGCGCTTGCGGCGGCGGCGCTTCTCGGTGGCGCAGACTTGGTCATAGAGCAGAACAGTGGTGCCGGGCGTCTCGCGCAGCATCTTCTGCACGTCCATCAGCTCGGAGCGCGGCTTGACCTCGACGCCTGGCGCGAGGTCGGTGACGCTCTCGTAGCGGCTGGGATCGTCGGCGACGATGACGGTCTTGGTCACGCCCTCCGAGGCCAGCTGGCGAGTAATCTGGGCGGGCGTGAAGCCGCTCTCGGCCGCCTGGCCGCCGGTCATGGCGACGGCGTCGTTGAACAGCAACTTGTAGGTGACGTGGCTGTTCGCCGCGATCGACGCGCGGATCGCCAGTGAACCGGAGTGGTTGTAGGTGCCGTCGCCCAGGTTCACGAACACATGCGGTTCGCTGGTGAACGGCGCCGAGCCGACCCAGGTCAGGCCTTCGCCGCCCATGTGGCTGTTCAGATCAGTCTGCGGGTCGTTGAAGCTGGCCATGTAGTGGCAGCCGATCCCGGCGAGGGCGCGCGTCCCCTCCGGCAGCCGCGTCGAGGTGTTGTGCGGGCAGCCCGAACAGAAGAACGGCTTGCGCTGCTGTTCGGCGGCCAGGGTCACGGCGGCCATCGAGGCGGCCGAGACGCGGGAAAGGTAGTCGTGCACCCGCTCCATGTGCGGACCAGGCGGAAGCCGGTCGGCGATGGCCAGCGCGACCTCGGCCACCGACAATGAGCCAAGCTCGGACAGCAGCGGGTGACCCTGCTCGTCCACCTTACCGATGATCTTCGGGCGGGCGTGGGCCGGCAGATCGTAGAGCGCGGCGCGGGCCTGGGTCTCGATCAGCGGTCGCTTGTGCTCGACCACCATCAGCGTCTCGAGGCCGGCGGCGAAGGCGCGCAGGCCGGTCGGCTCCAGCGGCCATGGCATGCCGACCTTGTAAATCGCGACGCCGAGGTCCGAGGCCTGCTTGGCCGAAACGCCCATGGCGGCGAGCGCCTCGATCACGTCCTTGTAGGCCTGGCCCTGGCAGACGATGCCGAGGCGCGGGCGCGAGGAGCCGAGCATCACGCGGTCGAGGCGGTTGGCGCGGGCGAAGGCCAAGGCGGCTGGGATTTTGAAGTTGCGGAGCCGGCGCTCCTTCTCCAGCGGCTGGTCCTTGAGCCGGATGCCCAGGCCGCCGGACGGCAGGGCGAAGTTCGCAGGCGCGAGGATCTGGTGACGGTCCATCGAGACGTCGATGGTGACGCCGGAGTCCATGGTGTCGGCCAGCGCGATCAGCCCGACCCATAGGCCCGAGAACCGCGACATGGCGATGCCCATCAGGCCGAAGTCGAGCACTTCCTGCACGTCGGCCGGCGACAGCACCGGCATCTCGAAGTCCTGGAACGCGTACTCGGATTGTGACGGCAGGGTCGAGGACTTGCAGGTGTGGTCGTCGCCGGCCACCGCCAGCACGCCGCCCTTGGCCCAGGTGCCGGCGAAGTTGGCGTGCTTGAAGGCGTCGCCCGTGCGGTCCACCCCGGGCGCCTTGCCGTACCACATGCCGGTGACGCCATCGAACTTGGCGCCCGGGAACAGGTTGGCCTGCTGGCTGCCCCAGACGGCGGTCGCGGCGAGGTCCTCGTTGAGGCCCTCCTTGAAGACGACCTCGGCGTCCTTGAGGAACTTGGCGGCGCGGTGCGCCTGCTGGTCCAGCCCGCCGAGCGGCGAACCGCGATAACCGGAGACGAAACCGGCCGTGTTGAGGCCCGCGGCCTTGTCCAGACGGTGCTGATCGATCATCACCCGGAGCAGCGCCTGGACGCCCGTGATGAAAACTCGACCTTCCGTGAGCAGGAATTTGTCGTCGAGCGTCACGTCAGCGTGCCGCATAGCAATATCTTTCCTTTTCGGCTCCCCAATGCCAATAGAAGATCATATAAGATCGATGGAATTGCTTGCCAAAGGCGTGCCCCGACAAGGTCATTTCGGGGCAAGATTGACGCCGAATTATGCGGTTTGATGGAGGAAAAATTGTCCGAGGCCCTCGACGCGGTCGATGCCAAGATTCTGGATCTCATCCAGCATGACGCCGGATTGTCGGTCGCCGAGATCGCTGAACGGGTCGGTTTGTCCTCCAGCCCCTGCTGGCGGCGGATCAAGCGGCTGGAGGATACGGGCGTCATTCAGCGCCGGGTGACCATTCTAGACCGCGATCTGCTGGGCCTGGGCTTCGAGGTCTATTGCACCGTCAAGCTGAGCCTGCCGACCAAGGACAACCTCGACGCCTTCGAGACCGCGATCACCAAGCTGCCGGAGGTGGTGCAGTGCGCCACCGTCACCGGCGCGGCCGACTACGAGCTGCGCGTCGTGACCCGCGACATGCATGCATTCGACGATTTCCTGCGCGACAAGATCCTGTCGCTGGGCCTGGTGTCGAACATCGAGAGCCGGATCGTGATCCGCTCTGTGAAGAACACCACCGCCGCTCCGCTCGGCCTTGTCAGCCCCTATGTGAGCGCGCAAGGCTAGCCTCGTTCCTGCGCTCCCTCGCAGGAACCTGCGCAGGGAGCCGGACCATGATCGACCTCGTCATAGACCAACGCCGCAAGGACCTCGGCGGGTTCGAAGTCGGCCGCGTCCTGCCGTTCGCCAAGCGTCGGATGATCGGCCCCTTCATCTTCTTCGATCACATGGGGCCGGCACAATTCCAGGCCGGCTTCGGCCGCGAGGTCGACGTGCGCCCGCACCCGCACATCGGGCTTTCGACGCTCTCCTATCTGTTCGAGGGCGAGATGACCCACCGCGATTCCGTCGGCGTCACCCAGCCGATCCGGCCGGGCGAGGTGAACTGGATGACCGCTGGCAGCGGCATTACCCATTCCGAGCGCTTCGAGACCCTACGCGAGAAGGGCGGCCGGATGAACGGCATCCAGACCTGGATCGCCCTACCGGTCGAAGACGAGGAGATGGCCCCCGCATTCAACCACTACTCGCCGGACGTCCTGCCGACGCATGAGGAAAAGGGTATGTGGGCGCGGCTGATCGCCGGCCAAGCCTTCGGCGCCTCGTCCCCGGTCAAGACCCATTCGCCGATGTTCTATGTCCACTGGCACCTGAACGCCGGCGCGCGGGCGCAGCTTCCGGCCGAGTACCCCGAGCGCGCGGCCTATGTCGCCCAGGGCATGGTCGAGGTTGACGGCCGCCAGTTCCACGAGGGCCAGATGCTGGTCTTCGAACCAGGCCAGCCCATCCTGGTCACGGCGATCAGCGACGCCATCGTCATGCTGCTGGGCGGCGAGCCGATCGGCCCGCGCCTGATCGAGTGGAACTTCGTCTCTTCGTCCAAGGACCGCCTGGAACAGGCCAAGGCCGACTGGCGGGCCGGGCGGATGAAGCTGCCCGACGCCGACGACCAGGAATTCATCCCCCTGCCCGAGCCGCCCCCGGCGGCCAATCCCATGTCCTGAGGGCGCTTGGGGCTTGATAGCCCCAACGTAAACCGCGCCAAATGCCGGCCACACAAGAGTCCAGGGAGGACGGCATGAAACTCTACACGTCGATGGGCCCCAATCCGGCCGTCGTGACCATGTTCCTGGCCGAGAAAGGCGCGCAGGTTCCGACCGAGAAGGTCGACCTGATGGCCGGCGAAAACCGCCAGCCGCCCTACGTCGCCAAGAACCCGGCCGGCCAGTTGCCCTGCCTGGAGCTCGACGACGGCTCGCACCTGGCCGAGATAACCGCCATCTGCGAGTACATCGACGAGAAGTTCCCCGGCCCGTCGCTGATCGGCTCGACCCCAGAAGAGCGCGCCGCCACCCGCATGTGGGTGCGCCGCATCGACCTGAACATCTGCGAGCCGATGACCAACGGCTTCCGGTTCGCCGAGGGCCTGCCGCTGTTCCAGAGCCGCGTGCGCACCATTCCGCACGCCGCCGGCGACCTGAAGGAACTGGCCCAGGAGAAGATCGCCTGGCTGGACGGCCTGATGACCGGCAAGACCTGGGTGGCGGGCGACCGCTTCACCCTGGCTGACGTCCTGCTGTTCTGCTTCCTGCAGTTCGGCGCCTCGGTCGGCCAACCGATCAACCCGGACAACAAGAATATCGTCGCCTGGGTCGAGCGCGTGAAGGCCCGCGCCGCCGAGAAAGCGCCGGCCTGATGCGAGGATCATCCCGGTTTCGGCCGTAGGCCAAGGACCGGGATCCATTCGCGCCCGCCTGGCGGAATGAAGCAAAGGCCGTGCTCGCGCGGCCCTATCGGGTGTTCATGGATCCCGGACAGTCGCGGCGCGACTTCCGGGATGACCCCCAGGGCGACAACGGCCCTATTTTCCGATCAGCGCCTTGCGGGTCTGTTCCCAGTACTGGGCCCCGGTGATCAGGGTGACGATGGTCGCCAGCCACATCAGGCCATGGGCGAACAGGGTGACCGGCTGCTCAATGGCCGGTTCCGGCGGCAGGCCGAAAGCGCCCCACGAGGCGACCAGCAGCTCGGCCGCCAAGGCGGTCAGCTGCAGCGTCGTCTTCCACTTGGCCAGCATGGTGACCGGCAGCTTGACGCCCTTACCGGCGCCGACCTCGCGCAGGGCGCTAACCGTGAACTCGCGGAACAGCATCAGCCCGGCCGGCAGCACCACCGCCGGCTGGCCGCCCATGGCCAGCAGGCCGAGGATCGCGCCGCAGACCAGCACCTTGTCGCCGATCGGGTCGAGGATCGCGCCCCAGACGCTGACCGCGTCCAGCTTGCGCGCCAACCAACCGTCGAAGAAATCGGTGACCGCGGCGATCACGAACGACCAGAAAGCCCAGCGCTGCAGCGAAAACTGCGCCTCGGGCGTCAGGTGCTCGCTGACATAGGGCACCGCCCCTGCCGCCGTCGCCAGCGCCAGAAACACGAAGAGGGTCAGGACCAGCCGCAGCGAGGTCAGGATGTTCGGCAGAGCTTTCATGGCGGCTTTAACGCAGTGCGGTCCTTTAGGTGGCCGGCGTCAGCTCGACCTTCTGGGTTTGCTTGACATAGACGCAGATTCGCTTGTCCGCGCCTTCCCGTAACACGGCAAGCCCGGAGGTCTGCGTACCTATGGACCAGCGGATCATGGGCCTCTCCCAGTCGGCCCTCGTCGGGGCGACAGACTAACCGCAGACCTAGCTCTTGCGGAAGAAGTCGAAGATCCGCTGGGCGAGCGCCTCGCTCACCCCGTCCACCTTGGCCAGATCGTCGACCGAGGCGCGGCTGACCCCGCGCGCCGAGCCGAAGGCGTGCAGCAGGGCGCGTTTGCGGCCCGGCCCGACGCCGTCGATCTCGTCGAGCGGGTTCTTCTTCAGATCCATCGAGCGGCGGGTCTGGTGGCTGCCGTTGGCGAAGCGGTGGGCCTCGTCGCGCAGGCGCTGCAGGTAGTAGAGCACCGGCGATTTCGGCTCGAGCATGAAGGGCGTCTTGCCCTCGATGAAGAACCGCTCCAGCCCGGCGTCGCGGTCCGGCCCCTTGGCGACGCCGACGACGTTGATGTCGTCCACGCCGATGTCGGCCATCACTTCCAGCACCGCGGCCAGTTGCCCCGCGCCGCCGTCGACCAGCACCAGGTCCGGGCGCACCGGGTTCTCGCCGGCCTCCTCTTCCTTGACCAGGCGCGAGAAGCGGCGACGCATCACCTCCTTCATCATGCCGTAGTCGTCCCCCGGGGTGAGGTCGGTCCCCTTGATGTTGAACTTGCGGTACTGGCCCTTCTGGAAGCCGTCGGGCCCGGCCACGATCATGCCCCCGACCGCGTTGGTCCCGGAGATGTGGGCGTTGTCGTAGACCTCGATCCGCTCGGGATTGGCCTCCAGGCCGAACGCCTCGCAGACCCCGGCCAGCAACTTCGATTGGGCCGAGCTCTCGGCCATCTTGCGGCCGAGCGCCTCGCGGGCGTTGGTCAGGGCGTGCTCGACCAGCTGGGCTTTCTCGCCGCGCTTGGGCTGGTGGATCTCGACCTTGCGCCCGGCCTTCACGGCGAACGCCTCGGACAGCAGCGGGCTCTCCGCCGGCTCGATATTAGTCAGGATCAGCTTGGGGATCGGCTTGTCGTCGTAGAACTGGCCGAGAAACGCGGACATCACCTCGGGGTCCTCGTCGCTCTTGTCGACCCGCGGGAAGTAGGCGCGGTTGCCCCAGTTTTGGCCAGCGCGGAAGAAGAACACCTGCACGCAGGCCTGGCCGCCCTCGGCGTGCAGGGCGAAGACGTCGGCCTCCTCCAAGGTCTCCGGATTGATCTGCTGTTCCTGCGAAACCGAGGCCAGGGCCCGGATGCGATCGCGGATGCGGGCGGCGCGCTCGAACTCCATCTCGTCGGAGGCCGCCTGCATTTCGGCCGACAGCCTGCCGATCACCGCCCGGCTCTTGCCGCGCAGGAAATCCTCGGCCTGGTCGACCAGCCCGCCATAGTCCTCCAGGCTGATCAGCCCTGTACAGGGCGCCGAGCACCGCTTTATCTGGTGCAGCATGCAGGGGCGCGTGCGGCTCTCGTAGACGCTGTCCGAGCAGGAGCGCAGCAGGAACGCCTTCTGCAGGGTGTTCAGGGTCTTGTTGACCGAAAGGGCGCTGGCGAACGGCCCGAAATAGTCGCCCTTGATGGTATGCGCGCCGCGATGCTTGCGCAGCTGGGCGGCCGGATGCTCGCGCCGGATGACGATCTCTGGAAAACTCTTGTCGTCGCGCAGCAGCACATTGAAGCGCGGCTTCAACTGCTTGATCAGGTTGATTTCCAGCAGCAGGGCGTCGGTCTCGGTGCGGACCGTGACGAACTCCATCGACCGGGTCAGGTCGACCATCAGGGCGATGCGCTGGGTGTGGAAGCGGCCTTGCGCGTACTGCAGCACGCGCTTCTTCAGCGACCGCGCCTTGCCGACATAGAGCACCTCGCCGCCCTCGCCCATCATACGATAGACGCCCGGCGCGTCCGGCAGGCGGCGCACCTCGTCCTTGATCAGGGCTGCGCCCTGCAGAGGCGCGTCGGCGGTCACTTCGGTCGGCATGTCGCCA
The DNA here is from genome assembly GCF_026411515.1 of Phenylobacterium sp. 58.2.17. NCBI lineage: Bacteria > Pseudomonadati > Pseudomonadota > Alphaproteobacteria > Caulobacterales > Caulobacteraceae > Phenylobacterium > Phenylobacterium sp. 58.2.17. The sequence continues at coordinate 173,526 of NZ_JAPMTQ010000004.1, read as the reverse complement.
ATATAGGCGAGTCCGCGCCGCGGCGTAGGGCGCGCGGCGCTAGAGCTTCACCCCGCCGGCCAGGATCTTGGCGTGACCGGGCTTGGTCAGCTTCACATAGCCCTTGTTCGGATCCTTGTAGTAGACGGGCCCCTTGAAGCGCGTCGGGTCGAAGCCTTCGTCGACCAGGTCGATCTTGCGGTACTTGAAGGTGCCGGTGGTCTCGATCGCGGGCAGGATGCGCACGAACACCGGCTGAGCGTACGGCGGCAACTCGCGGTTCACGACCTCCTCGAAGGCCTTGATGTCGAACTCCGGCTCGACCACCAGCCCGGCCATGCCGGCGCGGCCGTCCGCGCCCTCGACCGCAACGCCGTAGACATTGGCCTCGGCCACGCCGGGGATCGCCTGCAGGTGGCCGGCCACCTCCCCCGTCGAGACGTTCTCGCCCTTCCAGCGGAAGGTGTCGCCGATCCGGTCGACGAAATAGAAGTAGCCGTCGACATCGGTCTTCATCAGGTCGCCGGTGCGGAACCAGGCGTCACCCTTGGCGAACACGTCGCGCAGGATCTTCTTGTCCGAGGCGGCCTTGTCGACATAGCCGGTGAACTCGCTGCGCGCATCGTGCCCGATCTTGCCGATGCACTCGCCGATCTGCCCCGGACCGGCCTCGATGCAGAGGCCGTTCAGGCCACGGACCTCCTCTTCCTTCTCGACGTCGAACTGGACGAGCCGGAAGTTGAACCGCTCCTTCAACCACTTCGGCACCCGCCCGATCGCCCCGACCTTGCCGTCGAAGTTGAACATCGAGACGTTGCCCTCGGTCGCGCCGTAGAACTCGAGGATCTCCGGAATGCGGAACCGGCTCTTCATCTGCGCCCAGACGTCGGCGCGCAGGCCGTTGCCGAAGGCCAGGCGGATCTTGTGCGCGCGCTCGGCCTCGACCTCCTCGTGGTTCACGAGGTAGCGGCACAGCTCGCCGATGTAGACGAACATGGTGCAGTTCTCTTCGACCACGTCGTCCCAGAAGTGGCTGGCCGAGAACTTCTTGCGCAGCACCACCGAGCCGCCGTTCAGCAGCGCCGCGCCCAGCGCGCAGAGCCCGCCGGTGGCGTGGTAGAGCGGCAGGGTGACGTAGACGCGGTCCTTGTCGGTCGCCCCGGTCGAGCCGGCGAATCCACGCATGTAGAGCTGGGCTCGGACATGCGTGATGCGCGCGGCCTTCGGCAGGCCGGTCGTGCCGCTGGTGTAGATGTAGAGCGCCGTATCCTTGGCGGTCATGCCGTCGCGCACGGAGCGGTCGGGCGGCAGCTGACTGCAGCTCTTCAGCGCCTGGCTCAAATCACGCTGGTCGCCGTGCGCCTGGCCCAGCACCCATTGCTGCATGGGCCGTTCCAGCAGCCCCTTGGCCTGTTCGAAGGCCGGCGAGGTCTCACTGTCGACGATGACATGCGCCGCGCCCGAGATGTTCAGGCAGTGGGCCAGCGGCGCGCCGGCCAGCTGATTGTTGATCAGGGCGGTGACGGCGCCGATCTTGGTCAGGCCGTACCAGATCGGAAAGTACTCGATCCGGTTAGGCAGGAAGAGCGCCACGGTCTGGCCGCGCCGCACACCGATCCCCTTGGCCCAGTGGGCGAAACGGTTGGCCACGGCGTCCATCTCGCCATAGGTCAGCGTCTTGTGCTCGAAGGTCAGGGCCGGACGCTCACGCCACTGCTCGACCGCCGCCTGGATGTCGTCGCAGATCAGGTTGTCCGAGGTCGGCGCAATCGACTTCACCCGCTTAAGGGTGCGTCTCAGACTGCGAAAGAACCGCCAATCACGTTCCAGACGCGCCTTGAGTCGCATTCATTCCCTCCGACGTGACACCACCTTGGAGGCGCCCGGTCAGGGGGGTCAAGCTGGGCCATGGCCGCATCCGGTCACACACGCGTCAGGCGAGCGCGAGCGTGGCGGAAAGGACTCACCCGGCGCCGGCGGGGCTGGAATCGCCGGGCTTTCGCTGGCATCCCAACGCGCCATGAGCAGCCTGCCCAAAGCGATTCTGTTCGACCTGGACGAAACCATCATCTCCTTCGGATCGCGCCGGCTGATCCTGCAGGCGGTGATCGAAGAGTTCGCCGCCCGCTTCGCCCCGGTGACGCCCGAGGACGCCGGCGTGGTCATGGAGGCCGGGTTCCGGCGGTTCTGGTCGGACGAGGCCCGGGCCGCCATCTGGCGTCAGAACCTAGGCGCCGGCCGCATCCTGGCGGTCGAGGAAGGCTTCGCGGAACTTCGCGACCGCGCGCCCGACCTGACCGCTGAATTCGCCCATGCCTTCGGCGAGCGCTTTCATACCTATCGCGAGCAGCAGGCCAAGTTCTTCCCCGGCGCGCTGGAGACGATTCAGGCGTTCTGCGACCTGGGCGTGAAGCTGGCCCTGGTCACCAATGGCGCGGCCGAGCCGCAGCGTGCCAAGGTCGAGCGTTTCAACCTCGCGCCGCTGTTCGATCATGTGCAGATCGAGGGCGAGGCCGGGTTCGGCAAGCCGCAGGAACAAGCCTACGTCCACGCCATGCAGGTGCTCGGCGTGCAGCCGCATGAAACCTGGATGGTCGGCGACAACCTCGAATGGGAAGTCGCCGCCCCGCAGCGGCTGGGCATCTACGCCATCTGGCATGACCATCTCGGCGAGGGACTGCCGGCCGGCAGCCCGATCCGGCCGGATCGGATCGTGCGCTCCATCGCAGAACTCAACCCGCACAATCGGGGCTGAAGCTCAGGGCGAAACCTGCGGGCCAGTCGCCTATTTCGTGCAACTTGCCGGGCCACACCCTCCCTTAACCACCTTGTCGCCACTGTCGCGATCTGTAGCGCCGATTAAGGGCCGGGGGCAAATGCGGCGGGAGTCCGAGTTTAGGTTGCTGGCGCCGCTGGTCGCGCTGGCCCTGGGCGCGATGGCCGTGTTCGTCGCCAGCCTGCTGATCTGGGCGCGGCAAGTCGATGCCGACGTCCGCAGCCGCGAGATCGCCCTGGTCGAGCGCGGCGTCCTGACCAGCATCGCCGAGATCGAACGCTCGATCCTTCCCGAGACCAACTGGGACGAGGCGGTGGTCAACCTGGACAACCGCTTCGACGCGGCCTGGGCCGACGCCAACCTCAATGACTACTTCGCCCAGAACATCGACTTCGAGCGTCTGTTCGTCCTCGATGGCGACAATCGCCCGCTCTATGCGCGGCTGCATCGCCAGACCGTCGATCCTGCCAGTTACAAGCGGTTCCGCGGCGCCGAGCCGCTGATCGCCCAGGTCAGGCAGGCCGAGGCCGAGCGCGGCCCGATCGGACGGCGCGGCCCTGGGGGACCGCGTGAGCCCGTCTCGCACGCGATCCAGGCCAGCGACTTCATCGCCCACGACGGCGCCGTTTACCTGGTCACGGCCACCCTGGTGCAACCGGATTTCGCAACCGCCGTGCCGCGGCGCGCCTATGCGCCGATCATCGTCATGGCTCTGAAGATCGACCCGGCCTCGCTGGGCAAGCTGCAGGAGCGGCTGCAGCTGCAGAACCTGCGCTCGGGCGTCGGCGCCTCGCTCGCCGCACCGGGCGACGCCGAACTGAAGCTGCCGACCGGCCAGGGCGAGATCCCGCTCTATCTGAGCTGGACGCCCCAGAAGCCCGGCGCGGCCCTGGCTCGCGCCTCCGCCCTGCCGGTGGCGCTGGTGCTTCTGGCCTTCGGCCTGGTCGGTGCGGTGATGATCGCCCGGATTCGCAAGGCGGCGCTGGAGTTCCTGGCCAGCCACCGCTCGCAGAGCGAGTTCCTCGCCAATATGAGCCACGAGATCCGCACGCCGCTTAACGGAGTCAACGCCATCGCCGCGGCGCTGGGCAAGACCTCCCTGACCGCCTCTCAGGCCGAGATGGTCGGCATCATCCAGGGCTCGGGCGAGTCGCTGGAGCGGCTGCTCTCGGACGTGCTGGACCTTTCACAGATCGAGACCGGCGACGTCGAGGTCGTCACCCGGCCGTTCCACCTGGGCGAGGCGGTCCGCGCCGTCGCCGCCCTGGCCGGCCCGCGGGCGCAAGAGAAGGCCCTCGACCTCATCCTCGACCTGGACCCCGCCGCCGAGACGGTGGTGGTCGGCGACGCGGTGCGAGTGAAGCAGGTGCTCGTCAACCTGCTCGCCAACGCCGTGAAGTTCACCAGCGAAGGCTATGTCGCGATCGCGGTGCGTACCGACGGTCCCGACCGCTGGCGTATCGACGTGCAGGACACCGGCATGGGCTTCGATCCGGCCGACAAGGAGCGCTTGTTCGGGCGCTTCGAGCAGGGCGACCGCTCGCGCACCCGCCGCCACGGCGGGGCGGGCCTTGGCCTCACCATCGCCAAGCATCTGGTCGGACTGATGGACGGCGAGATCGACGCGACCGGCGCCCCCGGCGAAGGTTCGACCTTCACCGTCCGGCTGCCGATGGCCGTGGTCGCCGCGCCGGTTCAGGTCGATCCCGAGATCGAGGCGGAGGCTGCGCCCGACCGCCCGCTGCGCGTGCTGCTGGCCGACGACCACCCGACCAACCGCCGCGTCGTCCAGGTGCTGTTCACCGACCTGCCGGTCGACCTGGTCTGCGTCGAGAACGGCGAACAGGCCTGCGACGCCTTCGCCGTCCAGCGCTTCGACCTGGTGCTGATGGACATGCAGATGCCGGTGATGGACGGCCTGACCGCCGTGCGCGCCATCCGCGAGCGCGAACGCCTGCGGGGCATGAGCCGCACCCCGATCGTCATGCTGACCGCGAACGCCCTGCCCTCGCACCAGGCCGCGAGCCTGAGCGCCGGCGCCGACCTGCACATGGCCAAACCGATCGAGGCGGCCAAGCTGTTCGGGGTGCTGCAGGCCGTCGCCGATCGCCAGACCGTGGCCGTCGCCGCCTAACGGCCAAGCGACCCCTTGCCGCATTCCCGAACGCCGTTCTCTGTGGCTTTTGCCGGCCGCAGTCGCGATCGTGAGGTCTTGTTGATGCTGAAGCTGTTGTTTTCGAGCTGGGGCGCCGAGTGGGGCACCGCGGCCCTGGTGTTCTTCGTCAGCGCCGCCGTCGGCCGTTTCGCCGCCGAGGGCATGAACACCCTCCAGTGGTGCGGCGCGATCACCGCGGTCCTGGCCTCGATCACCGCCGCCGTCGCCGTCCGCGTCTGGAAGGCCGAGCCGGTGAAGGTCCGCGCCGACCGCGACTGATCACTCGGCGTGGACGTCCACGCCCATTGCGTTCAGCAGCCGATACTGCTGATCGACCGTGATCTTCAACCCTTGCAGGGTGGCCAGTTCCGTCAGGTTCAGGCCGCTCACCTCCGCGCCGCGCAGATCGGCGCCGGCCAGCTTTGCGCCGACGGTCAGGGCCTGGAACAGGTCGCACTCGCGCAAATCCGCCCCCTCCAGGTCGGCGTCGACCAACACCGCCTCGCGGAAGTTTGAGCGATTGAGGTCGCCCTTGGGCAGCCGCAGCTGGGTCAGGTCCGCAAGTTCCAGGTTGCAGCCCTTCAGCGCCCCGGCCCACTGAACGACATTACGCCCGAAGGCGCGGCCGAAGTCGGCACGGACGAAGGCGGATCCGCGCAGGTTGCAAGCCTCCATCTCGACGCCCCAAAGGCTCGAACGCTCAAGCCGCGCGAACGACAGGTCGCACTTGCGCAGCCGCGCCTCCTCCAGCCGGCAGAAGGCGAACACCGTCCCGACGTGGCCCTCGTCGTCGGCGAAACTGCAGCCCTCGAACACCGCCTCGCGCAGGTCGGCGTGGGTGAAACGGCAGCGGACCAGGCGGCAGTCCTTGAACCGCGCGCCCTGCAGAACCGCGCCCTGAACATGGCCGTCCTTGAGCGTGCAGCCCTCGAACACCGCATCGGTCAAGTCGGCGTCTGTAAAGTCGAGATTGGACAGGTCCAGATCGGCGACCTTCACGCCAGCCTTGAGTTCGATCGCCATCTTCACCTCCGCTCACCCCGGCGGAAGCCGGGGCCCAAGCTGACTAAGCCCTATCCACGTCGAAATCGGTCGCAAGCGGTAAGGCCGCATGGGTCCCGGCTTCCGCCGGGACGAGCGGGGGATCGGATCACTAGGTCTTCACGTAGATCTCCCCGCCCTCAGCGCGGAATTTCTCGCTCATCTGCTCCATGCCGGCGGCGACGTCGTTCTGCTTGGCGGCGGCCTCGCGGATGTCCTGGCTGATCTTCATCGAGCAGAACTTCGGGCCGCACATCGAGCAGAAGTGTGCGGTCTTCATCGCCTCCTTGGGCAGGGTCTCGTCGTGGTACTGGCGCGCGGTTTCCGGGTCGAGTCCGAGGTTGAACTGATCCTCCCAGCGGAACTCGAACCGCGCGCGGCTGAGCGCGTCGTCCCACATCCGCGCCGACGGATGGCCCTTGGCGAGGTCGGCGGCGTGGGCGGCGATCTTGTAGGTGATCACCCCTTCCTTGACGTCCTCGCGGTCCGGCAGGCCCAGGTGCTCCTTGGGCGTGACGTAGCAGAGCATGGCGGTGCCGAACCAGCCGATCATCGCCGCGCCGATGGCGCTGGTGATGTGGTCGTAGCCCGGCGCGATGTCGGTGGTTAGCGGGCCGAGGGTGTAGAACGGCGCCTCGCCGCAGGCCGCGAGCTGCTTGTCCATGTTGGCCTTGATCTTGTGCATGGCCACATGGCCCGGCCCTTCGATCATCACCTGGACGCCGTGCTTCCAGGCGATCGGCGTCAGCTCGCCCAGGGTCTCCAGCTCGGCGAACTGCGCGGCGTCGTTCGCGTCGGCGATCGAGCCGGGGCGCAGGCCGTCGCCCAGCGAGAACGAGACGTCATAGGCCCGCATGATCTCGCAGATCTCTTCGAAGTGCTCGTAGAGGAAGTTCTCCTTGTGGTGCGCCAGGCACCACTTGGCCATGATCGAGCCGCCGCGGCTGACGATGCCGGTGACGCGCTTGGCGGTCAGCGGAATGAACGGCAGGCGGACCCCTGCGTGGATCGTGAAATAATCGACGCCTTGCTCGGCCTGCTCGATCAGGGTGTCGCGGAAGACCTCCCAGTTCAGGTCCTCGGCGATCCCGCCGACCTTTTCCAGCGCTTGGTAGATCGGCACCGTGCCGATCGGGACCGGGCTGTTGCGGATGATCCAGTCGCGGATGTTGTGGATATTCCTGCCGGTCGACAGGTCCATGACCGTGTCGGCGCCCCAGCGGATCGCCCAGACCATCTTGTCGACCTCGTCGGCGACGGTCGACAGCACCGCCGAGTTGCCGATGTTGGCGTTGATCTTCACCAGGAAGTTCCGGCCGATAGCCATCGGCTCGAGTTCGGTGTGATTGATATTGGCCGGGATGATCGCCCGGCCGCGGGCCACCTCGTCGCGGACGAACTCGGGCGTCACGAAGTCCGGGATCGAGGCGCCGAAATCCTCGCCGTCGCGGATCGCCCCGTCGTTCTCCTGGCGACGCAGGTTCTCGCGGATGGCGACGTATTCCATCTCCGGGGTGATGATCCCGCGGCGCGCGTATTCCAGCTGCGTGACGGCCGCCCCGCCCTTGGCGCGGTAGACCCGGCGCGGCGCGGAGAATTGCGGGGCCAGATGCTCTCCCTTGGCGAAGCCGTTGTCCTCTGGCTTCACTTCACGAGGGTTTTCAACCACTTCGATATCGCCGCGAGAGACGATCCAGGGCTCGCGCACGCGGGCCAGACCCTGGTTGATGTCGATCTTCGCCTTGGGGTCGGTGTAGGGACCGGAGGGGTCGTAGATGGTCACCGGCGGCTCGTTCGCCGACGGATGCACCGCCACCTCGCGGAACGGCACGCGGATGTCGGGCCACAGCACGCCGGGCTGGTAGACCTTGCGCGAGCCGGGGCGCTCGCCGGTGGGAATGGCGTCTTTGACGGGCGTCTGAATGTTCACCGGCAAGCTCCTATGCGGCCAGAAGGCCTGCCGGCGACCGGGAATCCGGGCATGAGCATGCTCGGAACGCCTTCCCTTCGCCGGCATGACCCGGATCAGGTTCTACGGGTCGCGGGCTCGCCCGCCTCTCAGCCGCCTAAGCGCGGCCCCCCGAGGACAAGCGCCAGTCATAGGCGCGAACGCCGCCGATTGAAAGCGCCGCCGTCCAGCCGCAATCTGGCGCCTAGACTGCGCCCTTGAAGGAGGATCGCCATGCAACGCCTCGTCCTCGCCGCCGCCCTGACCGCCCTGTCGGCCGCCGCGCTCGCCGCACCGGCCCTGGCCCAGGAGTCCGCCAAGCCAGCGGCCTCGCCCAACCCGTGCTTCCGGATGAGCCAGATCGACAACCACACTAAGGGCGACGACCAGACGCTCTATCTGTCCGTGCGCCATCGCGACGTCTATCGCCTGGGCATGTCGGGGAACTGCCTGGCCGGCGCCAGCTCCAACGACGCCCTGGTCATGCAGCCGACCGCCGGGGTTGACCTGATCTGCCGCCCGCTGGACCTGGACCTCAAGGTGCGCACCAGCCCCGGGATGCTTTCTCCCTGCATCATCAATGACATAACCAAGCTGACGCCGGAACAGGTCGCCGCCCTGCCGCCCAAGGTGAAACCCTAGACGGGCCAGCTAATCTGGGCTCGCGAGCAACATTGGCCGCGTGCTAGGCAGGCGCTCGAGGAGTATCCCATGCAGCTTGCCAGGTTCCCGCGCGCGCGGTTCGCGCACCTTCCCACCCCGCTGGAGCCCGCCCCGCGGCTCGCGGCCGAGTTGGGAATCAAGTCGCTCTACGTGAAGCGCGACGACTGCACCGGCCTGGCCGGCGGCGGCAACAAGACCCGCAAGCTGGAATTCCTGATCGGCGACGCCCTGGCGAAAGGCGCCGATACGCTGATCACCCAAGGCGCCGTTCAATCCAACCACGTGCGCCAGACGGCGGCGGCAGCCGCCAAGTTCGGCCTCGCCTGCGAGGTCATCCTGGAGGCGCGCACCGGGTCGAACGCGGCCGACTATAACGGCTCGGGCAACGTGCTTCTCGACAGGTTGCTCGGCGCGGCCATCAGGAACGTGCCGGGCGGGACCGACATGAACGTCGAGCTCGAAAAATCCGCGCAGGCGGTGCGCGAGCGCGGCGGCAAGCCGTACGTTATTCCAGGCGGGGGTTCGAACGCGATCGGGGCGCTCGGCTATGTCGACTGCGCGCTGGAGCTGGTGCGCCAGGCGGACGCCGAGAACCTGACCATCGACCGTATCGTCACGGCGACCGGCAGCGCCGGTACCCACGCCGGCCTGGTCGCCGGCCTTGCCCTGCTGGGGGCCGACATCCCCGTGCTGGGCATCGGGGTGCGGGCGCCGAGAGATGTCCAGGAAGCCAACGTTCACAAATTGGCGGTCGAGACCGCCGCCCTCCTGGGCCACGGCGATCGGGTCACCCGCGAGATGACTCTCGCCAATTGCGACTATGTCGGCGCCGGCTACGGCCTGATCGACGAGGGCGTGATCGACGCCCTGAAGCTGGCGGCGCGGACGGAGGGCCTGCTGTTCGACCCGGTCTATACCGGCAAGGCGGTCAAGGGCCTGATCGACCTAGCCCGCAAGGGGGTCTTCAAGGACGAGACGGTCGTGCTGCTGCACACCGGCGGAGCGCAGGGCCTGTTCGGCTATCACAGCGAGCTCGAAGGATCGCTCACGTGAGCCTGGTCCTGGGCGTGCTGGGCGGGATGGGACCGGCGGCGACGCTGGACTTCCTCGCCAAGCTGCAGGCGCTGACGCCCGCCGAGCGTGACCAGGACCATATCCGCACCCTGGTCGACATCAATCCACAGGTGCCCGACCGCAACGACCCGGTGAACCGGCCCGGCCCGGTGCTGGCCGAGATGGCCGGGGCCCTGCGCGGGGCTGGCGCCGACGTGCTGGCCATCGCCTGCAACACCGCCCACGCCTATGCCGACGTCATCACCCGCTCGAGCGGCCTGCCGCTGATCGACATGATCGGCACGGCCTCGGCGGCGGCCCGCGACAGCGGCGCGCGGCGGGCCGGGGTGCTGGGCACCCGCGAGGCGCTGAAGCTCTATCGCGAATACCTGGCCGCCCAGGGCATGGGCATGGTCACCCTGGAGCCCGAGCGGCAGGAGGCGTTCATGTCCCTGCTCTATCGGATCAAGGCCGGCGAGCGCGGACCCGACGTGCGCAACGGCATGGCCGCCCTGACCGCCGACCTGGCGGCCGGCGGGGCCGAGGCGATCATCGCCGGCTGCACCGAGGTTCCGCTGGTGATCGAAGCCGGCTCCGGCCGGCTGCCGTTCATCGACGCCGGCGAGGCCCTGGCGCGCCGCTGCGTCGCGGTCTGCCTGGGCCTCGAACCGGTTCCCGCCTACTAGCCGGCGGCGACCGCCTCGGCGGCGGCGCGCTCGCCGGCCCGGATCGCGCCTTCGACATAGCCGGTCCAGATCTCGGCGGTCTCGGTGCCGGCCCAGTGCACCCGGCCGACCGGCGCGCGCAGCGACGGCCCATAGGCCGACAGCACGCCGGGCGGCGCGAAGGCGCCGTAGCAGCCGCGCGACCACTGCTCGGTCGACCAGTCCTGCTCCACATAGTCCAGCGGCGTCGCCGCCTCGGGCCCCAGCCCCTCGACCAGCAGACGCAGCACCTCGGCGCGCCGGTCGGCGGGCGAGCGCGGGCTCCACTCACCGGCGTGCGCGCCGTCGAAGAACCCGGCGATCAGGCCGCGCGGCTGCCCCGGCGGGCTGACGTCGAAGGCCGGACCGAAGGCGAAGGCGTCGCTGAACAATGAGCCGTTCAGGCCCGCCTTGCGCCAGAACGGGCTTTCGTAGGCCACCCAGACCTTGATGCACGAGCCCATCGGCATCCGCTGGGTCAGGGCATCGCGCGCGTGCGGCATCATCGGCGCATAGTCGATGCGGCCGGCCAGCGGCGGCGGCAGGGCGACGATCACCCGCGGGGCGGTGTAACGGCCGTCATCGCAGACCACCTCCACGCCCGAGCCGTCCTGGCGGATCGTGCGCACGGCGCTGTTCAGCCTCACCGCCGGGCCAAGCTCGGCGGCCATCCGTGCGGCGACCTGGTGCAGCCCGCCGACGAACAGCAAGTTCTGCGCCCCACCCGGCCCCGAGGAGGTCAGGGTCGCAAGGTCGCCGGCCGATTGCAGGTAGAACAGCACGAACAGCAGCGAGACGTCGTGCGGCTGCGCGCACAGCAGGGCCGGGATCAACATCTCGAACACTCCGCGCCCGCCCTTGGTCTTGGCGTGGCCGTCGAGCCAGGTGGCGAAGGTGATCCGATCCAGCGCCTCGGCGTCGGGCGCGGCCCAGGGCGCCACGCCCTTGAGCTTGCCGGCCATCTGCTCCAGTTCGCCGACCATGGCGGCGAAGTCGGCCAGGGCGTCGGGCGGCAGGGCCGAAAAGGAGTCCTCGCCCCGTCCCGTCCCGCGCACGCCGTTCACCTCGAACAGGTTCTTGCCTTCCAGGAAGGTCGGATAGGTGGCCACGCCGTAGCCCTTGGCCAGTTCGGCCAGCCGCGTCTGGGTCGGTCCCAGCCACATGCCGCCCAGATCGATGGTCACCCCGGCGATACGGCCCGGCTTGACCCGCCCGCCGACGCGGTCGCGGGCCTCCAGCACCACCACCCGGCGTCTGGCCGCCTTGAGCGCGCGGGCCGCGGCCAGGCCCGAAAAGCCGCCGCCGACCACGATCACGTCGGCAGTCTGGGCCGCCGGTGTCGACGCCCCGGCCGATCCGCCGACCGCCATGGCCCCGGCGCCGGCCATCGACGCCGTCAGCACCGCGCGCCGATCAGGTTGGTTCTGCATCCTCGCCTCCGATTATTTATTTATACGCGTATAATTAAATCGGCGAACGGCGATCGTGCAATAGGGTTCGTGCGGCCACGGAGGACGGATGACGCAGGCTCGGAGGGGACGGCCCCGGCGCTCGCGGGAGCAGGTGGACGCCATGCGCGAGCGCATTGTCGCCACCGCCCGCGGCCTGTTCGCCGCCGAGGGTTTCCAGAGCGTCTCGATGCGCAAGGTCGCGGCCGAGGCCGGCTGCTCGCCGATGGCCCTCTACGGCTACTTCCGCAACAAGAACGAACTGCTGCGCCACGTCTGGGAGCAGTTCTTCGACCCGCTGTTCGCCTCGGTCGCCGAAGCGGCGGCGACGGCGGCGACGCCGCAGCAGCGCCTGCGCGCCATGTGCCAGGCCTATCTCGCCTACTGGCTGGCGCATCCAGACCAGTACCGGCTGGTCTATCTGAACGACGACCGCGTTGAGGACGGCGAGGTCTTCTACGCCCACCTGCCGGAGACCACGAACCGCCACGCGGTGTTCTCCGAAGCCATCGCCGCCTGCCAGGCCGCGGGCGAGATTGCACCCGGCGACAAGACCGCCAAGGGCGAGGCGCTGCTCTGCATGATGATCGGCGTGGCGCACAACCTGATCACCGTCAGCGAGCATCGCTGGTCGCCGGGACCGCAGTTGCTGGACGTCATGCTGGACGGACTGTTCGCCCAGCGCGCCTAAGCCCCTGCCCCGCTTTGGCCCTCAGGTTGACAGACGCCTGCCGGTCGTAAATTGTCATTTTTGACAAGATTCGAAAGTCGGAGGGCTGGTGATGGCGCGACCTCGTATCGGAGACGAGCGGAGGGGCGAGATCCTCACGGCGTTCGAGGCCTGCGTCGTACGCAAGGGCCTGGCCGACACCACCCTGACCCACGTCGCCGTCGAGGCCGGCCAGCCGCGCTCGCTGGTCCGCTATTTCATCGGCAACCGCGCCGACATGGTCACCGCCCTGATCGACCGGCTGCTGGAGCGAGGGGAGGCCCAGCTCCGCAGGGTCGAGGTGCAGGGGCGCGCCACGACAGCCGACGAGTTGAGCCGGGTGCTGTTCCATGAGGTGTTCGCCGACAGCACGACCAACATCGTCATGATGGAACTTTGGCACCTGTCGCTGCGCGACGCCGAGCTCAAGACCCGGCTGGCCGCCATCTATCAGAGGCTGATCACCGAAGTCGCCACAAGGATCGCCGACCGTTTCAGCGGTGATGGGTTCGACCGAGCCTATGCGGCCGTGAGCCTGGCCTTCGGCGCCGCGTTCTTCGCGCACCTGGGGCTTACGCCCCCCAATCCGGAACTGATCCGCAACGCTGGCGCGTCCCTGCTCAGCGCCAAATCCGAACCGTCCCAGGAGGGCGAGCCATGACCACCGAAAAGGCAGCGACGATGTCCGACACCGGCATGTTCTCAGGGGCGCCGCAGCACGAGAACTTCCCCCGACTGAAGGACTTGATGCCCTCCAGTCACATGTCGCCGGCCCGCGCGCCGTACCAGTTTCCGGATGGCGAGTCGGTCCTGCCGCCGGCCCAGTACGACTTCGACGGGCGGCGGAAGTCTTCCGAGGAGTTCTTCATCGAAACGGACACCGTCGCCCTGCTGGTGCTCAAGGACGGGCGTGTCCGCCATGAACGCTACGCCCTGACGGGCGGCCGCGACGTTCAGTGGATCTCCTGGTCGGTCGCCAAGAGCTTCGTGTCCGCGCTGGTCGGCATCGCCATCCACGACGGAAAGATCGCCAGCATCGACGATCCGATCAGCCGCTATGTGCCAGTCGAGCCCGGCTCGGCCTATGATGGCGTCGCCATCCGCCACGTCCTCCAGATGTCCTCGGGCGCGCGCTGGAACGAGGACTACAACGACCCGACCTCCGACATCTTCCGCCTCAGCGCGGCGATGAGCGGGCGCTCCACGCTCGACCACTTTGTCGCGACGATGACGCCGGAGTCGGCCGCCGGGACTGTCTGCCGCTACAATTCCGGCGACACCCAGGCCCTCGGCGCGTTGCTGGTCCGCGCGACCGGCCGATCCATCGCCGACTACATGCAGGAAAAGCTGGTCGAGCCGCTGGGGCTGGAAGCCCCGGGAGACTGGCTGTGCGACAGCGTCGGGATGGAGATGGCCTTCGCCGGGCTCAACCTGACGGCTCGCGACTTCGCCAAGCTCGGCGAACTCTATCGCAATAACGGGGTCTGGCAGGGCGTCCAGGTGGTGCCTGAGGCCTGGGTGAAGGCCTCCACCCGCGCCGACGCACCCCATCTTGCGCCCGGCCGGCCGATCCTGGCCGACCACGCGCTGGAACTCGGCTACGGCTACCAGTGGTGGTTGCCCGATGGCGACTGCGGGGAGTTCTGTGCAATCGGCATCTACAACCAACTGGTCTACGTCGATCCCTCGCGGGGCGTGGTGATCGTCAAGCTGTCGGCGAACCGGGCGTACGGCACCTCGATGGACGAGGCGACCAATCGCGAGATGGAAAACGTCGCTTTCCTGCGCGCGATCGCCAGGTCCCTCGACTGATCGCCAAGGCTGCGCGCCTAGCGCGTCAGCCAGCCGAACGCGCCGGCGATGAACGCGCGACCGTCGCGTTCCACGGGGGTTCCGTGCGCCATGACCACCTTGTCGCTCGGCCAGTCCAGGATATGCGCCAGGCTGGCGCGGGCGGCGCGGCGGTCGGTGAAGGCGACCCGGAACTTGCGCGGCACGGCGGGCTGGGGCTGCGTCATCAGATCCAGCCGCGCGACCAGCGCCCGCCAGCCGGTGAACCAGCCGGGCGGGAACTGCTGCAGCAGGTCGGTGAACAGCACCGTGCGGCTGGGGCGATGGAAGAACACCGCCTCGGTGGTGATCGCGTTGCCGGCCATCAGCACGTAGTCGAGGTCGGCCGGCCAGTCGCCCGGCGGCGTATCCCCAAGCTCGACATCGATGCGCAGGTCGGCCCGTTTGGCCGCCAGCCCCGGCGCGGCGTACAGCCGAACGGTCGGGAACGCCGAGCGCCATTGCGCCAGATGCAGGTCATGCAGCGAATTGGGCGCGACCAGGACGGCGACCTCGCCCAGCGCCGCAAGCTCCGCGGCTAGGTCGTAGTCGAGCGCTACCGGCGACCAGACCAGCAAGCCGCCGCCGGTCAGGCCGATCACCGCCATCCGCGTCGGATAGCGAAACCCGGCGACCTGCGCCTGGCCGCCGTCCGCGAGCCAGATCTCGGGCCCGAAGGGGCGTAGACGCGACATGCTCATGGATCCCCCTTCGCCGCCGCGTCTTTGACGACGATCACTGCTCCCCATTGGAAGTCATGGCAGTCTCCGCGGACCCAGCAGCGGGATCAAGTCATGACCAAACCGGCCGACAGCTTTCCCAACGACGTGGTCGCCTATCGCCGCACTCCGGAGTTCGACGAGACGACGACGCCCGCCGGCCTGCTCGGCGAGCACAACACCAAGGCCGGGGTCTGGGGACGGATCCAGGTCATGGCAGGCGCCCTGCTCTACCGCGTCACCGATCCGCGGCGCGAGGCGGCCGAACGCCTGCTGACGCCCGCCGAGGCGCCCGGCGTGGTCGAGCCGGGGATTGTCCACCACGTGACGCTGACCGGCCCGGTGCGCTTCTATGTCGAGTTTCTGAAGGCGCCCGACTGAAGCGGCCTCAGAGCCGCCCGGCCCGGAACGTGTCGCACGCGGCCGGATCGCCCTTCTCCACCCCGATGCGGAACCAGCGCATGCGCTGCTCGCTGGAGCCGTGGGTGAAGGCGTCGGGCATGACGCGGCCTTGGGCCTGCTTCTGGATCGCGTCGTCGCCGACCGCAGCGGCGGCGCGGATGCCGTCCTCGATGTCGGCGGGATCGAGCGCCACCTGGCCGCCGGACGCGGCCGGGGCGTGGGCGACCCAGACGCCCGCATAACAGTCGGCCTGCAGTTCCAGCCGCACGGCCGAGGAGTCTGCGCCGCGCGAGCCACGCTCGACGTTGTTGGCGGCGCCGGTGAGGTTCTGGACGTGGTGGCCGACCTCGTGGGCGATGACATAGGCGCGAGCCGCCTCGCCCTTGGCGCCGAAGCGGCTCTCCAACTCATTCCAGAACGCCAGGTCGAGATAGATCTTCTGGTCGGCCGGACAATAGAACGGCCCCATCGCCGACTGGCCCATGCCGCAGCCGGTGCCGGTCGCCTGGTCATAGATCACCACCGCGGCCGGGCGGCGATAACGCTGGCCCTCGGCGGCGAAGATCTGGCTCCAGACATCGGTGGTCGACTGTTCGACGACATCGACGAACTGGCCGCCGGCGTCCTGGGTCGTGCCCCGCACGCCCTCCTGCTGCTCTGCCTGGCCGCCGGTTCCCTGAACCACAGACATGGTGGTCGACGGATCGATTCCGAAGACGAAATAGCCGATCAGCGCCAAGGCCAGGCCGCCCAGCCCGATGCCCCCGACCCCGGCCGCGCTCATTCCGCGGCGATCTTCGATGTTGCCGCCTCTTCGGCCGCCCTGCCAACGCATGTCCCAATCCTTCCCGTGACGCCTCGACGCCCCAGCCCGGCGAGAGGATGGAGCCGAACGGCGCGGCTGTCAGCGCTTGTTTTGCGAGGCTTCGCGGACCCGGGCGTTCGAGGCCGCCAGGGCCGCGTCGGGGATCGTGGCGTAGCTGCCCATGTTGAGGGGCGGCGGCCGCACCCCGGGGTCCAGCGGCGCCAGGGTCGGGCCGCGCTGGGCCTGCAGCCCCAACAGGCGCTCCTGGCTCTGCACCCGCGCATCCAGGGCGTTGAGGTCGTTCTCCAGCGCCACCGACCGCTGCCGGTCGATCATCTGCTGGGCCTGGAGCTCCTGGTTGCGGATCGTCAGGTCGCGGGCGACGGGATCGCGCGGCGCCTGGGCCGGAGCCGGCGAAGCGGACGCGGCGAGAACGGCCAGGGCGAGGAGCATCGGTCGCATGGTCATCAAACGTCCAAACCGGCCGCAAGGCTCCGCATCAGCGGCGCGAAACCGTGAAGCGGCTCAACTGCTGGCGCGGGGCGTCCCAATCGGGGGCGATTTCCAACGCCTTCTGGTAGTCGAAATAGGCCGACTTCGGGTCGTCGAGACCTTCGTGGGCCAGGGCGCGGTTGTAGTAGGCCTTTTCCGGCTCGCTGACGCCCAGTTCGAGGCTGCGGTTGATGTCGCTGAGCCCTTCGGCGTAGCGCTTGCGGCCGATCGAGGCCGCGCCGCGGTTGACATAGGCCTCGCCCATTTCCGGCTGCAGGCGGACGGCGAAATCGAAGTCGCGGGCGGCGTCCGAGAAGGCCGCGCGGCGCAGCTTGAGCACGCCGCGATTGACGAAGGTGCCGGCCCGGTCGCGCGGATCGAGCAACTCGGTCTCCAGCGCCAGGGTGCAGGAATCCTGAAACTTGGGATCGTCCTCGCCGCGGATCGCGGCGTCGGCGCAATCCTGGGCCAGGCCGCCGCCGAACACGCTGACCGCGCCCTCCGCCGTCGTCGCGACCGCCAGCATGGCCAGCGCCATCATCGCGAGCATGACCCCCTTGAACATCGTCAGCCTCCGTGTGTCCGCGACGGCCGAGGTCAGGCTGGGAAGGGCCCGGCGCGCGTTCGTCCGGCATCGGCGAGAGTCCTCCCGTAACGCCGGTCTGTCAATCTCAGCGCCAAGCGCCGTCAGGCGCCGCGACGCAGGCGACGGGTCTCGCGATAGAGGATGTAGACGCCGCTGCCGGCGACCACGAGCGCCCCGGCGATGGTGGCGGCGCGGGGGATCTCGTCCCAGACCAGGTAACCGATGATCCCGGCCCAGATCAGCTGGCTGTAGTCGAACGGCGCCACCACCGCGACCGGGGCGCGGCGCAGGGCCTCGGTCAGGAACAACTGCCCCGTGCCGCCGATCAGGCCCGCGCCGATCAGCATGGCCAGGGTGGTCAGGTCGGGGATCGTCCAGCCGCCGAACGGCAGGCTGGCCAGACCGAGCAGCATGCCGGCCAGGGTGAAGTAGAAGACGATGGTCGGGCCCGGCTCGGTGCGGCCGATCTCGCGGATGGCGATCATCGCCCCGGCCGCGCCCAGCGCGCCGAGCAGCGCGAAGGCGGTGCCCAGATTGGCCATGTGGCCGGGATCGGGGCGGACCATGATCAGCACCCCGACGAAGCCGATGGCGACCGCGGCCCAGCGATGGACCCCGACCACCTCCTTGAGGATCAGCGCCGACAGCGCGGTCATGAACAGCGGCGAGGCGAAGGACAGCGCCGTCGACTCGGTCAGCGGCAGCATCGAGACGGCGGTGAAGCCGCAGACCATGCCCACCAGCCCCACCGCCGCACGGGTGGCGTGGCCGCCGAGGCGGTTGGTCTTCAGCACCGAGAACCCGGTCGTACGCGAGACGTAGAGCAGCACCGGCACGAAGGCGAAGGCGTTGCGGAAGAAGACGATCTCCAGCACCGGCGCGCCGCGTTCGGCGCAGGCCTTCACCAGCGCGGCGAGCACGGCCATGCACGCCATCGCCGCCACGCGCAGGGCGATCCCCGCGCCGTTGCTCTGGGTGACGGCGTGGGACGGCGGGTCGGCGGGCACAGCTCTCTCCTTGGAAGCGCCGTGCATAGAGGCCCTGCCCGCCCAGCGCCATAGTCGCCGGACCCGGCCGCGGCCGTTGCGACTCGCCGTGACGGGCCGCTGGCCCCACAGTGGGGGTCAAACTCGGGGAGATTCGGCATGACGATCGGTTTGATGATGGCGGCCTGGACGCTTGTCCTGGCCTTCGCGCAGATCCTGCTTTTCGACATCGCCAGGACCGCTCAATACGGCCTGAAGTGGAACACCGGCCCGCGCGACGGCGAGATGCCGCCGCTGAGCGACCGGGCCCAGCGCCTCAAGCGCGCGCAGGACAACCTGTTCGAGACCCTGCCGCTGTTCCTGGGCGCGGTGCTGATCGCTAACGTCGCGGGCAAGGAGAACGAGACCACCGCGCTCGGCGCGCAGATCTACTTCTGGGCGCGGGTCGCCTATGTGCCGCTCTACGCCTGGGGCGTGCGCCACCTGCGCTCACTGGCCTGGCTGGTCAGCATCGTGGGTCTCGGCATGATCGCCCAGGCGATCCTGCTGCCCTAACCGCGCGAAGGCCGCTTGACGCCGCACGCCCAGCGTGCGGCAACAGAGCCGATGTTGCGTCGTTCTGTACTGGCCGCGTTTGTCCTGGCGTTGACCTCCGCCCCGCTGGCGGGCTGCGCATCGTTCTCTCGCGAGGACTTCACCGCCGACGAGGCGCACCGCGCCTTGCCGCCGACGGCCGCCGACATCCGCTTCGACGCCTCGGACCAGGCCTCGGCGCTGGCCTTCACCAGCCGCACCCAGCGGCAACTGGCGAACACCGGCGACCGGCGGGTCGACGTGCTGGCGATCTCCGGCGGCGGGGCCGACGGCGCCTATGGCGCGGGGGTGATGGCCGGCTGGACCAAGGCCGGCACCCGGCCGAGCTTCGAGGTGGTCACCGGGGTCAGCACCGGGGCGTTGATCGCGCCGTTCGCCTTCCTGGGTCCGCGCTGGGACGCCACGCTGCGCGAGGCCTACGCTGGCGGCCGGGCCAGCACGGTGCTCAAGGGTCAGGGCCTGGGGGTGCTGTTCTCGTCCAGCCTCTACAGCCCCGAGCATCTACGCGGCCTGGTCGAGACCTACTGCACCTCGGTGATGCTGCACGAGATCGCCCAGGAGCATGCCAAGGGCCGGCGGCTGCTGATCGCCACCACCAACCTCGACAGCCAGCAGACCGTGGTCTGGGACATGGGGGAGATCGCCTCGCGCGGCGGCCCCGACGCGCTGAAGCTGTTCCGCGAGGTGCTGGTCGCCTCGGCCGCCATCCCCGGCGTGTTCCCGCCGGTGATCATCCCGATCGGCGACGCCGACGGCCACCAGATCGACGAGATGCATGTCGACGGCGGGGTGACCGCGCCGTTCGTCTCGATCCCTGAGGGGCTCTATTTCTGGGAGGCTCCGGAAGGCCAGGCGATGACGCCCGGGCGCATCTTCGTGCTGGTCAACGGCAAGCTGGACCCCACCTTCGCGGTGGTGCGCGGCCGGGCCCCGACCATCCTGGGCCGGGCCTTCGACACCATGATGAAGACCAACCTGCGCGCCCACATCGCCGCCAACCGCGCCTTCGCCGAGCGCAACCGCATGGAATTCGAGATCGCCGAGGTGCCGCGCGACGCCGAGAGCGGCAGCCTGAACTTCGAGCCCGAGAGCATGCGCAGGCTGTTCAAGCTGGGCGAGGAAAACGCGATGACCGGCAAGGCCTGGGCCCGGCCGGATTAGGGAACCAGCCTCGGAGCGCGCCCGTTCGTCTCCATGGGACGGCGTAACCCAGAGAGGTTCGCGATGACACTCAGTCTGAAGACCGCCGCAGTCGGTTCGGTCCTGCTCCTGGCCGCCTGCGGCACCACCACCACCGAGCGCGCGGCGACCGGCGGTCTGGCCGGGGCGGCGATCGGCGGCGCGGTCGACAGCTCCTGGACAGGCGCCCTGATCGGCGGCGCGGCCGGGGCGGCGCTGGGCGCGGTGACCACGCCCAAGCACGACAGCAACGTCAACCGCCGCCAGTACTACGACGAGCGTGCGGGTCGGTATTACTACTACGACCCCGGCGCACGCCGGTACTATTGGGAAGACGGCAGTCGCCGCAACTGACGGCTAGGCCGCCGCGACGCTGTAGCCCGCGTCCCTGATCGCCTGGGCGACGGCGTCGCGACGTTCGCTTCCGTCGACGGCGACCCGCCCGCTGGCCAGGTCGATCGTGACCTTGGCCCGGGGTTCGACCGCCTGCACGGCCTTGGTCACCGACTGCACGCAGTGGTCGCAGGACATGCCTTCAACCTGGAAATTCATCATCCGATCTACTCCTTGAGGATCACTCTGGAGCGGTTCTGCACCTTCCCACGGCAGGAAGGTCAAACTGAATATCGCCGCTTGACCATCCCATGATGGGAGAGTTCATGAAGGACGGGCATCAAGAGTTCGAGGAGCCCGTCATGTCGCAGCCGATCCTGAAGCCGCTGGAAATTCCCGTCCTGGGCATGACCTGCGCCTCGTGCGTGGGACGGGTGGAAAAAGCCATCGCCGCCGTGCCGGGGGTGGCCGCCGCCAGCGTCAACCTCGCCGCCGAGCGGGCGCATGTGGAACTGACGCCGGAGGGCGACACCGCCGCCGTGGTCGAGGCGATCCGCAAGGCCGGCTACGAGCCGCTGGACCGCACCGTCGACCTCAAGATCGAGGGTATGACCTGCGCCTCCTGCGTGGCCAAGGTCGAGAAGGCGCTGAAGGCCGTCCCCGGCGTGCTGGACGCCCAGGTGAACCTGGCGACCGAGCGGGCGCATGTCCGCGCCCTGGCCGGCGGCGCCGAGACCGCGCAGCTGATCGCCGCGGTCGCGGCCATCGGCTATGGCGCCGAGGATATCGACCGCGCCGCCGCCCCGGACCTGGCCGACCGCGAACGCGAGGCCCGCGAGGCCGAGATCACCGGCCTGAAGCGCGCCGTCGCGGTCGCCGCGGCCGGCGCCCTGCCGCTGTTCGTGATCGAGATGGGCCGCCACTTCATCCCCGGCGTCCACCACTGGCTGGCCGCGAGCATCGGCGAGCAGCCCTGGCGGCTGGCGAGCTTCGTGCTGGCCGCGATCGTGCTGTTCGGGCCGGGTTTGCGGTTCTTCCGCAAAGGCGTGCCGAACCTGATCCGCCGCACCCCGGACATGAACTCGCTCGTGGTGCTGGGGACCAGCGCAGCCTTCGCCTATTCGGCGGTGGCGACCTTTGCGCCGTTCCTGCTGCCGGCCGGCGCCGACCACGCCTACTACGAGGCCGCCGCGGTCATCGTCACCCTGATCCTGCTGGGCCGGCTGTTCGAGGCCCAGGCCAAGGGCCGCACCAGCGAGGCGATCAAGCGGCTGATGACCCTGCAGGCCAAGACCGCCCGCGTCGTGCGCGGCGGCGAGGAAGTCGAGGTTCCGATCGCCGAGGTGGTCGCCGGCGACGTCGTCGCGGTGCGTCCGGGCGAGCGGGTCGCGGTCGACGGCGAAGTGGTCGACGGCGCCTCGTTCATCGACGAATCCATGATCACGGGCGAACCGATCCCAGTGGAGAAGACCGTCGGCGCGACCGTGGTCGGCGGGACGGTGAACAAGACCGGGGCCTTCCGCTTCCGCGCCACCAAGGTCGGTTCCGAAACCATGCTGGCGCAGATCGTGCGCATGGTCGAAGCCGCCCAGGGCTCGAAGCTGCCGATCCAGGCGATGGTGGACAAGGTGACCTCCTGGTTCGTGCCGGTGGTGATCGCCGCGGCGCTGCTGACCTTCGCCGTCTGGATGGTCTTTGGGCCGAGCCCGGCGCTCGCCTTCGCCCTGGTCAACGCCGTGGCGGTGCTGATCATCGCCTGCCCATGCGCCATGGGCCTGGCGACGCCGACCTCGATCATGGTCGGCGCCGGCAAGGCCGCCGAGCTCGGCGTACTGTTCCGCCGCGGCGAGGCGCTGCAGGCGCTGCGCGACGTCAAGGTCGTCGCCTTCGACAAGACCGGCACCCTGACCGAGGGCCGTCCGGCCCTGACCGACCTGCAAGCCGCGGGCGGGTTCGGCGAGGACGAGGTCCTGGCCCTGACCGCGGCGGTCGAGAGCCGCTCGGAGCACCCGATCGCCGAGGCTATCGTCGAGGCGGCCAAGACCAGGGGCCTGGCGGTAGCCGAGCCGCAGGACTTCGAGGCGGTTCCCGGCTTCGGCGCCCAAGCCCGGGCCGACGGGCGGCTGGTGCAGGTCGGCGCCGACCGCTTCATGGCCAAGCTGGGCCTCGACGTCGGCGCGTTCGCCGCCACCGCCGAGCGTCTGGGGGCCGAGGCCAAGAGCCCGCTCTATGTCGCGGTCGACGGCAAGCTCGCCGCGATCCTGGCGGTCGCCGACCCGATCAAGCCGACGACGCCGGAGGCGCTGGCCGCTCTGCACGCCATGGGACTGAAGGTGGCGATGATCACCGGCGACAACGCCCACACCGCCCGCGCCGTGGCCGCCAAGCTGGGCCTGGACGAGATCGAGGCCGAGGTGCTGCCGGACGGCAAGGTCGCAGCTATCAAGGCCCTGCGCGAACGGTTCGGCGCCATCGCCTTCGTCGGCGACGGGGTCAACGACGCCCCGGCCCTGGCCGCGGCCGACGTCGGGATCGCCATGGGCGCGGGCGCCGACGTCGCCATCGAGAGCGCCGACGTCGTGCTGATGCGCAGCGACCTGCGGGCCGTGGCCACCGCCGCCGCCCTGAGCCGGGCGGTGATGCGCAACATCGGCCAGAACCTGATCTGGGCGTTCGGCTACAACGTCGTCCTGATCCCGGTCGCGGCGGGGGTGCTGTTCCCGACCTTTGGCCTGCTGCTGTCGCCGATGGCGGCGGCCGGCGCCATGGCGCTGTCGAGCGTCAGCGTCCTGACCAATGCCCTGCGGCTGAAGGCCTTCCGGCCTCCAGTGGCGGTCTAGAGGAGACTCCCATGAACATCGGCCAGGCTTCCAAGGCGTCCGGCGTGACGACCAAGATGATCCGCTACTACGACGAGATCGGGCTGGTGCGGCCCTCGGCGCGCACCGACGCCAACTATCGCGAGTACGACGAGCGCGAGATCAACGAGCTGCGCTTCATCCGCCGCGCCCGCTCGCTCGGCTTCTCGATGCCGGAGATCACCCAGCTCCTGTCGCTGTGGCGCGACCGCGTGCGCCCCAGCCGCGAGGTCAAGGCGATCGCCGAGCGGCACCTGGCCGACCTCGACGCCCGCATCGCCGAGATGCAGGCCATGGCCGACACCTTGCGCCACCTCTCGCACTGCTGCGCCGGCGACGACCGCCCCGACTGTCCGATCCTGGCCGACCTGACCCAGGGGGCGCTGCCGTCCGATCCGAAGCCCAAGAGCCGGCGGGCCCAGGTTCAAGGGAACTGAGCCCCCAGGCTTCCTCCACGGCGTCTCGACGGCTTCTCGACGCAGATGCGGGCAAACCCGCGGCCCATTTCCGCCCCCGAGGAGCCCATGACCGCCACCGCCCCGTTCGAAGTCAGCCTGCGCCGCATCACCGCCGAAAGCGTGACCGACATCTGCGACCTGAGCGAAACCCTGTCCGAGGCCCAGCGCGGCAAGGTCGCCGACAACGGCCAATCCATCGCCGAGGCGCACTATTCCGAAAACGCCTGGTTCCGCGGAATCTATGTGGACGAGGAGCCGGCCGGGTTCGTGATGCTGCACCTGGGCGGCGACTGGCATGACGGCATCGAGCACGATGGCGCGTTCCTGTGGCGGCTCATGATCGCCGGCCCCTACCAGGGCAAGGGCGTCGGCCAGCGCG
Source organism: Phenylobacterium sp. 58.2.17 (assembly GCF_026411515.1). Lineage (NCBI taxonomy): Bacteria > Pseudomonadati > Pseudomonadota > Alphaproteobacteria > Caulobacterales > Caulobacteraceae > Phenylobacterium > Phenylobacterium sp. 58.2.17. The sequence continues at coordinate 149,429 of NZ_JAPMTQ010000004.1, read as the reverse complement.
CGCTCGCGATGGTGGTCCGCGGCCTCCGCGCCAAGGGCGTCACCGAGCTCTACACCAGCTACGGGCTGGGCGAGGCCAGCCCCGCCGGCTTCTATGCGCGCTTGGGCTTTCGCCCGACCGGAGAGATGCTGGGCGATGAGGCCGAGGCCTTGCTGATCTTCGAGACCTGACATGCGACCTGACCTGCACGAAGCCAACCGCCGCTCCTGGAACGAGGCCACCCGCGCCCACAACAGCCACAAGGGCGACCAGGCGGCGTTCTTCCGCGCCGGCGGATCGACGCTCTATCCCGAAGAGCTGGACATGCTGGGCGACGTCGCCGGGCGCAGCCTCGCGCACCTGCAGTGTAATTCCGGACAGGACAGCCTGAGCCTGGCCCGGCTCGGCGCGCGGGTGACCGGCGTCGACATCTCCGATGAGGCCGTCGCCTTCGCCGCCAGGCTCTCGGCCGAGAGCGGGGTGGCGGCCCGGTTCGAACGCTCGGATCTGCTCGACTGGTTCGCCAAGGCCCGGACGGAAGGCCGCAGATTCGAGCGGGTCTTCACCTCCTACGGCACGATCTGCTGGCTGTCCGACCTGAAGGCCTGGGGCCGCGGGGTCGCCGACCTGCTGGAGCCCGGCGGCCGCTTCGGCATGGTCGAGTTCCATCCCTTCTCGCTGGTGTTCGACCCGCAATGGACGCCGCGTCACGACTACTTCGCCGAAGGGCCGATCGAGGAGCCGGACGGCGTCGGCGACTATGTGGCCGATTCCGGCGAGACCCTGGCGCTCGACGCCTACCACCCCGGGGTCGAGGAGTTCCGCAATCCCAATCCGGCCTTCGAATTCTACTGGGGCGTGGGCGAAGTCGTCAGCGCTCTGATCGAGGCCGGCCTGACGCTCGAGCGGCTGGTTGAGTACCCCTATTCGAACGGCTGGGCGGCGTTCGCGAACATGCAGGACCTCGGCGGCGGCCGCCTCGCCCCGCCCCCGTCCATGCCCAGGATTCCGCTGATGTATGGACTTTCCGCCACCCGGCCGGGCTAAGCGCCGCAAGGCCTTAAGCGTCCAGACTAGAGGTTGGAGGACGAGCTCTCACTGCCTACCCGCCCATCGACGAGCACGATGCGGCGTGAGCACTGGGATGCGACGTGCTCATCATGAGTGCAGATCAGGAAGGTGACGCCGTCTTGCCGGTTCATTTCCCGCATCAAGGAAAGGACCTGATCGGCCGACTCGCGATCTAGGTTTCCCGTCGGCTCGTCGGCAAGCACCAGCAGCGGGCCGTTGATGAGCGACCTTGCGATCGCCACCCGCTGCTTCTGGCCCCCGGAAAGCCGGGTAGCCCGAAAGTCCATTCGGTCTTCCAATCCGACGCGGCCCAGCAATTCGGCTGAGCGTGCGCGGATCGACTTGGAAATGCCCCCAGCCGGGGCTGCGGCTGGAAGGGCTACGTTCTCGAGCGCGCTGAAATCCGGAAGCAGATGATGGGCCTGGAAAATGAATCCGAGCTTCTGGTTGCGGAAGGCGGCGCGTTTGTTTTCGGGCAGGTCGTCAATCCGCTCTCCGTTGACCCAGATCTCGCCGGCGGAGGATCTCAGCAGCAGGCCGAGAATTGAAAGCAGCGTCGACTTGCCAGACCCCGAGGCTCCGACGAGGGCCACGAGTTCCCGAGTCCGGAGCTCGAGATCGATCCCCTTCAGCACCTGGGTGATCTCGTCCCCGTTTTGAAAGCGCTTCTCGACGCCTCTGGCGCTGAGCAATGCGTTCATAGCTGGATCGCATCCAGGGGATCGACCTTCGAGGCCGAGCGCGCCGGCCACGCCGAAGCGGCGACGGCGCCAAGCGTCGCCAACACGAACACCGTCAGGTAACCGCCGCGTTCGGGCGCGATCGGCAAAACCGGGCGGCCGTCCGGCCGGGCGATCGAGGCGAGGCCCTGGCAGAGACCATATCCGACCAGGCACCCGATCGCCCCGCCGACGAGGCCGATGATCAGGCCCTGCAGGATGAAAACCTGCGCGATGAAGCCTGATGAGATGCCTGTCGCCCGCATGATCCCGATTTCAGGCCGTCGGCGATAAGCCGAAAGGACTAGCGCGCTCGCCACGCCGATGATGATCGACACGAGAGAAAACAGCTGGATCAGTCGACCGGTCTGGCCTTGTGCGCGGAGTGCGTCGTCCAGAGATTCGTTTTTCTCCTGCCAGGGCGTGCTGCGCAGCCCTGTCGCTTCCTTGAGCGCGCGGGCGACGGCGACGGCCTCGGCCGGCCGCTCCAGCTTGATCTCGATGTTTGAGACGCCTTCCGGCAACCGGAATAGCGGCCTTGCCGTCTGCAGATTCAGAAATAGAACCCGCGAGTCCAGGCTCTCCAGGCCAGTCCGGAATATTCCGCGAACGGTAAGCAATCGTTCGGCTCCCCGGTCGGTGCGAAGCAGCACCGGCTGGTCGGTCCCCAGGCCGAGTTCGTTGGCAAGGCGTTCGCCCACAAGCACGCCGTCCGCGCCGAGCACTGCGGTCCCAGCTATGATGTGCGTACTGATCGGCGAGATCACATCCAAGCCGTCCGGCTCCAGGCCGGTGACCGAGACGGGTTGAACCGCTTCCCCACGTAGCAGGAAGCCGCTTCCCGTAATCTGAGGGCTGATGCCGGCCACCCCGCCTTGGGCACGGATCTGATCGACGGCGGCGCGCCATTGGCGGATCTGCTGACGTTGGAACGTCGAGACCAGAGCCGGGCCTTCGCTCCTAACCCCCGGCGCAGCGAGAATGCGTCCTCGCTGGATATCCGGCTCCAAGCTGACATGAGCGCTGTTGGACGTGACTTCGTCCGTCAGGCGCACCGCCAGCCCCTCGATCAGAGCCGTAATGAACACGAACACGACGACGCCCAGGGCTACGCCGGCCAGGAGCAGCGCTGTCTGGGCCGGGTTCGAAGCGAGGTAGCGCCGCGCCATCATGAAGGCGAACATTCTAACGCTCCGCCCTTCCCCTTACCCGCTCGCCGGGCGACGCCTTTGCAGGATCAAGCAGGACGCGATCTCCCTCGGCCAGCCCGCTCTCCACGATCGCATCGCCAGAAGGCCAGTCTGCGATGCGCACCGCCCGAACGCCCACCACGCCGTCCTTCCCCAGGACATAGACTTTCGGCGCCACCGAGGCGTCCAGCACCACGCTGCGTGGAACCAGGATCACCGTCTCAGCGGGCCGCACGACAATGGTGACATCGACCGACCGGCCTGGGACCAGACCGGGCATTTCGCCATAGGTCAGCCTGACCAGCCGGCCGCCGGTCGCAGCGTCCACCCGGGGAGAGACTTCACTCACCTGGCCGACGAAGGTGGCTTTAGAGCCGGTCGCCGCAAATCGTGCGGCCATTCCCGGTTGAATGGCGTCAGCGTACGCCTCGTCCACCTCGGCCTCGATCTCGCCGCCTGTCAGGCTGCCGAGCTCGAAAAGCGTCGTGTTCGTGTCCACGACCTGGCCAGCGTCGATGGGCCGAGAAAGCACGAGGCTGGCGTTGGGCGCGCGGACGACGAATTCCCTCGTCCGCGCCGCAGCGACCTTTGCCGTGGCTTCGGCGGCTCCCACGTCGGCCTGCGCCGCGCGCAGCGCGGCGCTCGCTTGATCCAGCGCGGCCCCCGCCGCAAAGCCGCGATCAAAGAGGGTCTTTGTCCGCTGATAGCTTTGCAGGGCTTCAGCGGCCCGCGCGCGAGCCGACTGAACGCGCGCCAGTTCAGCCTCAGTTTGGGCCTGTTCGACGACGGCCTTGATGACCGCCAAAGGCTCGCCCGCCGCAACGGTGTCGCCCTCGTCATGCAGCAATCGAAGCACTTGACCGGCGTACAGCGGCCTCACGTCGACGCGATCGACGGGTCGAACTCGCCCGACGACCGCGATGACACGCTCAGTCTTCTGCATTGTCACCGTCGAGGTGGCGATCTCCTCCGGCCGTGTGACAGCAAAGAGCACGCCCAGGCCGGCCGCCAGGACACCCGCCAGACCGATAAAAGCGACCGACTTGCGATTGATAGCCATCTTGCTCTTGTAGCTAACCACGGTGGGACACCTGGCCAGACCAGGCCAGCCTTGCGCGCCTACGCCGCGCGCCCAAGCGCGAGTTGAACCACGTCCGTGCGTGCAGAGCGGAAGCCGGCCTCGCAATAGGCGAGATAGAAGCGCCACAACCGTCGGAAACGCTCGTCGAAGGTCGGTGACTGCGTGCGAATCTCATCCCATGCGGCGTCGAACCGCTGCGCCCACTGCGCCAAGGTGTCCGCATAGTCACGACCAAAGCGTTCGACGTCGATCTGGGTCAGGCCTGCGCGAGAAACAATCGGCGCTATCTTCCGCTCCGAAGGCAGGCAACCACCCGGAAATATGTACTTCTGGATGAAGTCCGTACGCGCCGCATAGTCGTCAAACAGAGCGTCCTGAATGGTGATGATCTGCAGTCCCGCTCGCCCGCCGGGCTTCAATAGATCGTGGATCCTGCGAAAATAGGTCGGCCAGTATTCCCGCCCGACGGCCTCGAACATCTCGATCGAGGCGACGCAGTCGAACTGTCCACCAATGTCCCGATAGTCAACGAGCCGAATGTCCACGCGCTCAGACAAGCCGGCCTCGAACATTCGACGGGATGCGAACTCGTATTGTTCGCGCGAGATGGTGACGGCTGTCACGGAGGCTCCGATCTCGCGCGCCGCGAACTCCGCAAAGCCGCCCCAACCGCACCCAATCTCAAGAACGCATTGCCCGGCCTGCAGATTCATCATGCGGGCGATGGAGCGATACTTGGCCCTCTGAGCCTCGGCCAGCGGCTGGCCCGCGTGCTCGAACCGCGCGCTCGAATAGGTCATCGTCGGATCCAGCCACGCCCGATAGAACGCGTTACCCAAATCATAGTGAGCGTGGATGTTGCGCCGAGATCCGCTGCGGTTGTTGCGGTTCAGCCGGTGTCCGAGCCAATTGATCGCCCAGTTCGCCATGTCCCCTTGGTAAAGACGGCGAATGTGTTCGTAGTTGTTAGCCAGGGCTTCAAGCAGAACAGCGAGATCGGGGCTGTCCCATTCGCCGGCGACATAGCCCTCGGCGAAGCCGATATCGCCCCGCGTGAAGACCCGTGTCGCAAAGCGATAGTCGGCGACCGTCATCTCAGCCGCGTGACCGGCCTCGGTTCCGTTTGCCGCACGCCTGGAGCCGTCCGGCAAGTCGAGGGTCAGCTGCCCCCATGTCCAGTTGGCCAATAGCTTCCGCGACAGCATCTCGAAGGCCGGCGACGGCGCATGACCGCTCCTTCCGGCTCGCACGATCGAAGCCATGCGCGGTTGATCTCGTGTAATGGCATGGGTCATGCAGCGTCCTTCTCGCCAGCGAAAGGCGAGGCCTTTTTCAGTTGCGCACGCCGGCTGTCGCCGAGTGCTTCGGTGGGCTGGGTTGTGGGTTTGGAGAGCGGTCGGATCGGCTCACGGCGGCCGCCGGTCCCCTCGCCCCCGGCGCAATCGATCCGGCGCCTGTACCGATCGCGCGGCCGTAGGGAGTTCATCGCCCAAGGCGGCTCTCACGCGGGCCGGCCTGGAGCGTCACCTTGTCGGGGGCCGGTGAAGGCTGGGAGGTCAACGGAACGCGCTTGAGCCAGAGCTTGAACGCCTCCCAATGGATCGCCGCCACGACCTTCAGGGTCATCAACGGCCGCATGAGCGCGGCCGACAGCAACTCGAAGTCCCGCATGGCGCGGCGCTTGGCCGTCATACCAGCGGTGATCAACAGTCCGTCCGCGTCCAGCCCACGAACAGTCAAATCGAAACGCTGCGCCGGAACGCGACCGCGGAACTCGTAATCCATCTCCATGCCCATGAAGGGGGAGACATAGAGAGCCTTGGCCGCGCCCTGCCTGATCACGCCGTCGGCCTGATCCTCGATTGGGACGGGGATCACATACGAATGGCGGCGACCGAAGGTGTTGGTCACCTCATAGACCATCGCCGCCAAGCGGCCATCGGGGCGATGGCAGAAGTAGAGGCTGATCGGGTTGAAAACGTAGCCCAGCAGGCGAGGCATGGTGAAGATGCGGATTGGCCCGCGGCCGATGTCCACGCCGGCCTTTTGAAGCCAGCCCTCGATTTGGACGCGCAGCGGACCTTGTGATCCATCGCCGTGGTCGCGGTCGTAAAATGAGATCAGGTTGAACCGATTGCGCGAAAAGACGCGCAAGCTGCGGTCCAGCCCGTCGATCTCATCGAGATCGAGCAAGAGCCAGAACGCCCGGTAACTCAGCCGGTGCGCGACGGGCCGGAGGCGCTGGTGCGTCACGCCGCCGATGTAGAGCGCGGAGTCTGGCGTCACGCGGCTTGCCCCCAGGCGCTCTCGTCGAAGGGCGTCAGATGAATTCGACCGCTCTCATCCCGGACCGACCAGGGGCGCCGCACGCCGCCGAGTTGTTCGGCGACGGCCAAGCCGGACTGCAGGCCGTCCTCATGAAAGCCCGCGCCGAAATATGCGCCGCAGAACCAGACCCCGCCGCGCCCCTGGAGGCTCCAGAGACTCTTCTGGGCCTGAATGGCGGCCGGATCGAAAATGGGGTGCTCGTAGATCTCGCTGCGCAACAGCGCGCCAGCTTTGGGAGCGCGGGGCGGATTGAGGGTGACGAACAGATCCTGGCCTGGCAGGCCCTGCAGGCGGTTCATCCAATAGGTGACGCAAAGCCCTTCGCCCGCGCCGATATAGTTCCAACTCGCCCACGCGCGCCGTCGGCGCGGCATCAGATCGCTGTCTGTATGCAACACGGTCAGATTGCGGCTGTACTTTATCGCGCCGAGCGTCTCGCTTTCCTGGGCGCTCGGCTCGGCCAGCATCGCCAGGGCCTGGTTCGCGTGAGTCCCGATGACGACATGGTCGAAGCACTCGGTGCGCCCTTGATCATCCTGGACCAGCACGCCGCCATCGGTGCGCCGCACCGCCCGCACCCCGACGCCGAGCCGAATGTCAGCTATCGCTCGAGCCAGCTGCTCGACGTAGACCCGGCTGCCTCCTTCGACGGTCCGCCACATCGGGCGATCGACGAGTTTCAGGAGGCCGTGGTTGCCGCAGAAGCGGATAAAGGCTTCGGCCGGATAATCCATCAGCGTGTGGGCCGGCGAGGACCATATCGCCGCCGCCATCGGCAGGAGGTGATCGTCCCGGAACGCCTCGCTGAAGCCTTGGCGTTTCAGATATTCGCCGAGGGTGAGTTGAGGATCGGTCAGCCCTTCCAGATCCTCCGGCGCCTGACGATAGAAACGCAGGATTTCACCCAGCATCGACCAGAAGCGCGGTCGTACGAGATTGCGGCGCTGGGCGAACAGGCCCGGCGCGGCGTATTCGAACCGTCCCTGATCCAGAGACACCGCGAAGGACATGTCGGTGGCGCGGGACCTCACGCCCAGCTTGTCGAACAACGCGATCAGATTGGGGTAGGTGGCGTCGTTGAAGCAGATGAAACCGGTGTCTACAGCCACCTCGCCCTGCGGCGTCTCCGCCACGACCGTGTTGGAGTGGCCGCCGAGACGGTCGGCCTTCTCGTAGACGGTGACCCGATGGCGCTGAGACAGAAGCCACGCCGAGGACAGGGCGGCGACGCCGGAGCCGACCACGGCGATCTTCAGCGGCGCAAGGGACCGATGGGCGATAGTTGACGACATGGGAGCTCCGGCCAATCCCGCGATCGACATCGACGCGAGCCTAGCCAATACGGCCGGACAGCCCGGACGGATCGGGATTGATCCAGACTTTTCCGCCAAGCGTATTAGGGTTCATGCATGTCGAAGCTTCGTCATTCACATCGTCTGAAAAGCCCGCTGGCGCGATGAGCGGAGACGTTGAAGACGAGTTCCTTTACGATCGCCTTGTCGAGGCCGTCGCATTGCGGCGTGACCGCGAGGCGTTCGTTCAGTTGTTCGAGCACTTCGCTCCCCGTCTCAAAGCCTGGCTCATGAAGTCGGGGGTCAGCTCGACCGTGGCCGAGGATTTCGCCCAGGACGCCATGTTGAGCGTCTGGCGCAAGGCGGACCTGTTCGACGCCCGCAAGGCGCGAGCAGCGACCTGGATCTTCACCATCGCCCGCAACCGACGCCTGGATGTCCTACGCCGCGACGCCCGAGCCCTGCCCTCGCCACAGATCGAGGACGAGGACGATCTTCCGCGTCCGGATGACATCCTTGTACAGGCCGACGAAGCCCGGCGGGTACGCGAGGCGCTTACCCGACTGAACCCGGATCAGGTCGAGGTGCTGCGCCTGGCGTTCTTCCTCGACGATCCCCATTCCGAAATAGCCCGCCGGCTCGGCCTGCCGCTGGGCACGGTCAAGTCCCGCATCCGCAACGCCATGATCAAACTACGCGCCATCCTCGAACCCTCCGAGGAGTCTCCCCGATGAACTCCACGCGGAATCCCTCTGAAGAACGCCTGATCGCCTATGCCGCTGGAACGCTCAGCCCGCCGGAAGCGGTGGTGGTCGCAGCGCATCTGGCGTTGCGACCGGCCAACGACGCGTGGGTACGGCGCCTGCAGGCGGTCGGCGGTGAGTTTTTGCAGACCATCGATCCCTCTGCGCTCTCGCACGACGCCCTGGCGCGGGCCTTGGCGCGCATCGAGACCGACGCCGGCGAGGCAAGAGCGCCCGCCCCGCTGAACGATATGCCCGAACTGCCCGCGCCTTTGCGACGCTATGGGCTTGGGCCCTGGCGCTGGGTCGGCCCCGGGATGAGGGTGCGCGACGTCCATGCGCCGCGCGACGGCGATTGCCGCGTCATCCTGCTGAAGATCGATCCCGGCCGGGAGACGCCCCGCCACACTCACGGCGGGGTCGAATTGACGTGCGTCCTCTCAGGCGCCTACGCCACCGAGACCAGCAGGTTTGATGTCGGCGACCTGGAGGAGGCCGACGAATCCGTCCTGCACCGGCCGCGTGTCGTCTCGGACGAGCCGTGCCTGTGCGTCGCCGCCCTTGATGGGCAGATCCTCCTCGACGGCTGGCTTGGCCGCTTGATCCAGCCCTTCGTCAGGCTGTGATCGTCGACCTCCTCGCGCTTTGGACGGGAGCCGCTGCGTTTCTCGTCCTTGTGATGACCACCGCCTGGCTGGTCCAACGTCTCACGGGCCAGGGCGGCTGGGCCGACGCGTTCTGGTCGCTGGGCCTGGGCGCGGCGGGCGTGCTCGTCGCGCTTTTTCCGCTCGATGGGGCCTCGCCGTCGTCGCGTCAGTTCCTGGCCGCCGTCTTGATCGGCGCATGGGGCCTAAGGCTGGGTCTCCACATCGCCGCGCGCGCCGCAAAGGAGGCCGAGGACGCCCGGTACGCCCAGCTGCGCAGGGAATGGGGCTCGCGCTTCCAATCCCGAATGTTCGGCTTCCTGATGTTGCAGGCAGGCGCCGCCGCCTTTCTAGCCCTTAGCGTGCTGGCGGCGGCGCGCAAGCCGGGTCCGGACCTAACGGCGCAGGACGGACTCGCCGCCCTTGTCCTGGCGATCGCGGTCATCGGCGAGGCGGCGGCCGATCGCCAGCTGGCTGCCTTCAAGGCCGATCCCTCTCATCGAGGGGCGGTCTGCGACCTCGGTCTCTGGGCCTGGTCGCGACATCCCAACTACTTCTTCGAGTGGCTCGGATGGTGCGCTTGGCCGATCCTGGCGATCGACATGAGCGGGGCTTGGCCTTGGGGATGGCTAGCCCTAACCGGGCCGGCCTACATGTACTGGCTGCTGACGCGGGTCTCTGGCGTACCGCTGTTGGAGGCGCACATGCTTCGCTCGCGCCCCGAGGCCTTCGCTGCCTACGCCGCTCGCACCAGCGCCTTTTTCCCGCGCCCCCCGCGCCGCTAGCTGGCGCGCAGCAGGCGCATCGCCAGGACGCAAGCGATCGCCGAGGAGCCGGCGCTTACCGTCGCACCCCAAGCCATGTCGATGATGGTGAGCTTCAGGCTCCAGGTCTTCAGCGTCGCCAGGTTGGTCAGATCGTAGGTCCCATAGGCGAACAGCCCGAGCAGCCCGCCCCAGACCAGCGCCTTCTTCCACTCGCCAGTCGCCAGGGCCGGCAGGACAGCAAACATCGTCAGCCCGGCGGCATACAGGGAATAGAAGAACACTGCCGGGACCAGCCGGAACTCCTCAGCCAGCATCGCCCCGATGAGGGGGCGATAGACACGGCCGGCCATCGCGCCCAACCAGACGGTGTCGATCACCGCGAACGTCGCCAACGTCAGAAGGAATGAAACCACGATCTTCAAGGCGTATCTCCAAGCTACCACCACACTACGAATGCAGGGGCTTTCTGGATCGTCGCGAGGCCATCCCAAGCGATGGCGTCGGTCAGCGGCCGGCGTGCAAGGACGCCACGATGCAAACACTCAAAGGGCTAGGTCGTCGGCGGCGTGCCTTGAGGCGTGCGATCCTGCTGGGCGACAGCCGGCCAACGTCGAGTAGGTTCGCTTGTGGGCGGATGCGACGGGACGCTCCTGCGCCCTGCCAACGCTCTGCCTTGCGAAGGCGCTTTCTACTTCGCTTCAGACCGAAAGCTGGCCTCACGGCTGCAGACCTAAATCGTCGATGATCAGCGCAGCAGGCGCGTATGGTCAGAGAAGCATCACATCGACTTGACCCGCATCACCAATATTTCAACGGCGGATCAGATCCCCATCAGGCAAAGCATCGTCCATGCAAGTGCCTCAGAAGACAATCGACGAGCTGGAACGCTTCTCCAACGTGGTGGTCGCCGCGATGAGCTCTCCACACAGGGACGGCCTCATGGAGCAACTGCATGAGCGGGGCGTGAATATTCTTGGTCCCGTTGATACAGCCGCCCAAGCCTTGGCCCTCCTCGCCCACTACCCTGCCGATTTCGCCATCATCGAAGATGTCCTCGCGGGACGGCGCGGCGGGGGCGAACTCGCGGTCGCCTTGGAAGCCCAGTGGGGCGTTCCGTCCGTTTTGGTCTCCCGCGCCAGCTGAGCACGGCCCGCCCCAAACACGTTCGCTTCGCGAGGCCTTTCAGGTCGAGCTGGCTGCCATGGGCCACTGAACAAACATCGCGACATCCATACCGATACCGTCAACGCAGCGCGATATTTGGGCCCGGGACACGCGGGACCTGACGCAAGGCCTGCCAAGCTGCGGACGGAGCCGAAAGCGCGCGCGCTTTGCGCTTAGTGTCAAAACTCCCCGGTTCGCTCCGCCAGTCGATGACCAACCGCGCAGTCGGTCGCTGCCGCTGCATTGAACAAGGACCACCCCATCCAAGATCTGCTTACAGCCCTGACGGCCCTCCCTCCCTGGCTGCAAAGCCTGCTCGGCCTGGCTGCGCTCGCCCTAGGCGCCGCGTCAGTCAGTTTTGTCGTCAGACAGATCATTCAGCGACTGTTCTGGCGCGCGGGGATCGGTCTCGGGCCGCAGGTCGCGGACGAGCTGACACCCGTTGCGCGCCACCTGGCGAACGTCGTTCCCGCCATCCTGGTCGCTCGTGGCGTGTCGGCGATTCCGCACCTCGCGGAGCCGGTCGTGACCGTGACGCGCAACGTCGCCGGCGCCTACATGGTCTTGACCCTTGCGCTAGCTGCAGGCGCCGCGCTCAACGTCGTCAACACGCTGTATCGACAGCGACCTGGCGCGGACGCACGCCCGATCAAGGGCTACCTCCAGGTCTTCAAGATCATCGTCTACGCTGGCGCGACGATCCTCATCGCCGCGGCGTTGATGGAGCAATCCCCGCTGCTGCTGCTTTCGGGCCTTGGGGCGATGGCGGCGGTGCTGATGCTCGTCTTCAAGGACACGATCCTCTCCCTGGTCGCCTCGGTGCAGCTGACGTCCAACGACATGCTTCGCGTGGGCGATTGGATCGAGATGCCCCAACTTCACGCCGACGGCGATGTGATCGACATCGCGCTGCACACGGTCAAGGTGCAGAACTGGGACAAGACGATCACGACGATCCCGACGCATCGACTGATCACGGAGTCCTACAAGAACTGGCGCGGCATGTTCGAAACAGGCGGCCGACGCATCAAGCGGACGCTGCTCGTCGACCAGGGCAGCGTCCGATTCCTGTCTCCTGACGAGCGGATCGGTCTGCAGCGCTTTGCTCTGATCGAAGACTACCTTGTCCAAAAGCAATCGGAGCTGGAGCGTTCGAATGCGGCCGTACACGAGGCCGGCGGCGACCTGGTGAATACGCGCAGGGTCACCAACATCGGTACGTTTCGGGCCTACGTCCTCGCCTATCTGCACGCGCACCCGTCGATCTCGCAGGACATGACCTTGCTTGTTCGCCAGTTGCAGCCCACTCCGCAGGGCCTGCCGCTGGAGATCTACGCCTTCACGAACACAACCGCCTGGGCCGCCTATGAGGCCATCCAGGCGGACATCTTCGATCACCTGATCGCCATACTCCCCGAATTTGGCCTACAGCTTTTCCAGTCGCCCAGCGGGAAGGACGTCGAACGACTGGTCCTCATGCACGGGCGCCCGCTTTCGGCCTGACGGCCGAGAGTTCCATTCCAAGTCCGACAGGAAGGATGGATCCAATGCTTGAGCGCAAGATGAATCCGCGGGTGTTCTGGGGCGCCAGCGTCGTGGTGGCCGGCCTGCTCGCTCTTGCCACGATTGCGCCGGGCGCGTCGGATTACGCGTTCAAGGCCGCCCAGGCCTGGGTCATCGACGCCTTCGGATGGTTCTATATCGTGGCCGTCGCAGGCTTCCTGGCCTTTGTGATCTATTTGGCCCTGAGTCCCTTGGGAAAGATCCGTTTGGGACCCGACGACGTCGAGCCGGACTTTCCGTATGTGTCCTGGCTCGCGATGTTGTTCGCCGCAGGCATGGGCATCGGTCTCATGTACTTCGCCGTCGCCGAGCCGGTCCAGCACTACGCATCGCCTCCAGAAGCCGCCCCGGGCACATTTGAGGCCGCCCGCGAAGCGATGGTCATCACCTTCATGCATTGGGGTGTCCATGCCTGGGCGGTTTACGCCGTGGTGGGACTGAGCCTCGCCTTCTTCGCGCACCGAAAGGGGGCGCCGCTGACCTTGCGCTCAGGCCTGCGACCGCTCCTGGGCGATCGAATCCACGGCCCCATCGGGGACGCCGTGGACATCTTCGCCATCTGCGGCACGCTCTTTGGCATCGCCACCTCCCTCGGACTTGGCGTGGCCCAGATCAACAGCGGATTGGCTTATCTGCTTGGGGTTCCCAACGATCACGTCACCCAGGTGCTGCTGATCGCGGGCGTGATGGGGCTAGCCACCATCTCGGTTCTGACCGGTCTCGACCGCGGAGTGCGCCGCCTCTCGGAATTGAACCTGGCGCTCGCCGTCCTGCTGATGGCGTTCGTGCTCGTCGTTGGCCCGACGGGATTTCTCCTGAAGGCGCTGGTCCAGAACTTCGGGCTCTACCTCGACCACTTCTTCATCCGCACCTTCAATCTGTACGCCTACGAGCCTCGAGGCTGGATGGCGAACTGGACCCTGTTCTACTGGGCGTGGTGGATCGCCTGGTCGCCGTTCGTGGGCATGTTCATCGCGCGCATCTCGCGCGGACGCACCGTGCGCGAATTCGTCGTCGGCGTGCTGCTTGTGCCGAGCGCGTTCTCGTTCCTCTGGATGACCGTGTTCGGCAATACGGCCATGGCCCTCGACATGGGCCAGGCGGCCGGCGCGATCAGCCAAGCGGTCGCGGGCGATCTCTCCACGGCCCTGTTCAAGTTCTTCGAGCATTTACCGGGGACGGCGGTGACCTCATCGCTCGCTGTGGCCCTGATCGTGGTGTTCTTCGTGACTTCGGCTGACTCCGGATCTCTTGTCATCGACACCATCGCCTCTGGCGGCGCCGATGAGACTCCGAAATGGCAGCGGGTCTACTGGTGCGGCCTCGAAGGCGGCGCGGCGGCGCTTCTCCTTCTGGCGGGAGGACTGAGCGCGCTCCAGGCGGCGACCCTCGTCGCGGCCCTGCCCTTCGCCATCATCATGATCCTGCTGGCGTGGGGACTTCATCGCGGGATGCGGGCGGACCTGCGCGGAGCAGCGGCGTCGCGCGAACCGCCGATGGGCGCGCGGCTCAAACGCATCCTGGCCCCGATGCGGCGCGGCGATGCGGAAGCCCGGTTGAGCGGGACCGGACTTGAGGCCCTGTCGTCGGTTCGCGACGCGCTCGCGGACGAGGGTGTGGAATCGTCCATCGGTAGGGAGCCTGACGGCATCTATCTGCATGCGGCAGGGCCCTCGGCCGACTTCGAATACCGACTACGCGCAATCGCCCGGCCCCTCCCGGCGTTTTCGCCTCTCGAGGCTCCCGAAGGTCGGCGCGCCTTCGAGTGGCGCCTGCGCGCATCTGCCGACCATATGGCTCCGAAGGCGGCCTACGACGTCACGGACTTCACGAAGGAGCAGCTGATCGACGACATACTCGAAAAGCTCGCACATTGGCGCGCCCAGCATGCGTTTGGTCCAGGTCGGCCCTCTGCCTGAGGCGCCTTGTCGCCGCTTCGGCGGGGATCAGCCGGCGGAGCCGGTCACCAGCACCTTGCAACAGGCGCCGCCGCAGTTCATTGAGTTCCCCTCACCACGGACCCGCCGCTGCGCGGGTGGCTATCTCGGCCGCCGATCCGCCGGGAAACTGCGCCGAATTGATGCGTCCCGCGTCACGTGCGCCTGATGTCTCGAACTCGCATGTCCATCATCGCTTCCGCGCGCCAGCAATGGCTCGCAAACCCCCGCCGCGACCTGCTCGCGGGGACCGTGGTCGCCCTCGCCCTGATCCCGGAGGCCATCGCCTTTTCGATCATCGCCGGCGTGGATCCTGCCGTAGGCCTCTACGCCAGCTTCGTGATCGCGGTGACCATCTCGTTCGTAGGCGGTCGGCCGGCAATGATCTCCGCGGCCACCGGCGCCATGTCGCTGCTGATGCTCGGCCTCGTGAAGGAGCATGGGCTGCAGTACCTGTTCGCCGCCTCGCTGCTGTGCGGCGTGATCCAGATCGTGATCGGCCTGCTCCGGCTGGGCCGCTATGTGAAGTTCGTCTCCCGCTCGGTGATGACCGGCTTCGTCAATTCACTGGCCATCCTGATCTTCCTGGCCCAGACGCCCGAGCTGATCGGAGCCAACTGGCAGACCTACGCCATGGTCGCCGCCGGCCTCGTCGTCATCTACGGTTTCCCGCGCATCACCCGGGCCGTGCCCGCGCCGCTGGTCGCCATCGTCGTCTTGAGCGCCTTCGCCATGCTGAGCGGCCTGGACGTACGCACGGTCGGCGATATGGGCCAGATGCCAAAGACCCTGCCGGCGTTCGGCCTGCCCCAGGTTCCGCTCACCTGGGAGACCCTGGCCGTCGTGGCGCCGGTGTCGCTGACCCTGGCTTTCGTCGGCCTGCTGGAGAGTCTGCTCACCGCCAATCTGCTGGACGATCTGACCGACACGCCGTCCGACAAGGACCGTGAGACCCGCGGCCAGGGGATCGCCAACATTCTCTCGCCCCTGTTCGGCGGCATGGCCGGCTGCGCCATGATCGGCCAGTCGATCATCAACGTCTCGTCGGGAGGCCGCGGCAGGCTTTCAACCCTATGGGCCGGCCTGTTCCTGCTGTTCCTAATCCTGGTGCTGCAGGAATGGGTCGCGAGGATCCCGATGGCGGCCCTGGTCGCGGTCATGATCATGGTCTCGATCAACACCTTCGACTGGGGTTCGGTGCGCCGCCTGCCCTCGACCCCGGTACAATCCTCCATTGTCATGATCGCCACCACCGTGACGGTGGTCGCCACCCACGACCTCTCCAAGGGGGTGATGCTGGGCGTCCTGCTCAGCGCCGTGTTCTTCATGCGCAAGGTGGGCAAGACCATTCGCGTGGACGAGGTCGACGCGCCGGAAGGTGAGCTCCGGTACCGGGTCTCGGGGCAGCTGTTCTTCGCGTCCGCCGACCTGTTTGCAGCCGGGTTCGAGCACCACGGCCAGCCCCGCCGCGTAGAAATCGACCTCACTGACGCCCGCCTCTGGGACCTGACCGGCGTCGCCGCCGTGGACAAGGTGGTGTTCCGCTATCGTCGCCAGGGCGCCGAGGTCGTCGTCAGCGGCATGACGGACGCGGAAAAGGCTCTGGTGGACAAGGTGGGGCGCCACGACAAGACGCACCTGCCCAATCTAGCGCACTAGACTGCGTCTCGAATGCGCCAGTTTCCGGCATTAGCGGGGCGTCGAAAGCGAGACTCCGCGAGTCCGCTTCGGGCCATCAACGCGGGAATTCACATGACGTCGCCGCGCGCATGAGCTAACAGCGCCGCCGTGCCGCGCCGAGATTCCAGCTTCGGACAGGTTTGGCGCCACGTCTTTCTGACGCTGGCGTCCTTGGCGGTTGCGCTTAAGGTCCTGGTTCCGTCCGGCATGATGGTGTCGGCCGAACCTCGCAACGAGCTGCCGATCCCGATCGTGCTTTGCACCGCCCAGGGCGCCGTCAGCATCGAGCCTGGCGCGCCCCTTTCGAAGCACGGCGACCACGATCAAAGCGAAAAGGCCAAGCACGAGACGCCCTGCGTGTTCGCCGGACATGGCGCCGGAGCTACGGCATCTTCGGTGGGCGATATCGAGCGCGTCGAATTCGCTGCCTATGCGGCCGCAGCGCCCGTGCCCACGGCGGCCGTCTCTCCTGGACGTGGCGTTTCAGGGCCGCCGCTTCCCCCTCGCGGACCTCCTGCTCAGCTGATCTGACCTCCTGGCCCCGCGCCAAGACGCGCCGACTCGCGCCTATGCGCCGAGATCGCCGCCTGCTCATCAGCTCACGACGCCCAAGCTGCGTCGAAGGACCCGGTATGAAGTCTCTGCTCGCATACGGCGCAGCCCTTGGCGTTGCGCTTCCACTCTCCGCCCCCGCAGACGCCGCCCTCGAAGCGCCGACCAACACGGTCGACCGCGTGGTTGTCACGGGCGCCTGCTCAGCTTGGTGATGGCCATGCCGCTCTCCGATGCGCGCCCGCCTGAAACCGCCGTGAGCGGTCTCTACCGCGCTTTCTGGCGCTGGCACTTCTACGCCGGCCTCGCGGTGATGCCGGTGCTGATGCTGATGGCGCTGACCGGCGGGCTCTATCTCTTCAAGCCGGAGATCGAGGGGGCGCTCAACCGGCGCCTTCTCCATGTCCCGCCTGCTGCGACGTCGACAGCGCCGCAGGCCTGGGCCGACGCAGCCCTGAACGCCGCACCGGGCAAACTCGTTCAGCTGGTCGTCCCTGCCCAGCCCACCGACTCCGCCAAGCTCGTCGTCGAGTCTCCGAGCGGTTCCCGGCAGGCTGTGTATGTAAACCCGCACGACGCCAGCGTGCTGGGGACCATCGCCGACGGCGGCTTCATGGACGTCGTCAAGCGGCTGCACAGCCTCGATATCGCCGGGCCAATCTTCAACCTGCTGATCGAAGTCGTGGCCGGTTGGGCGATTGTGATGGTGGCGACCGGTGTGGTGCTCTGGTGGCCTCGCGGTCAGACCGGGGGTGTCGTCTCCGTGCGCGGCGCGCCTGCCAAGCGGGTGTTCTGGCGCGATCTGCACGCGGTCACCGGCATCTTCGCCGGCGCGATCATCGTGTTCCTGGCCGCGACCGGGATGCCGTGGTCGGCGGTCTGGGGCAAGGAAGTCCGCAGAATGACGACTGAGGCCGGTTGGGGGCGCCCGACTGCACCTGGCGGCCCTGGCTTGCATCAGGCGCACAACCCGCCGGCCGTTCCTTGGGCCTTACAGGAGGCTGACATCCATGTCGGTCACGACATGGGTGACATGGCGGAGGTCCATGCTCTCGACCTGGACGGGGCGGTCGCGAGCGCTGACGTCGCGGGCCTGAAGCGCCCCTACGCGCTGTCGTTGCCGTCGGCGCCGGGCAAGCCTTGGCCGGCGTCCTACATGCCCGACAAGGTGCAGGACACCCGTACGATCTATCTGGATCCAACCGACGGCCGCGTGCTCGCCGACATCGGCTATCGCGACTTCGGCCCGGCCGCCAAGACCATCGAATGGGGAATCGCCGTCCACCAGGGACAGCAATACGGGCTGGCCAACAAGCTCGTCATGCTCGCGGGATGCATCGCCATCTGGCTGCTTGGGGTCTCGGGGTTGGTCATGTGGTGGAAGCGGCGGCCGAAAGGCCGGCTAGCGGCGCCGCCAAGAGCGCTGACGCGAGGCGCCTATATCGGATTGGCCGCGGTCGTCGTGCCGCTCGCCATCATCTATCCGCTGGTCGGCGTGTCGCTGATCGTCGTGTTGGGCATGGATGGTCTGATCCGCCTGGCGTCCAGAAGCGTCCCCCGGAAGGCTTGATGCGCGCCTCCGGCATCAGGAACCGATCGGCCACGAGCACCCGCGTGCTTTGGTCAGATCTGCGCCGGTCGCCGGCCTGGCGCGGCGTCTGCCTGACGCTGGCCGTGCTCGCGGTGGCTTTCAAGGTCTTGGTTCCTGCCGGCTTCATGGCGGCGGCCCCGACCAACGACCTCCCCTTCCCGCTTGTGCTGTGCACGGGCCAGGGCGCGCTGGTGGTCGCACCTGGCGACGTCCTGCCCGGACATGAGGAACAAGGGACAGATGGGAAGGCCGCGCCCCATAATCCCTGCCTGTTCGCCGGCCACGGCGTCGGCGCGCCCGCGCCAAATCTCCTCGATGCTTCTCGCGTCGAGTTCATTACCTACGCCGCCTCAAGCCCGGTGACTCCGGCCTTCACTCTTGCGCCTGGCCGCGGCCTCGCCGCGCCCCCGCTTCCGGCCCGCGGTCCTCCCAGCCTGCTGATCTGACGTCTCGGCCTCAATGGCCGTCATTCGCCACTACTCAGCACGCTCTCGGCTGCGCATCGCCGCAGCCGCAAGGACCCAAAATCTTATGAAGTCTCTCCTGCTGGCCTCCACGGCCGCGCTCACGCTCGCCTTTCCGCTCACCGCCGTCGCCGACGACGGTCAGGCCACGACCGTCGACTCGGTCATCGTCACCGCCCAACCAAACCCGGAAGATCCGGCGGTCGTCGCCAACGCCCGCAAACGCCTCTCAGAGACGCCCGGCGCCGTGTCGGTGATCTCGGCTGAATCCTACGAGCAACGCTTCGCGATCGCCCTCGATGACATGCTCCGCGACGCGCCTGGCGTCTTTGCGCAGAAGAAATGGGGCGGCGACATACGCATCTCGATCCGCGGCTCAGGAATCGGCAACGCCAACCACAATCGCGGCCTGCTGATCGCTCAGGACGGTTTGCCGCTCAACGAGGCAGATGGTTATGGCGATAGCCAGATCGCCGACCCGCTGCTGGCCCGCTACACCGAGGTCTATCGCGGCGGCAATGCGTTGCGCTTTGGCGGCGCCTTGCTGGGCGGCGCGATCAACATGGTGACGCCCACCGGCGCGAACGCCGGCTTCGAGAACCAGATGCGGATCGACGGCGGCTCGTTCGGCCTGCTCCGCCAGCATATCGCGGTCGCGCGCCAGGCGGGCGACTGGGACGTGTTCATCGCGGGCACCAATCAGACGGGCCAGGGCTGGCGTCCGCAGAGCCAGCAGAACATCCAGTTCGGCTCGCTCAACATCGGTCGCGGTTTTGGTGAAGACCGCGAGGTGCGGCTGATCATCAACGGCTCGAACATCAACCAGGAGATCCCCGGCGCCCTGACCCGCGCTCAGTTCGACGCCGACCCGCGCCAGGCGGCGGCCGGCAACGTACTCAATGACCAGAGCCGCAATCAGCGCGGGCTCCGGGGCTCGCTCAGGAGCACTTGGCGGGTGAGCGACGAGCTCGTCTTCGAAGGCGGGGTCTATGCGATCTGGAAGGATCTCGATCATCCGATCTTCCAGGTTATCGATCAGCAGAGCCGCAACTACGGCGTCTTCGGGCGGCTGGACTGGGATGGGACCATCGCCGGAATGCGCGCCGACGGCTACGCCGGCGTCTGGCTGCGCAAGGGCGACCTGGACTCCAATTTCTACGTCAACATCAAGGGCGCCCGAGGCGCGCCGACCTCGCGCTCCCTGCAGAACGCCACGGCGAGCGACGTCTTCGGCGAGGGGCGCCTGTTCGTGAGCGATCAACTGGCCCTCGTGGCCGGCGCCACCTGGGGTATCGCCACCCGCGACTATCAGAGCTTCGCCATTCCCGGCATGCCGGCCACCTTCGATCTCAAGGCGTCCAAGGACTACGACTGGATCGCCCCGCGGATCGGTCTGCTCTGGGAAGACGAACAGGGCTCTCAGGTGTTCGCCAACCTCACCAAGTCGGTCGAGCCGCCCAACCACGGCTCGATGTCGCCGACTGGGAACGGGTTCGCTCCGGTCGAAGCCCAGGAGGCCTGGACGGCGGAAGTCGGGACACGGGGCCGCCGCGGCCCCGTGACGTGGGACGTCACCCTGTACCGCGCGCAACTCGACAACGAGATGCTGCAGTTCACGCCGGGGCCGAACATTCCGGCCACGACCTTCAACGCCGACAAGACGATCCACCAGGGCCTGGACGCGGCGCTGGACTGGAAGATCACCCCTCAGATCCGTCTACGCCAAACCTACACTTGGTCGGACTTCCGGTTCGACGGCGACGCCCAGTATCGGGAAAATCGGCTGCCGATCGTGCCCGAGCACTTCTACCGCGCCGAACTCCGCTACGATCACCCGGCCGGCTGGTTCGTGGCGCCGTCGGTGGAGTGGGCCGTCTCAGACGCCTGGGTGGACTTCCAAAACACCACCAAGAGCCCGTCCTACGCGATCCTCAACCTCAACGGCGGCTGGACCCTCAACGACAAGGTCTCGCTGTTCATCGATATGAGGAACCTGACGGACGAGGCCTACATCTCGAACGTCCAGGCCCAGATCAAGGCGACTGCGGCTTCAGCCGCCTATTGGCCGGGGGACGGCCGCTCCGTGTTTGGCGGCGTCACCGTCGCATTTTGATCTTGAACGCGGCGGGCCACCGGCCCGCCGCCCCCTCTTCCGGAGATTCCGATGAAACCCGTCCTCGCCCTGATCCCGCTGACTCTCGTTCTGGCCTGCAGCCCCAGGCCAGAAACGCCGCCGAGCGTGGCCGTTGCCGACGCCTGGTGTCGCCCGACCCCCGCGGGCGCTCTGGCTGGCGCCTGCTACCTGACGCTGACCGCAAACGTCGACGACCGCCTGGTCGGGGTCGAGACGACCGTCGCCGACCGCGGCGAAATCCACACCATGGACATGACCGGCGGCGTCATGCGCATGCGCAAGCTGGACGACGGCCTAGCCCTGCCGAAGGCGACACCGGTCGCCCTCAAGCCCGGCGCCGAGCACCTGATGCTCATTGCTCCGAAGCAGCAACTCGCCGAGGGCGAACGCGTCCCGCTGACGCTGAAGTTCGCCAAGGCTCCTGCCCAGACGATCAACGCCCCCATTCGCCTGCCCGCCATGCCCGGCGGCCACTCTCAGGAGCATGGCCGGTGACGCGGCAAGGCAAAATCCTTCTGAGCTTTGCGCTGATGGCGACGCTCCTGATCGGGACGATCGCGATCATCGGCCTGCGCGCCACACCCAAGCCAGCCGACGCCGGCGCGCCCATCGGCGGCCCCTTCGAACTTGTCGAAATGACAGGAGCGCCGGTGACCGAGAAGAGCCTGATAGGCAAGCCGACGGCGATTTTCTTCGGCTTCACCTATTGTCCCGAAGTCTGTCCCACGACGCTGATGGAGTTGACTTCAGCACTGAAGACACTTGGCCCTGAAGCCGACGAGCTCAATGTCGTCTTCGTATCGGTCGATCCGGCCCGCGACACGCCCGAGCAGATGAAGCTCTACCTATCCAACTTCGACCCGAGAATCCGGGGGTTCACAGGAACCCCGGAAGCGATCGCCGAGGCCGCCAAGGCCTACCGCGTGTACTACAGGAAAGTCCCGGTCGAGGGCGGGACCTACACCGTGGATCACTCGTCGTCCGTCTACCTGTTCGACGCCGACGGCAGGTTTGTCGAACCGATCGCCTATGGTGCGCCTCATGAGCGCGTAGTGGCCCAATTGAGGAGCTTGGCCCAGCGGAGAGGGTAGCGGGAGGCCTCAGGCGCGGCCCGCGAGCGTGACCACTAGCGACCCGCCGAAAACTCGCGGAGGGCCTCGATGACTTCTTCGTCCGACAGTTGATGGAAATCCTGGTACCACGCGCCCACCCCATGGAAGGGTTCAGGCTTTTCCAGACAAATGAGGTCGTCGAACGAGTCCGCGAGGGCCGCAATCGCCTCAGCTGGCGCTACCGGCGTCGCGAGCACCAGGCGCCCAACCCCCTGCGCTCTCAACGCGGCGCCGGCCGCGCGAGCAGTGGCGCCGGTCGCAAGGCCATCATCGACGATGATCGCCGTGCGACCTGCCGGACTCGGCCGTGGGCGATCCCCGAGGTAGAGATTACGGCGGCGCTCGATCTCAGCCAATTCGCGCCCCCGCGCCTGCTGGAGGTATTCGTCGCTGGCCCCAGTTAGGCGCGCCACGTCTGGATTGATGACGGTAAGGGGCTCGGCGCCATCCGTCACCGCTCCCACTGCGAGTTCCGGCGAGCCCGGCGCCCCGATCTTCCGCACCAGCACGATGTCGACTGGCGCGTTTAGCCGCCGCCCGATCTCTATCGCGATCGGAACGCCGCCCCGTGGCAAGGCATAGATGATCGGGGCTGCGAAGTTGCGCGCGGCGAGGGTGTCCGCCAGCTGGCGCCCGGCCTCCGTGCGATTCAGGAACATGCCGTTTCTCCCGAGCGAGCCCGACCAAAACAAGTTTGAGGCCTCGCCCCTCGCACGCGTTGAGCCAAGTCAATCGTGCTCGGGACGCCCGAATGTCAGAATGCCGCCTGCGGAGTGCTGCGGTCTCGTTTGACCGATAGCGGACGGGCAAGGCGTGAGGTGTCGATGCGCAACTCCAAATCAGCCGTGCAGGAAAGTCAGCGCGCGATTGTCGATGCGATTGAAAGCGGCGCGGCGGGGAACGAAGGGCCGCTTCGGCGGGTCGACACGCACATGTCGCACGTCTTCCTGGGCAGAGATCACGTCTACAAACTTAAGCGCAGCGTCAGGCATCCGTTCGGCGACATGTCGTCAGTCGAGGCGAGACGCGTGGCTTGCCAAGCGGAACTGGAGGTCAATCGTCAGCTTGCCCCTGACCTTTACAGGCGGGTGCTTCCGGTCACCCGCGATGCGTGCGGCGACGTCCGGATCGGCGGCGAGGGCCGGATCGAGGATTGGGTGGTGGAGATGCGGCGCTTCCCGGATGGAGCGCTATTTTCCGAGCTGGCTGACGAAGGCGCCCTCACGCCCGATCTCATCGCCGAGGCTGCTGCGACAATAGCCCGTTTCCATGCATCCCTCCCTCCTCTGGGCCGAACCGGACACGCAGTCGATTATCGGCGCATCGTGGAAGGCCTGCGCCAGACGGAGGCGGAAGGAGCTGCAGCGCTAGGAGTCGCCCCAGCCTCTCAACCTCTGTTCGAGGCGCTCGAGAGGGCGATATCGCGCCTGTCGCCCGTGCTTGAGGCGCGGCGGGAGTCCGGCTCCGTGCGCCGCGGCCACGGCGATCTCCACTTGCGAAATATCTGCGTCTTCGAGGGGCGCGTCACGCCGTTTGACGCCTTGGAGTTCGATCCCGCCCTCTCCAGCGCAGACGTCCTCTACGATCTGGCTTTTCTGCTGATGGATCTGCGAGCACGCGGGCTGAGCGGCCACGCCAACATCGCCATGAACACTTACTGGGACGCCACCGGCGAGGCGGAAGCGGCGCTTTCGTTGTTGCCGCTATTTATGGCCCTCCGCGCCGCCGTCCGCATGGCGGTCGCCACCGAGGCCGGAAATCTGGTTGAGGCGGACTCCTACCGCGCCCTGGGGAGGAACTTGCTCGAACCCTCCTTGCCCCGGCTGCTCGCGATCGGGGGCCTGTCCGGGAGCGGCAAAAGCACCCTCGCCCGCGCTGTAGCCCACGAGCTTCCCGGCTGTTGCGGCGCACGCGTTCTCCGCACCGATGTCATCCGCAAGCGTCTGGCCGGAGCGAAGCCACATGATCGGCTTACCGAAGAATCCTACCGCTTCGCCGCCCGAGCCAGCGTCTATGACGCCCTGGCCAATCGCGCGCGTGAGGCCCTTGGCGCCGGGGTTTCCGTGGTCGCAGACGCCACCTACAGCGACGCCTCGTTCCGCGCCGGGATTGAGAGCGCGAGGCAAGGCTATGCGTTTCAGGGCATTTGGGTAAGCGCGCCGCCGGAGGTCCGGGCCGCGCGCGTCGCCCAGCGCCAAGGCGACGCTTCGGATGCGACGGTCGAGGTCGCCTTGAATCAGGTCGAACCTCGATCCCTTGGCGCCTGGATCAACCTAGACGGCGACCAACCTCTCCCTGCCCTGGTGGATGACGTTCGTCGTCGCGTCATGCCGCGCTGACCGCCGCGCCGATTGATCCGGCGCAAAGCCCCCGCGCTCCAGGCGCCTAGGTTCCCAGGGGACGACTAAGGAGGTCTCCATGGGCAGGCTGGACGGCAAGGTCGCGGTGATCACCGGCGGCGCCTTGGGCCTCGGACGCGCCACAGCGTTGCGAATGGCCGAGGCGGGCGCTGCGGTCGCCGTCTGCGACGTGCGGCTCAACGAAGCCAACGCGCTCGTCGATGAGTTCGTCGAGCGCGGCCTTCAAGCTGCAGCTTGGCGCCTGGATGTATCCAGCGAAGCCGAATTCGAGAATGTGCTTAGCGACGTCGCTAGGCGGTTCGGCCATATCGACATCCTGGTGAATAACGCCGGCGTCGCGGGAGCCGACAAGCCGACAGACCAGCTGACCGAAGCGGAATGGGACGCGGTCCAGGCGGTGAACGTCAAAGGCGTATTCTTTGGCGTCAAGCATGTGATCCCCCACCTGCGCCGCGCCGGCGGTGGCAGCATCATCAACCTAAGCTCGATCTACGGTCTGATCGGCGCGCCCGACGTACCCCCCTACCACGCCTCCAAGGGGGCGGTGCGCCTGATGACCAAGACCGACGCGCTGCTCTACGCGCCAGAGAAAATTCGCGTGAACTCCGTCCACCCTGGCTTCATCTGGACGCCAATGGTCGAGGGCCATCTGAAGGCTCAGGGTGACTTGGCGCAGGGCCGTCTCGCGGTCGACGCGTTGCATCCGCTGGGCCACATCGGGGAGCCGGACGACATCGCCTGGGGCTGCGTCTACCTCGCCTCCGATGAAGCCAAGTTCGTCACCGGCGCCGAGCTGGTGATCGACGGCGGCTATACGGCACGGTGAGGACCGCCATGTCCGCGATCCTCAACGCCCTTTCGCGCGGCGTCCTCGTCTGGCTGTTGTTGATGGCCGCCGAGAGCCTGCAGGGCGCCCTGCGCCGCCTGTTTCTCTCCCCGACGCTGGAGCTGGCGCTGCGTCAGCTCTCGGTGATGGTCGGAGTCGCCGTCATCTTCGCCATCACCTGGGCGTTGCTGCCCTGGATGCGGATCCGCACGACGCGACAGGCCTTGGCGATCGGCGCCATGTGGGCGTTGCTCACGCTCGCCTTCGAGTTGGGGATCGGCTGGATTGTGGGCGCCGATTGGAGCCGCATATTGGCCGACTACGATCTGATCCACGGCGGATTGATGCCGCTTGGCCTTCTGGCGATGGCCCTGACACCCTGGGCGGTTTGGCGGCTACGGACCACCCGCGCCTCCCCGCGCTCTGACCGCAGGCTACGGAAATCACAGTGAAACACGCTGTCATCGTCGCGCATCCCGCCCGCAAAAGTCTCAATGCGTCGATTGCGCAAGCCTATCGCACGGCCGCCGAGAAGTTGGGCCACTCGGTCGACGTTCGCGATCTCTATGCCATGCGCTTCGACCCCTGCCTCAAGGCCGCCGAAATTCCAGGCCCCAAGGCGCCGGTGTTCCGCGACGACGTGCTTCGGGAGCGCGCGCGATTGGCGGACGTCGACGTATTCGTCTTTGTCTATCCGCTCTGGTTCAACGCGCCGCCTGCGATCCTCAAGGGGTACGTCGACCGGATCTTCGGCATGGGTTTCGGATTTCAGCCTGGGCGAGGCGGCAATGACCCCGCCCTCACCGGACGTCGATTGATAAGCTTCACAACGTCCGGCGCCCCAGATCGCTGGGTTCGCGATACGGGTGCTATGACCGCCTTGACCCAATTGTTCGACAATCACCTGGCCGGAACCTGCGGCCTGACGGTCGTCGACCACATCCACTTCGGGGGCGTGGTTTCGGACATGACCGAAGAGTCCGCGGCGGACGTTTTCGCCAGAGTCCGGGTAGCTGCCGCTCAGCATTTCGGAGTTCAGAATTCCTGATCGGCCCCGGCAGGTGAGCACGAGCTCAGCGATGAGGACTACGGCCTAAGCACCGCCGCGCCGGCGAAGGCTCCCGAACGCAGATCGTCGAGCGCTTGGTTCGCCTCGGCCAGGGGATAGCTGATCGCGTGCGGTCGGACGCCCGCAGCAGCGGCCCATGGCAAGTAGTCCTTCGCATCTTGCCGAGTGAGATTGGCGACCGAGACGAGACGTCGCTCCCCCCAAAGCAGCGCATACCCAAAACTCGGGATGTCGCTCATGTGGATGCCGCCGCACACGACCGCTCCCCCCTTGCGCACGGCGGCGAGGGCGAGGGGCACGAGTTCGCCGGCCGGAGCGAAAATGATCGCGGCGTCGAGGGCCATCGGCGCCCGTTCACTCGAACCGCCAGCCCATGCGCACCCCAGGTCCATCGCCAGCGCCTGCGCCAGGTCGTCTTGGTCGCGGGTGAACGCATAGACCGTCTGCCCCTCGAAGATCGCCAGCTGAGCGAGCAGATGCGCGGCGGCGCCAAACCCATAGAGGCCGAGATGGCGAACCCCGCCCCCCGCACAGGCCGCCCGCCACGCTCTAAATCCTATCAGGCCGGCGCACAGCAGCGGCGCGGCGTCTGCGTCGCTGAATTCCGCGGGTATCGGACAGCAAAAGTCGGCCCTGGCGATCACGCAGTCGGCGTACCCGCCGTCGCGGCTCCAGCCCGTGAACTCGGCGGCATCGCAGAGGTTTTCCCGTCCCTCGCGGCAAAACCGGCAGACGCCGCATGTCCCCGCCAGCCAACAGACGCCAAGGCGCTCACCAAGGCGAACATCCGTCACGCCCGGACCAACCGCCTCGACCAGACCGACGATCTCGTGACCTGGCGTGACGGGACTTTTGATCGGCGAGAGGTCCCCATCGACAATATGGAGGTCTGTTCGGCAGACCCCGCACGCTCGCACCCGCAGCCGTACCTCACCTGGTCCCGGCGTCGGATCGACGCAAACCTCGGCTACGAGAGGCTCGCGGATTTGTCGCAATCGCATGGCGCGCATGTCAGCCTCGCCGCTTCCCCCGCCTCAACCCGGAACGCCGACACGACGCCGATTTCGGACGCAAGCGGGGATGTGAAGTCCGTCAGCCAAAGGAACACCATCCCCCGCCCTCCGTCACCGGCGTTGCGCCAAGTCAAGGCGCTTCTATCGCGTGGGGCCTAAGCCTCGCCGAGGTCACCGCCGTCACGCTCCTGGCGGGCGCAGCGGTGACCCTGCCGCCCCAAGCGCAGCCGGCGCCTGCTCTCCTTGAATGCAGCCGTATACGCCTCGCGCGATCACCAATTGCTCGTCGGTCGGAACGACAAGGATTTTCACTTCGCCGCCGGCGTCGATCCGGCGCGCTCCAGCCTGGTTAGCCGCCGTGTCGAGCTTCGCGCCAATCCATCCGCAAAGCTCGACAACCCGCTCGCGGATCGCTGGGGCGTTCTCCCCGACGCCGGCCGTGAACACCAGGGTGTCCAAGCCGCCCAACGCGGCGGCCAGCGAGCCAATTTCACGGGCGATGCGGTAAACATAGACTTCCAGCGCTTGCTTCGCGTGCGGCGCGCTGCTGGCCAACAGCGTAACCATGTCCCCGCTCAGCCCTGACAGGCCCAGGAGGCCCGACCGTCGATAGAGCAGATCGCTCACGGCCGCCGGGCTCATGCCTCTGGATTGGAGCAGATATAGAACGACGCCCGGATCTAAGGATCCGCTGCGCGTGCTCATCGGCGGCCCCTCAAGCGCGGAAAAACCCATCGTCGTGGCGACGCTGCGGCCGCGGTCCATGGCGCAGAGCGAGCCCCCGCTTCCGAGGTGCAATACAATGGCCCGACCGCCAGCTTTCTCTGCATCCAGCTCGCGCAACACCCCAGCGATGTAGTCATAGGACAGACCATGGAAGCCATAGGCCACGACGCCATCATCGATCAGGTCTCGTGGCAGGGCGTAGAGGCGCGCCGCCTCCGGCTGATCCGCATGGAAAGCGGTGTCGAACACTCCAACCTGCAGTACGCCCGGAAGGCGCCGCTCCGCGATCTCTACTCCGCGCAGATTGAATGGCTGGTGAAGCGGCGCAAGCGAGCACAGCTCCTCTAACTTCGCGCGGACCTCCGCGCTCAAGATGCGAGGCTGGTGGAAATCCCGTCCGCCATGCACGATACGGTGCCCGACCGCCGCCAAGTCGGCTGTCCATCCGTCGAGCGCCAGCCAGTCGAACAGCCGATCGAGCACGGTCTCAAGGCCCAGTTGTTCCCCCCAGAGCTCGTCAAGCCGCGCGGCGCCTGCGGCGCGGGCGCGCATCCGGGGCGTTCCATTCAACCCCGAGATCTGGCCCTCCATTTTCAAGGGCAGCCCCGCCACGGCTTCATAGACGGCGAACTTCAGGCTGGAAGACCCCACGTTCAGGGTCAGGATGGAGGCCCCCTCTCTCATCTCACATATTTGGCGGGTTTGTGTTGGGTGACGAGGATCGCCAGCGCGCAAGAGGCTAGGCGCGAAGCCTCCGGTTCGGAGCGGCTTGTAAGCATGATGGGGACGCGGGCGCCGAGAACGATCCCTGCCGATTGCGCGCTCGACAGGTAGAAGAGCTGCTTGGCCAGCATGTTGCCGGATTCAATGTCGGGGACGATCAGGATGTCAGCTTCGCCTGCTACCGGCGAGACGATGCCTTTGGCCCTTGCCGCTTCAAGCGATACAGCATTGTCGAAAGCCAGGGGCCCATCCAGCAGCCCCCCGACGATCTGTCCGCGATCGGCCATCTTGCACAGGGCGGCCGCATCGAGGGTCGAGATCATCTTGGGGTTGACGGTTTCAACAGCCGAAAGAATGGCCACTTTGGGCAGCGGCTCGCCCATCGCGTGAGCCAGATCAATGGCGTTCTGCACAATGTCACGTTTGGTGGCGAGGTCCGGCGAGATGTTCAGCGCCGCATCGCTGATCAGTAACGGCCGCGGGTAGCTCGGCACGTCGAGAACGAATACGTGGCTCATCCTGCGGTCTGTTCTCAGGCCCGAGGTTGGCGCTACGACCGCCTCCAGCAGTTCGTCCGTATGCAGCGCGCCCTTCATGATAGCGGCCGCCTGCCCCTTCGCCGCCATCGCACAAGCTGTCGCTGCGGCCTGATGGCTGTGCTCGACATCCACCAGTTCGAACGCCGAAATATCCCGGTCGGCGTCTCGGGCCGCCGCCTCGACCCTCGCCCTGGGGCCAATGAGTATCGGGGCGATCAGCCCGCGTTTCGCCGCCTCGATCGCGCCCGTCAGGGATAGAACGTCGACCGGATGGACCACGGCCGTCAAAAGCGGCGGCTGATCTTCGGCCATCCGCATCAGTCGTTGGAGCTGGCTCCCAGGGTTGGAAGCGCCCATTTCGGCAGCCTTCTCAGCGATCATCACGTTCTCCGGCGCGGGCCCTCATCGCACGCAAGCCTCGGGGATCATTGCGCACCTAGGCGACGGCGGCCAAGACTTTGAAATGATATCGGCAAGCCGCCAGCCGGCGGTCGCACCGGCCGTCAACCTTGAGCCAGCGCAATGCCGACCTCGCATTTCGGCGCCAGCCTGTCGCCTTCGATAGCCATTGGAGCGACACATGTACTATTTCGCCAAGTCGGTGGCGGGCGACTTCGTGGACGTCGTGGCGGCAACCCGGCGCGCGCTCGCCGCCGAAGGTTTCGGCGTTATCAGCGAGATCGATGTCCAGGCGACGCTGAAGGCCAAACTCGGCGTCGATTTCCGGCCGTATCTCATCCTCGGGGCATGCAACCCCGCCATGGCGCACCAGGCCCTGCTGCTGGAGGATAAGGTCGGGACCATGTTGCCATGCAACGTCGTGGTCCAGCTTCTGCCAAACGGTCAGGACGTTGAAGTAGCGGCCGTCAATCCGATCGCCTCGATGGGCGCCATCGACAATCCCGATCTGCGCGGCGTAGCTGCGGCGGTGGGCGGCAAGCTTCAGGCGGCTATTTCGCGTTTGTGAGCCCTCGCTGCTCGCGCCGCCGCGCTTCAATGGGAAAGAAGAAGCGGCGCGGGCACGTCGTGCAAGAGCTGACGGCTGACGCCGCCCAACACCCATTCCTGCAGCCTGGGATGGCCGTACAGGCCGGCGATCAAGAGGTCGATGTCGAGTTCGGCCATCTGCCGCACGATGACATCCGCTGCGTGTTCGTCCTTGCTGCTGTCGACGATGAGATTGGGTCTGACGCCGTGACGCTCGAGCAAGCGCAGCAGCATTCCATCGGTCTCGTCTGCTCCGGAGGGCGAGACCATCAGGACGTGAATTTCGTCAGCGCCCCGGATGAATGGCCACCCATCGCGAAGCGCACGCGCGGCTTCCCGCGAACCATTCCAGGCGACA
This sequence comes from Phenylobacterium sp. 58.2.17, assembly GCF_026411515.1. Taxonomy (NCBI): domain Bacteria; kingdom Pseudomonadati; phylum Pseudomonadota; class Alphaproteobacteria; order Caulobacterales; family Caulobacteraceae; genus Phenylobacterium; species Phenylobacterium sp. 58.2.17. Next base: position 118,817 of record NZ_JAPMTQ010000004.1, on the reverse strand, counting down.
AGCACGCGTTTGCCGACGGGCGGGGCGTAGTCGTCGGTCGGCGTCACCAGGACTGGCCCACCGCTAGCCATCGCAACGTCCGCCGCCGACACATGCTTCTGCCCCATGTAGACCGGCATTCGGGCAGGCATGACCACGAGATCGGCTCTACGAGCGCATGCGATGAAGGCGTCGGGGTGGTCGCCGCTGACTTTCATGAAATCGAACCCGACGTTGCCCTCGCCGACCCCGTCTCGGAACATCTGCTTTGCGACCTCGCTGGCCTCCTCCACGCCTTTGGCGTGGTCCCTCAAGAGCCAATCGATGTCGTCCGGGGGCAGACCATAGAGTGACTCACCCGCACCGAACTGCAGCAGGAATTCGCTGGTGAGAAAGACCCCTGTTAGATGCGCCTTCCAGCGGCGAGCGAGATCTGCGCCGAACTTGGCGCGGTAAGATCCCCCGGGGGTCGAATCCATCAGTATGAGGATATCGCGATAGTCCATGTGCGCCTCCGTTGGGTGCAGCCTAGCGCGGCGTCGACGGCCCGACTTGACCCAGGTCAAGCCGCGGGCGTTGCGGTCGTGCGGGAGGTCGCGGCGTCTTGATTTGATCCGGCGCAAAGCACTCGCCCTCCTGCAAGCCATGCTCCGCGGGCTCAATCCCTCAGGAGGTAATCATGTCGCTTCGCTTGACCCTCGTCGCAGCAGCGCTGCCGATCTGCTTCGCCGGCCATGCCGCGGCGGCGAAGCAGAACGCCGCCGAGGCCAAGAAGGCGCTTGAGACGGCCGAGGCGGCGCTCCGCCCGCCTCCGCCCTCCAAGAGCTGAGCGCCGATCTGCCAATGAGGCGTGGCCCAAGAACCAATGCGCCTCGTTGGTGGTTCAACGGTCGTAGTGATGGAACCCACCACAGCGAGGCCTCCGATGACGCCCTCAAGACAGACCACGTCCATCGCACCTGACTCCGTCGGCGGCCTCGACCCTCGCGCCATGTGCCTCGAAATACTGGACGAAAACCGGATCATGTCGATCGGGACGGTCCGGAGCGACGGCTGGCCGCACGTAACGCAGGTCAACTATCTCCGGCTTGACCACGCGCTGTACTTCGTAGTCTCGCGCGACAGTCAAAAGTTCGCGAATATCGACCGTGATCCCCGCGTTTCCATCGCGCTTGGCGGGAGTCAAACCCCGCGCGGCCTGTCGATTGCGGCTAGAGCGATGGAAGTTCGGGACGGCGAACGGATCAAGCAATTGAACCGCGCCATGCAGGCGCGATCCAAATCTACGGCCTTCGCACCTCATCCAAGCTCGCCGCTTGTCGCCATCATGGAAGCCAGGCCGGAGATCATATCCCTCGTCGACTATACGAAGCCGCCGGGCGCCCGCCGTTTGATGCGAGTGATTGAGGACTGGCGCCTGGAACCTGTGACGACCTGACGATCCTGGGTAGCAGCCTCAATGGCTACATCCCGCTCCAAACTACCGCGCAGCAGGTCCTCGAAGGAGCTTCATCATGCCCTTTCTCAGCGTCACGAAGACTGGGTTGGCGGTAGGAGCCGCTGTCGGAGGCTGGCACGCACTTTGGGCGCTTCTGGTCATGCTAGGCATGGGCCAGAGTTTTCTAGACTACATCTTGAAACTGCACTTCATCGACCTGCCGCTCCGGGTCGCGCGCTTTGACTGGGCCACCGCCGGCGCCCTGGTGGGCGTGACGGCGCTGCTTGGATTTATCGCTGGCGCTCTCTTCGCTTTGGCGTGGAACGGACTGAACTCCCATAACAAGGCGGACATGGCCCGCTAGGCGGACGCAGCGGCATTGTCCCAGGTCAGTCTTCCGTCCTGACGAGACAAAGCCCGACCGTAGGCGACGTGGCCAAACCCGCGTCGGTAGTCGAGCAGGCTCACGCGCTGGATCACGATCTGGAACAGCGCGATGTCGGTCCCGGTCGTGATGTACTGGGCGATCTCGTCAAACTTCTTCATGAAACACTCAGCGGCTCTCTCCGCGGCTTCACCATTGAGGCGCTTCGCACGGCCGGAAATGGCCAGGCCGCGGATCTGAGACCAATCCGAGTAGGGCGAGGTGATCGTAATGGCGACGCGCGGATCTCGCGCAATGTTCACCGCCTTCTGAGATGATGGATCGCAGCCGAAGTAAAGTGAGAGGCCGCTTGAGGCGTAGCTGACCACAACGGCGTGCGGCCCGCCGTCCGGCAGCAGGCTCGCAAGCGTCATGTCGCGGCACCCTTCCAGCAGTTCGAGCACGTCATCCGTCAGTTTTTCGCTCATGTCACGCTCCTTTGCGGGAACCCTATCCAGGGCGCCGCGAGCCAAGTTTGAGCCTGCTCAATCCCTCGGCAAGGCCGGCGCAAGTCGACGATTGATCGGCGTCAACTCCGCGGGTCTGGCCCCGTGGTGTGCTGGCTTTACGAGTTGGCCAAAGCCAAGGGAGACGCAGATGACCGCTCAAACGCCAGCCAAGACCCCGCCCGCCACGCACCGTTCCGCAATCAGCGTCCTTGCGCCCATCCAGCGTGAGTTTGATCGCCTTTTCGAGAGGCTCGGCGAGGGTTGGGGAGACGGTCCGCGAATGGATGTCCGGGACACCGATGGGGGCTGGAGATCACCGTCGAGCTTCCGGGGATCGACAGGAAAGATGTGAAAATCGCGGTCGAGGACCACATCCTTACGATCAGCGGCGAGAAGAAGACTGAGAGGGAAACCAACCAGGCCGACTATCGCGTTAGCGAGCGCAGCTATGGCGCCTTTACCCGCAGCATCGCACTCCCTAGCAGCGTCTCGGCGGACAAGATCGAGGCGTCCATGCGCGACGGCGTGCTGACGCTCAAGGCGCCGCGGAGCGATCAGGCCAAGCCGCGGACGATCGAGATCCGGCCGACCACATAGGCTGTTCCTCTGGGTTGAGCGGGGAGATACGTCGATGACCACCGGACTTGCCGTGTTCGACACCACCGTGCAGGAAACCAATGCCTGGCTGAACCAGATAGAGGCGCGTTTGCCTCCTTGCGGAAAGCAGGACGCCTATCAAGCTCTGCGCACGGTGCTGCACGTCCTGCGCGACCGGCTCCCCCAGGATGCAGTGCTGGGGCTGTCCGCGCAGTTGCCGATGCTTGTGCGCGGCTTCTTCCTAGAGGGATGGAAGCCAGAACTCGCGCTCGACATCCACGACCTCGCGGACTTCGCCGATCAGGTCGAAACGCGGCTTCCTAAAGGCTTCCCACGCGCCGGACAGGATGTGGCGCAGGCCGTCTTCGCAGTCCTACGACAACAGTTGGACCCGGGCGAGGTCAGCAAATTGGCTCGGATGCTTCCGAAAGGGCTCCGCCCGGTCCTGCTGCCATGATCCAGCCGCCCGGCGGCAGGAGAATTACACATGAGAACTCCATCGCAGCTTTTGTTCGTCCTGACCGACGGCGGCCGCGCACGCTTCGTCAGGAAGTCGCAAGCCACCGGTCACTTTGAGGCCTTCGACGAGTTGAGAGCGCTCAAGGATCTCGATGCGGTGCGCGAGAAGGTTCGCTCGCGAACGCTTCCGCGAACGCAATCAAGCACAACCCCTCGACGTTCGGCGATCGAAGGCGGCGACGCGCTCCGCGCGGCCAAGGAGAGCTTCCTTGATCGGGTCGCCGAGCACGCCGCCGCGACCTGCCGTCGCGAGCGATTTTCCGGCATCTTCATAGCCGCGCCAGCCCGATTGATCGGCCCGCTCGAAGCTCGACTTCGCGACAAGGCCTCTCTAGCCGGAACACTTGGCAAGGACCTCACCAAGACACCAGTCGAGCGCCTGGAGCAGTGGATCGGCGACGTTCCCACCGCCAGGCTCCCACCGCGCTGACACGCTCGTCCCGCGGCCTGACGCTTGGCCGCCGCTTGACCTGCATCAACTCCCTCCCTGGGGCCTGCCTCAGAATGAGAGCGCCACGAACCTGTGGCTGGAGATATCGCCATGCTGAAAGTCATTGAGGTCCTCGCAGAATCCGAAACCAGCTGGGAAGCTGCTGCTCGTTCCGCCGTCGAGGAGGCCAGTCGGACGCTGCGCAATGTCCGCTCGATTTATGTCGAGAACTTTGAGGCGCAGGTCGCCGACGACCAGATCGTCCGCTACCGGATCAACGCCAAAATCACCTTCGAACTCGAAGAAAGTCGCTGAAACGGCCGCCTCGACAGCGTCGATGCTAGGGCCGCCCAGCGATCAGCCAGAGACGCAGGGTCATCGACAGCCCTAGTGCGATTAGCCGATGTGGAGGCTGGGCAGGGTTTCAGTTGTCGAAGGAAGGGTGACGCTTGATGGAAAGGTTCACTCGTGGAGCGAACGCGAGGCCATCGAGCGGGCGGCCTGGTCGGCGGCGGGCGTTCAGATGGTCGTCGATCACCTGAGGGTCGGATAGCAGGACGAGGCAAAGGAGGCCGTCACGGACGGCCCCCTTTCCCGCCGCCAACTTTCAACTCGTGACGCGGCGCCTGCGCACCGTTGCTGTTCAGCCCCGCTGGGAACGTCACCCGTACGACCAGCCCGGAACTCTTCGAAACGAACTCCAGTTCGCCGCCAAGCTGCTTGCTGAGTGCGCGCATCAATCTCAGCCCGAGCCCGCCGCCGGAACGCGGGTCCAGCCCGTTCTTCAAACCCGGCCCCTCATCGGCGATCTCGACGACCATCGACGCCCCGTCCTGGCGGCCGCGCACGTGGATCTTTCCTGCACGACCGTCTCGATAGGCATACTTCACGGCGTTGGTGACGGCCTCCGACACGATCTGGGTGATGGGAAGCACCTTGTCGGGGGTCACACGACAGTTGGGTGGGCACTCGACCCCGATCTCTACGCGGCCGGCCAGCAGGGCGCCGAGCGGCGTACAGGTCGCCTGCAAGTGGCGGGCAAGGTCTGCGGTGGCCTCGGCGCCCTGATCGCTCAGCATTCGGTGTAGGCTGGCGACCGCGTCGGTCTGGGTCCTGATGGCCTCCAACAGCAGGTGCACTGCTTCGGGCGTGACCCTTTCGCGGTCGATCTCCAGTTCCTTGAGGCGCACGAAGGCGGCCAGCATGGCCAGGTGATTGGCGATACGGTGATCAGCTTCTCGCCACAGCCGGCAATCGTCGCACGAAGTTGGTTGGTCCATCATCGCCATCTCGTCAGTCAGCCGAAGGGTTCGATCACCTCCGAGGGTCACGATAGATGGCGCGGCCCGACGGGTTTTGACTTCGGTCAAGTCACTGGTCTGGCCTAGCCTCTGAGCTCATCTCTCGGGCCAGGGGGCGTGAATCGCCTTGTCGAGGACGTGTCCCAGCTCATCGTCCGACATGTCATAGAGATCCTCGGCAAGGGCGCCGACGAGAACCAAATGCGCTTCAAGCTCGTCCCGCAGCGTGTCGAGTTCATCTCCAGGCGCGACGATGACAAGCCCTTCCAGATGGTGTTCGGCCACGATGCGCCGGGCCTCTTGCACCAGCTGCTGGACCGCGATCTCGGGGCCCGCAGGCCCACACGTTGCATACCGGCCATCTGACGCCGGCAGCACAAGTCTCCGTCGCCCCCTGGAGGCGATCAGGAACAGCAGCTTGTGGACCTGCGACACAGCTCTCCCCGTCACGTGGCAGGGAGAGAAGCGCCACGCCTACGCCTGTCCTGGATTTCACCGAGCGCCGCACGCATGTGATCGATCAGCGCGGCCCTTGCGGCGTCGGAACGCGCCCCGTCGAGCAGGGCGTCGAATTCCAAGAGGAGCGCCGCACGTTCATTGTGCCAATCCAGCGCGGCGACAGCCGTCGCCGGCAAGCGGGGTTGCTGCCCGGCCTCGCTGCTCACAGCCCCTCCCCTCAAGACGAAGCTTTCGTCCAGATCGGGGATGACAAGGGATTGCGGAACAAGCCCCTCCGCAGTCAAACGCGACCTCAGGCCATGCAGGGCGTCGGGCTCGCCGTGAGCCAGAAAGGTCGTACCCTTGACAGGGCCGCGGGCCTTCACCCAACCAACCAAACCATCGGCGTCGGCATGCGCCGAATAGATGTCGAGCGACCGGATACGGGCCTGGACTCGAACATCCTCGCCCTCGATGCGCACCCGCGCAGCACCCTCCTGCAGAAATCTCCCAAGAGTGCCGACAGCCTGGTATCCGGCCAGCAGCACCGTCGCCTGTTTACGCCACAAGAGACGCTTGAGATGCTTGCGCACCCGGCCAGCGTCGCACATGCCGCTCGCGGCGAGAATGATATGCCAGCCTGCCAGCCGATCGAGGCCGTCGCTTTCATCAGGCGCGCGAAGAAACTTGAGCCTGTCGCGCGCATAAAGGCCTTCGAACGGATTGACCCCGGTTGAGCGGTTCCAGCCGCGATGGCGAAACACCTCGGTCGCTTCGATCGCCAAAGGCGAGTCCAGGAAGATGTCAGCCTCGGGCGCCCGGCCTTCCTTCATGATCGTCAGGATATCGGCGAGGAGTTCCTGCGATCGCTCGACAGCGAACGCAGGGATCAACAGAGGGCCGCCAGCGGCGTGCGCCGCCGCAAGTTCTTGGGCCAGGACGCGACGCCGCTCGGCAGGATCGATCATTGGCCGGCGGCGGTCACCGTAGGTGGATTCCACGATCAGATGGTCCACCCCGCTGGGGCCTTCCGGATCTGGAGAATAGTCGCGCCCCCCCGGCCCAAGGTCGCCGGAGAACAGCAGCGATACCGGCCCGTCAGCGGTTTCGACCTTCAGTTCGATGGAAGCTGAACCCAATATATGCCCCGCCTCCCAGTAGGTCGCGCTGACCCCGGGCCGGATCGGGGTCTCCTCGCCCAGCTTTACTCGCTCGAAGAGTTCGAGCGTCTTGACCGCGTCGCGCTCGGTATAGATCGGCTCGACCGCCGGTCGGCCGCGTCGCTGGTTGCGGCGATTGAGGTGCCGCACCTCACTCTCCTGGATGCCCCCGGCGTCCGGCAACATCACGGCGCAGAGATCGCGGGTCCCGGCCGTCGCATAGATCGGCCCCGCGAAGCCGGCCTTCATCAGCTTGGGAAGCAGCCCCGAGTGATCGATATGCGCGTGAGTCAGCAGAACCGCGTCGATCGTCGCGGCGTCGAATGGAAACGCGTCGTAGTTGAGGGCCTTCAGAGTCTTGGAGCCCTGAAACATCCCGCAGTCGACGAGCAATCTGGCCGCGCCTGTTTCAATGAGGGCGCAGAAGCCGGTCACGCATCCGGCTGCTCCGTGGAACGTCAGCTTGATCGCCTGAGACCCTGGCATATCCTTGTGCATGGCGCTTCACTCTGGTTGGCCTAAGCGCGACGGATCCAGCGCAGTAGGCCCAGGCTCACAAGCGCGATGGCGGCGCCCGCCAGCACAGCGACGACCCCAGGCCGCCGTGCGGCTTCTCTTCGGGCCATGGTTGTAAGGTCGCGGGAGCACGCGGCTGCGTCCTCGACGAACTCCTCGGCGACATGAGCAAGGCCGATCGCGCCAGCAGAGGCCGCCTCACCGACTTCTTCCACGAAACGGCCTGCAGCGGCTCGCAGGTCCTGCCCCGCGTCCTGCAGAATATCTTCTGCAACGTGCGCGAGCCGTTGAGACTTGGATCTTGTCATCGGGCTGCTCTCCTATCGCCAGCAATCAGAACGCCACGATGCGGATGTCACCGTCTTGACCTCGATCAATCGGGCCGCCGATCAGGGCAGCCCCGCCCAGCCTCCGTAGATCTACTTAAGCGAAGGTCCTTAAGCACCGGCCACGAATATCGCCGTTCGCTCACCGGTCGTACCGATTTGGGTATCGACAGGGAGACCGACGATGCCCGGCCAGGTGTTCAATGAACTTCCCTCCGCGCGATCCATCGACGAATTTGGCCCCATCGGCGTGCGCATGCACTTCGCCGCCGAGGAAGAGATATACGCCCAGGAAGAAGACGCCGACCTAATCTATCAGGTGTTGGAAGGCGCCGTCCGAACCAGCCGCCTGCTCAGCGACGGCCGACGGCAGATCGGCGACTTCTACTATCCCGGCGAGCTGTTCGGAATGGAACCCGGGGACAGGCACAGCTTTTCAGCCGACGCCCTCGGCGATTGCACCATCTTGGCGGCCAAACGTTCGGCCGTCCGGCACTGCGGCGAGCAGCGTGAGAGGCTGGAGGATTTGATCTGGACGGCCACGGCGCATGAGCTCGCTCGCACCCAAGAGCATCTCTTTATTCTAGGCCGCAGGGGGGCCTGCGAAAGGGTCGCGAGCTTCCTGATGAGCGCCGCCAAGCGGGCGAAGTCTGACATTACGCCGTTGGCGATGAGCCGGCAGGATATCGCCGACTATCTTGGCCTGACGATCGAAACGGTCTCGCGAACCCTCACCCAGCTTCAATCCGACGGACTCGTCAGGTTCGCCGGCTACAGGAACTTCCAGGTGGTTCGGCCAGCGGGGCTTTCGCGTCTGGTGGCCGCCTAGCTGAAGAGCAAGGTCCCATGCCGTTCAAGAGCCTTCTATGTCACGTGCCGCCGCAAGCAGACCTTGCCGCACACGTCCAATGCGCAGCCGGTCTGGCCGACGAGTTCCAAGCGACCGTAATCGGCCTTGGAGCGGCAGCCGTGCCCCCTTTCGTCCGGCGATCAGGCGGAGCCTATGCCGCGGTCGATAATCAATGGCTCGCCATCCTGCGCGAGCAGCACGACATGGCGATGGAGGCCGCCCGCCAGGTGTTCGATGCGGCGACGGGCGATCGGCAGAAGACTTGGCGAACAGGTTGGGCGGAGCCGACCGTCGCCCTGACCGCAGCCGCGCGCGGCGGGGACCTCATCGTCGTCCGACGTCCGAGTTCTAGCCATCCCGATCGCTACACCGAAGTCGATGTCGGCCCTCTGGTCATCAAGGCCGGACGTCCGGCCTTGGTCTGCCCGTCCAGCGGCAGCTACCTCAGTGACGCACCCGTCCTCGTCGCCTGGAAGGATACCCGCGAGGCACGTCGTGCGGTCGCAGATGCGCTACCGCTTTTGCAGCGGAGCTGCGATGTCCTGATCCTGGAGTGTTCGTCTGAGGCCGATCCCGGGCCAGCTATGGCCAGGATTGAGGACATTGCTGCTGCATTGGCCCGCCATCAGGTGACGGCGCGGACGGAAGTCCTAAGTCCTTCGGGCAAGACCGGAGAAGCGATTCTCGCGCGAGCAGTTCAGCTCGGGGCCGACCTCGTGGTGGCGGGCGGCTACGGGCATACGCGGCTCGGTGAGTGGGCCTTCGGTGGCGTTACCCGTAGCTTGCTCGAGCAGGATCGCCACTTCGTCTTGCTAAGCCATTGAGCGGAACTGGGGGCCCCCGCCCACGTCGGCGGCCGCCTGGAAACGCCCTACAGGGACGAACGCAAAGAAACGCCCGATCGCCGCCAGCGCATAGGAATGGCCAGAATGCCCTCTGGTCTCGCATTTTCACGCTCATATTTTGGCGCCATATTCGCGCGATCTCACCGCAGTCGGCGCGCTCCTTGATCAATGCCTTGCATTGACCCTGTCGACTGGGGAGATCCAGGAGCTCTGCTATGCCGGTTGGGCGTTCAGTGTCCCTACGGCGCGACAGGTCCGTCGACCGGACGGCCTTGGTCGGGTTTGCGGTCGCCGTGGCTGGAGCAGCGGTTGGTGGCGTCGTGCAGTGGCTGCTCAGTCCCCACTTCGCAGATCGCTCCTTGGTCATCATCTACACGCCGGCTGTCCTGGCAGCCGCTTTGATCGGCGGCAGTATGCCCGCCTACCTGGCCACCACCCTGAGCATCGCCATCAGTTGGGCCTTCCTGCGTCAGGCGACGTGGAGCACCGCCAACCTTCTCGACCTAGGCTTCTTCGCCCTGCTCGGGCCCATACTCGGTACGGTCGGCGACCATACACGCCGTCAGAGCCAGGCGGCGCGCGCCAGGGAAGTGCACCTTCAATCGATCCTCGACACTGTGCCGGAGGCCATGATCGTCATCGACGAAGATGGAATTGTCCGATCGTTCAGCGCCGCGGCGGTGCGGTTGTTCGGCTGGGAGCCGTCCGATGCGATCGGGCGCAACGTCAATATGCTGATGCCGGCGCCGTTTCGCGAAGAACACGACGGATATCTTGACCGCTACAAATCGACGGGCGAGCGGCGCATTATCGGCACCGGCCGGATCGTCGTCGGCGAGCGCCGGGACGGCTCCACCTTTCCGATGGAACTGGCCGTGGGCGAAGCGCGGGTGGGAGCGAGCCGGTTCTTCACGGGCTTTGTCCGGGACCTGACCGAGCCCCGGGCTCAGGAGCGCCGCCTGCAGGAACTGCAATCGGAGCTGGTCCATGTCTCACGCCTATCAGCGATGGGGGAAATGGCCTCCTCGCTGGCCCATGAACTCAACCAGCCGCTGTCGGCCATTGCGAATTACATGAAGGGGTCAGCCACCCTTCTCTCCTCTCCTGGCCTCGATCCGGAACGCCTCAAGGAGCCGCTCGAACGCGCCTACGAACAAGCCCTGCGCGCGGGCGACATCATCAAGCGGCTGCGTGAGTTCGTGGCGCGTGGAGAGACCCAGCATACGCTCGAGGATCCGGTGCGGCTGATGGAAGAGGCCAGCGCCCTCGCCCTCGTCGGCTCACGTGAACAGGGCGTGCGGGTCGACCTGCGCTTCGAACGAAATGTCGGCCAAGTCGTCGTCGACAAGGTCCAGGTCCAGCAGGTGGCCCTGAACCTGATCCGCAACGCGATCGACGCCATGGACGGCCGCCCCCTTCGCCGCTTGACCATCTCCGTGACAACGGACCCTGATGATCGGCATTCGGCCCGCATTTCGGTCGCGGACACCGGGAACGGCGTGGATCCAGAGGTGCTGGCGCGGCTCTTCCAGCCGTTTGTCAGCACCAAGCTCAAAGGCATGGGTGTCGGCTTGTCGATTTGCCGAACGATCGTCGAGGCTCACGGGGGTAGGATCTGGGCCGATAGCAACGGGGACGGTGGCGCCACCTTCTGCTTTACTTTGCCCCTGGCGGAATTGGAGACGTCCGATGAGCGCTAAGCCGGTCATCGACATCATCGACGACGATGAAGCGATGCGTCACTCCGTTGCATTTCTCCTGGACGTCCAGGGCTTTGAATCTCGGCAGCACGAATCGGCCAACGCCTTCCTCAACTCGGCTGTAGGACGCCGAGCAGACTGCATCATCACCGACGTGCGTATGCCCGACATGACCGGCCTTGAGCTTGTTCGCAAACTCAAGTCAGAGGGCGTCGTTTCGCCTGTGATCGTTATGACCGGTCATGGAGATATCGGCCTGGCCGTCGAGGCGATGAAGGCTGGCGTCATCGACTTCATCGAAAAGCCCTTCGCGAACGAGACCCTGATTTCTGCGGTGCAGGAGGCCCTTCGTCGCGGCCATGATCCTCACGACGCCAGACCCGACGCGGAACGCCGTTTGGAGGCGCTGTCCCCCCGTGAACGGGACGTGCTGGCTGGCGTCGTCGCCGGCAAGGTGAACAAGGTGATCGCCCATGAACTGGAGATCAGTCCCCGAACCGTCGAGATCTATAGGGCTAATCTGATGGCCAAGACAGGCGCCCGAAACTTCTCAGAACTGATGCGGATCGCACTGTCCGCCGGCCTCTGAGGGACTTGCGCCATATCAAGTCGACGCCCGCCGAATCCTCCAAGGTGGTCTTGTTCCCGCTGTTCGGGGGATAGAGATGATCACCCCGCCCGACTCTCGCCTTGTGCTGATCGCCGACGACGACTGCGAAGTCCTCAACGCCCTGAGGTTCGCCCTGGAATTGGAGGGCTACCAGGTCGGCGCCTTCGCGACCGGAAGGGCGCTGCTCGATGCGGCCCACGGCGCGCATGCAGCCTGCCTTGTGATCGACCAGAAGCTGGCCGACACGACCGGCTTGGAGCTCATCATGCGGCTGCGCGCATCGGGTGTCGCGACGCCGTCCGTCTTGATCACCACCAACCTGCCGACGCATCTGAGGATTCGGGCGACGAACCTGGCCATACCGATCGTCGAGAAGCCGCTGCTGACAGACGCCTTGTTCGCGACCATCCGCGAGCTGACCGGCGGACCGACGCTCAGGGGCTGACGATCTAGTGTGACACCAGAAGCGGACACGGAGGATCGGCGATGAACTCGCGGCTCACCCCGCCAAAGAGCTGTTCCGACAGGCGCGATCGTCCGTAGAGTCCCATAACCAGCAGATCGCATCCCCAATCGCTCGCATGGCGGCGAAGAACTTCGGCCGCAAGCCCCTCGTCTGCGGCTTCGACGAGGGTGTCGACGCGCCGCTCCCACCGCGAGAGCCGAAACCTCAGATCCGCCAGGTCGTCGAAGTCGACCTTGGGACATACGACCGCCAGGGCGACCTCGTCCGCCACCAGGATGATGGGCCAAGCGTCGCGCCAGGCCCTGGCGCTCTCCCGCGTCCCATTCCAGCAGATCATGACGCGACGGGCGATGGGTCTCGCCGGCTCGCTCTGCGATACCACCACTAGCGGCCGGCCGCAGGCCAGCCCCAGTCGACCGACGTCGAAGTCCACGTCACCGCCGCCTGCAAGTCCACCGACCGGCGCGATCACCAGATCGCTCAGCCGCGCGCGCTCAACCAATCCTCCAAAGGCGTCAACCGCGACCCAGTCGGCTTCGACCCCGGCCTGGCCGGCCGCTTCCATGAGGTCGGCGCGCGCTCGCGCCTCGGCGTCTTCCGCGGCCGAGCGCTGCGCCGTGATCAATTGGCGAAGAAGGTCGTCCGACATCCACCTGCCTTCGACGCCACTGGGTGGAGGCAAGACAGGGCGCACGAACGCACCAGTGAGCCGCGCCTTGAGGCGTCGCGCCAATGCCAGGGATCTTGCGTGGTAAGCGTCGGCCGGGCCATTGCCCGCCACCATCAGCAAGTCCGCCATCTGGCGCATCTCAGTGCGACACCAGCAATGGCGCAGGCGGGTCGTCGAGGAACTCGCGGCTCACGCCCCCCAGCACCCACTCGCTCACCCGCGGACGGCCGTAGAGCCCCATGACAACGAGATCGGCTCCGAGCGCCTCCACTTGGCGACGTAGTATTCCAGCGGCGGACGGGCCTTCGTCACGTTCGACCATGATCCGCGCGTTGCAGCCATGACGCTTCAAATGCTCGGATAGGGCGGCTGCGGCGCTCTCCTCGCCTGTCGGGCGCACCATCACCACCGTCACCTCCTCCGCCGTCTTGAGGAAAGGCCAGGCGTCGTGTAACGCTCGAGCGGCCTCCCGAGTGTTCTTCCAGGCGACCAGAATCCGTTTGGGCGGCTCAGTCCAGGCGCACGCCTCAGGCGCGATGAGCACAGGGCCGCCACAGGCCAAACCCAGCGTGGCGACCTCGATCACGCGCCCTCCTAAGCTGGTCATCGCGCATGGCGGGAAGACGACAAGATCGGTGCGGCGCGCCAAACGGATGAGTTCGGTATCGCCGCCGCCGTCGATCTGACGCCACTCGAAAGAGGTCGAGGCGGCGTCCGCCGCACGCCGAAGGACCTGTTGAGCCGCCTCGGCGGCGCGCTTGGCGACCACGTCGTGCTGCGTCTTTAGCGCGTCCGCAGCCGCCCGGGGAAGGTAGGCCAACCTTTCAGCAGCGAAGACGTCGCTTGGATAGGGGGTGGTCAAATAGACGCCCGTCAGTGTCGCGTCCCACGCTCGGGCCAGCGCCGCCGCCAGCTCGCATCGCGGCGCCGACGTCTCACGCTCGTCGACTTGGACGAGGATATCGCGAATGCTCATGACGCAGCTCCGTCCGGCGTTTCACCAATCTGAGCGCTTCCAGCGCGCCGACCCTTGATCGCGATCAAAGGTCGGCTCCGCCTCAAGCAATCGCGGCATGCGAGGCGCTCGACAGCGACTACGCCCTGCTTGCCACGTGCCGCGGGCTCATAGAGCATCGCCGCGCCGCCGCCGCGACAGCTTCCTCGGCGCGATGGCGTGGGCCATGGCGACGGGCGGACCGGATTTGGCAGCGTTCCGCATTGGCGTCGCCGGAGGAGACGCCGGCACGAACTTTACCATCCCAAGGACGTGCACCACCTTGTGAGCGATGTAGAGATCATGGAGGAGGCGCTTCGGCGACCCGCAGCGTGAGTGCGACAGAAAGGGCCAGCGACGCCAACGCCGACAGCGCCGGCAGCGCCGGCCTGCTCGTCTACCGTCGACGCCTTGGCGGTCCTCAAGTCCTCTTGGTGCATCCGGGGGGGCCGTACTGGCGCGGGAAGGACCTCCGCGCCTGGTCGTTTCCCAAGGGCCATATCGGTCCAGACGAAGAGCCGTTGGCGGCCGCCAGGCGTGAGTTCAGGGAGGAAACTGGCCTAGAGATCGATGGCCCCTTTCTTCCGCTCTCACCAGTCAAGCGCTCGCGAGGCGGTCTGACATTCTGCTGGATGGCCGAGGCGGATCTCGACTTGAGCAAGGCCAGCAGCAACACCTTCGAGTTCATGGATCGCCGGGGAACACTGCGCTCGGCCCCAGAGATCGACGCCTATGAGTATTGCAGCGCAGAAGTCGCGCTAGCGCGGATTCACAGGAGCCTGCTGCCCCTCCTGAACGAGGCCTGGACCCACCTGGACGTCAACCCCGGCCCGCCGATCAGTGGGACATGAAGACTGGAATGCTCGCTTCGGTGAGCAGGCTCTGGGTAGCGCCCCCAAGCACGAATTCCCGAACCCTGGAGTGCCCGAAAGCACCCATAACCAGAAGGTCAGCACCGGTCGCGACGGCATGGTCGTTGATCACGCGGCCGATGTCGGGATCGGTCTTCATGACCTCTTGCGCAACCGCAGCAACTCCGCAGGCCGCAAGATGACGGACCAGTTCGCCAAGCGCGCCCTTCGGCACGGAGGGCTTATCGCCGATCACGGCGAGGATGGACACTTCCTCCGCGCGACGCAGCAACGGCATGGCGTCCGCCACTGCGCGCGCAGCGGCCCGCCCCCCATCCCAAGCGACGAGGATCCGCTCAAAGCGTGGATGGGCTGGCATGCGTTGGCCGTGTGCGAACACCACCACCGGGCGGCCGGAGCCGAAGATAAGCGCTTCAGCGAGCCCGCCCGGGACCGATGCGAACGCCTCGACGGGGAGAATGGTCAGGCTGCGCGTGCGCGCCATTTGGGTAAGACGATCGACGAGTGTGTGAAGCTCAGCGTGGATGATCGTGGTTGTCGCCGACAGACCATGACTCTCCGCGGCGCTCTGGAAGCCTTGCATCACCGATTGCGCATTGTGCAGGCTCTTGGCCTCTTCGTCTCGCGCCAGATCGGAGAGGTGCAGGAGCATCTCGGCCAGCTGATTGCTCTTAAGGGGTATCTTGACGTGGCCCGCCACCGCGCAGACGGAGGCGCCGAGCGCGGCCGTCACCCGCGCGGCCTCACTGATCACGCCTGGCGGGGTGGCTTCGGGGTAGCTGCTAAAGCAGACCAACAGATCATCGTACGCCACAGCATAGCCTCTTCTCGACATGCGGCGTGTTCCATTGGCCGAACAAAGCCGCCTCCTCGGTGACCATGGGCCGAGACCCGCGCCCAGGCCTTGATCCGGGTCAATTGAGCGTGGCGGCCGCCAGCGCTGAACGCGACCAGCTCACTAGACGCCCTAGCCCCACGGCTGCGCCATGAACGCCTAACCCGATGACCGGGAACACGATCCGACGAGCACCACGAGTCCGCCGCTACGCGACAAGCCAAGGGCGAAGTCGCCCCCGTCCCAGCAAGGACGAGCTGAGCGACTTCGCGGCACAAGCGACGCCACGGCGAGCGATCTCAGAAATAGGGAGGTTTGGTGCGGGCGGTCGGGCTCGAACCGACACTCCTTGCGGAACTGGATTTTGAGTCCAGCGCGTCTACCAGTTTCACCACGCCCGCGCGCGTGAGGGCGACCGTTTAACAAGCCTGCTCGGGGAACGCCAGAGGCGACCGCGCATCCCTCAGGGTCCAGATAGAAAACCAGAACGGCGGCATCCCGAGGAGGGGGACAAGGCGGTTTCCGAGGCCGCTGCCGCACGTTCTGGGCGGTCCTGCAGAGTGTCGCCGACGGCTCCGTTGATCAGGCGGAGCAAGCGTCGATCGATCGTGCCGGACAGGGCTTATGTGGCGAGCGCGCCGCGTCTCGTCAACGACATGCGACCACGCGGAATGGGCGACACAGGCAGGGCCGCGGCGGCTGCCGAGCAAAGCTCTCGACGGGGCCGCGGCCAAATGATAATCATTCTCAAGAGTGCGCGTAGGGATTTCTGGATGAACAATATCTCGACCCGGCCGGCGGCCGTTGGAGCCGCCACGGAGGGCGCCGTCGTGCGCCTGAGCGAAGCGTCCGTCGGGGACGCCGGGGTCATCTTCGAAGTCCGCGCCGAGCATAGTTCGACCGCGCACGGCGTCGGCGTCGAGGAACTGCAGCGCCGGCTGCTGGAGTTCGGCTTTGTCGAGGGCGCGCACATCGAGGTGATCCACGAGGGCGCCATCGGCCGCGATCCGATCGCCGTGCGGCTGGACGACATGCGCGTGGCCCTGCGCCGCCGCGACGCCGAGGATGTCTATGTGCTGCTGGGCAAGCGCCCCGCATGAACCAGACCCTGTCCCCGGCCCGCGTCGCCCTGGTCGGCAATCCGAACTCCGGCAAGACTGCCCTCTTCAACGCCCTGACCGGCTCGCACCAGAAGGTCGCCAACTACGCCGGCGTCACCGTCGAGCGGAAGGAAGGCGTCGTCACCTCGCCGGCCGGCCGCCAGCTGATGGTGCTGGACCTGCCGGGCACCTATTCGCTGCGCGCCCGCAGCCCGGACGAGGCGGTGACCCGCGACGCAGTGCTCGGCCGCCTGGCCGGCGAGATGCCGCCCGAGATCGTCGTCTGCGTCGCGGACGCCACCAATCTGCGCCTGGTGCTGCGTCTGGCCATGGAGCTGAAGCAGGTCGGGCGGCCGATGGTGCTGGCGCTCAACATGTACGACATCGCCCAGCGCCAGGGCCTGCGGATCGACATCGAGGGCCTCTCGCGCGAGATCGGCGCCCCGATCGTCACCACCGTGGCCACCCGCAAGCGCGGCATTTCCGACCTGCTCGCCCAGGTCGACGCCCTGGTCGAGGCCGGCCATCTGGCCGCCGACAATGTCTGGCGCGAGCCGAACGCCGCCGAGATCCGCCAGGCCCACGCCGAGGCCCAGCGCCTGGTGCGCACCTATGTGCGCCCGCCCGAGCATCCCGACACCTGGACCGGCCGCATCGACGCGGTGCTCCTGCACCCTGTCGCCGGCCTGGCCATCCTGCTCGGCCTGCTGTTCCTGATGTTCCAGGCGGTGTTCACCTGGGCCACCCCGGCCATGGACGCCATCGAGGCCGCCTTCGGCTGGCTGGGCGTCGCAGTCGGCCAGTATATTCCCAACGAACTGCTGCACAGCCTGGTCTCGGACGGCCTGATCGCCGGCGTCGGCAGCGTGCTGGTGTTCCTGCCGCAGATCCTGATCCTGTTTTTCTTCATCATCATGCTCGAAGACCTTGGCTACATGGCCCGGGCCGCGTTCCTGATGGACAAGATCATGGGCGGAGCGGGCCTGCATGGCCGGGCCTTCATCCCGTTGCTGTCGTCGTTCGCCTGCGCGATCCCGGGGATCATGTCGACGCGGGTGATCGACTCCAAGGCGGACCGCATCACCACCATCCTGGTCGCGCCGCTGATGACCTGTTCGGCGCGGATTCCGGTCTACACCCTGATCATCGGGGCGTTCATTCCCAACACCCAGGTCTGGGGCCTGTTCAGCCTGCAGGGCCTGGTGATGTTCGGGCTCTACGCCACGGGCATCCTCAGCGCCCTGCTCGTCTCGTTCGTCACCCGGCGGATCTTCTGGCGCAGCACCGTCGAGCCGTTCCTGATGGAGCTGCCGACCTACAAGCTGCCCGAGCCCAAGAGCGTGCTGCGCAATCTTTGGCTGCGCGCGAAGATGTTCATCAATCGCGCCGGCCGCATCATCCTGCCGATGATGATCATCATCTGGGTGCTGTCGACCTTCCCCTATCCGCCGGAGGGCGCCACCGGCCCGGCCATCGACTACAGCTTCGCCGGCATGATCGGCCACTTCATCCAGCCGGTCCTGGCCCCCATCGGCTTCAATTGGCAGATGTCGATCGCCCTGATCCCCGGCATGGCCGCGCGCGAGGTGGCGGTCGCCACCCTGGGCACGGTCTATGCGGTGGGCGACGCCGAGAACAACGTCGGGACCCTGGCCTCGACCTTGGCCGACCACTGGTCGCTGGCCACCGGCCTGTCGTTCCTGACTTGGTACATCTTCGCGCCGCAGTGCGCCCCGACCCTGGGGGTGGTGAAGCGTGAGACAAACAGCTGGGTCTGGCCGACGGTGATGTTCGGCTACATGGTGACGCTGGCCTACCTCGCCTCGTTCATCGTCTATCACACGGCCGTGGCGCTCGGAGGGGGCTGACGCCCCCTCAACCTGAAGGCGATATTAAGCACGGCGATTAACCCTCCGATAAACCGGCGGTTCTAGCTTTCCATCATTGGGTGGGGACTAGAATGGACCAAACTCTCAAGCAACCGCGGCGCAAGGCCGCCAAGCGTCCGACGAGCGAACATCTTGTCGAGCGCATCCGCGAGACGCTCCTGTACTTCGGTGGCGAAGCCCACCGGCGCGACGTGATCGCCAATGTGGCGCGCGAGGTCGGGGTGGACGTGAAGAACATCCCGGAAGACTTCGAAAGCGCCGTGATCGTCTCCTTCGAGGAGATCTGGCGCGACGAGGCCCGGCGCGCGCTCTACGGCTTCCATCTGCGCTTCGGTGAAGGTTCGCACCGGTGGGGCCTGAAGGCCGCCACCGCGCACTGAGCTAGAGCCCGGTCAGCCCCGGATCGGCGAGCGGCGCCGCGCCGCCGGCCAGAGTTCCGGCCGCGTGCTGCAGGCGCGCCAGCAGCCGCTTGAGCTGGGCGACCTCGGCCGGCGCCAGGCCGCAGATCAAGGCCGCCTCGTAGGCCAGCGCCAGCGGCGCGATTTCCGCATGCAGCCGCCGCCCCTCCTCGGTCAGGCTCAGGACGTGCGAGCGTCCGTCGGCGCGGTTCTCCGACCGGCCGATCAGCCGCCGGGCGCTGAGGCCGCGGGCCGCCCGACTGACCGTCACCTTGTCCATCACCGTGCGGTCGACGATCTCGCGCTGGGTCTTGCCGCCGTCCTCGGCCAACACGCAGATCAGCCGCCACTGCGGCACGCTGAGCGCGAACCTATCCTCATAGGCCCGCGCGATCAGGCCGCTGACCGCGTTGGAGGCCACCGACAATCGATAGGGCAGATAGGCGTCCAGTTGCAGCGACGCGGCCGCCTGGTCGCCCTCGACGATGTGGGATGGTCCGGTCATGAGGCCGCCACGCGCTGCTCGATCGCTCCGAAGATGGAATGCCGCCGCCCGTCGCGCATCTCAATGCGCACCACGTCGCCCGCCTTCATGAACGGCGTCTTGGGGCCGCCTTGGGCGATTGTTTCCACCGTCCGCAACTCAGCAAGGCAGGAATAGCCGACGCCGCCTTCGGCGATGGTTTTTCCTGGACCGCCGTCGGGACCGCGATTCGACACCGTGCCCGAGCCGATGATCGTGCCCGCGCCCAGCGCCCGGGTCCTGGCCGCGTGCGCGATCAGGGTCCCGAAGTCGAAGGTCATGTCGACCCCGGCGTCGGCGCAGCCCAGCGGCGCGCCGTTCAGCTCAACCTCCAGCGCGCCGTGCAGCTTGCCGTCCTTCCAGGCCTCGCCCAGGGCGTCGGGCGTCACCGCCACCGGCGAGAAGGCCGAGGCCGGCTTGGACTGGAAGAAGCCGAAACCCTTGCCGATCTCGCCCGGGATGAGGTTGCGCAGCGAGACGTCGTTGCAGAGCATCACCAGCCGGATCGCCGCCAGCGCCTGCTCGCGGCTGGCGCCCAGCGGCACGTCGCCGGTGACGACGGCGATCTCGCCCTCCATGTCGCAGCCCCATGCCTCGTCGGCGAGCGGGATCGGATCGCGCGGGCCGAGGAACCCGTCCGAGCCGCCCTGGTACATCAGGGGATCGGTCCAGAAGCTGCCCGGCATGTCAGCGGCGCGGGCCTTCCGCACCAGGGCGACATGGTTCACATAGGCCGAACCGTCGGCCCACTGGTAGGCTCGCGGCAAGGGGCTGGCCGCCTCGTGCTCATGGAACCGTTCGCGGGGAATGGAGCCGTGCTCCAAGCTCTCGGCCAGGCCGCGCAGCTGCGGCTCGATATCGCCCCAGGCGTCCAGCGCGGCCTGCAAGGTCGGCGCGATCGCGCCCGCATCGGCGCACCAGGCGAGGTCCTGCGAGACGACGACCAGACGACCGTCACGTCCCCCCTTCAGAGAGGCGAGCTTCATTCATTCCTCCCGGCCCACCGTACGTGTCACGCGCACGCCGTTTTCGTAGGCTTCGGGGAAGTAGACCACGACCTCGACGCAGATGTCTCCGCCCGGCTCGTCGACCCACAAATAATTGCGCTCGAAGCACACGTCGCGGCCGGCCGGCGTATAGCCCTCGTAGGTGTCGCCCCAGGGCGTGCAGGCGGCCATGTCGCGCCGGCTGAGCGCGCAGGCGCGCTCCATCTCCTCGTCGGCGGCTTCGGTCAGGTCGAGTTGCGGGTCGATATGGGCCATGGCCCTAACTTAGGGCTCGTCCTTATAGATGCCCACCGTCAACGGGCGGCCTTCGGCGGCGCTGGCCCGGTACATGCCCGAGGTGTTGTAGCTCCAGGCGATCTGTCCGTCGGGGGCCACGGCGATGACGCCGCCGTCGCCGCCCAGGGCGGTGAGCTGCTTCTGGACCACCTGGTCGGCGGCGGCCTGCAGGCTCATGCCCTTCAGCTCGACCAGGGCGCAGACCTCGCGCGCCACGGTCAGGCGGATAAAGTACTCGCCCGTGCCCGTCGCCGAGACCGCGCACGAGGCGTTCGAGGCGTAGGTGCCGGCGCCGATGATCGGAGCATCGCCCACCCGGCCCCAGCGCTTGCCGGTGGTGCCGCCGGTCGAGGTCCCGGCCGCCACGTCGCCATGGCTGTCGAGGGCGACGACGCCGACAGTACCCTTCTTGCCCTCGTCGTGGGCCAGGCCCTGGGCCGGATCGGGCGCGCCGCCCGCCGGCTTGGGCGGGATCGGCAGGTTGTTGGCCTTCAGGAAACTCTCCAGGCTCTTCCAGCGGCGCTCGGTGAAGAAGTAGCTGGGATCGACCTGCTCCAACCCTTGAGCCTTGGAGAAGGCGTCGGCCCCGGCCCCGATCAACATCACATGCGGCGACTTTTCCATCACCGCCCGGGCCAGCGAGATCGGATGGCGGGTGCGGGTGACGCCGGCGACGGCGCCAGCCTTCAGGCTCCGGCCGTCCATCATCGCCGCGTCCAGTTCGTTGCGGCCCTCGGCGGTGAACACCGCCCCGCGGCCGGCGTTGAACAGCGGATCGTCCTCCAGCAGGTGGATGGTCGCCTCGATGGCGTCCATCGCCGAGCCACCGTCCTTGAGCACCTTGGCGCCGACCTCGGTCACCCGGGTCATGGCGGCGCGATAGGCCTTCTCCTGCTCGGGGGTCAGCTGGCTGCGCTCAATGACGCCGGCGCCGCCGTGCACGACGATCGCCCACTTGGGCGCGGGTGGCGGGGCGGCTTGGGCCTGGCTGGTCATCAGCGTTGCGATCGCCGCGGCGAGAGTAAGGAGGCGCATGAGGATGGAATTGCCTGAGCGCGCGGCCCGAGACAAGCGCCCAGCGGCCTGCTAGCAAGGCGACGAACGTCGGGCCGGATCAGCATGTTTCGCAAATTGTACGACTGGGTCATGGGTTTGGCCGGATCTCGCCATGCCCCCGCGAGCCTGGCGGTAGTCTCCTTCGCCGAAAGTTCGTTCTTCCCGATCCCGCCGGACGTGATGCTGGCCCCGATGGTGCTGGCGCGTCCGGACCGCGCCTTCGTCTATGCCGGCATCTGCACCGCCGCTTCGGTGGTGGGCGGCCTGCTGGGCTACGCGATCGGCTTCTATCTCGAGCCGGTCGGCATGTGGCTGCTGAACCTGATGGGCCACCCGGACGGCAAGGCCGCGTTCGAGAAGTGGTTCGCCGACTGGGGCCTGTGGGTGATCCTGATCAAGGGCGCGACCCCGATCCCCTATAAGCTGGTGACCATCACCGCGGGCCTGGCGCAGTTCTCGCTCGTCACCTTCATCTGGGCCTCGGTCCTGACCCGCGGCCTGCGGTTCTTCGCGGTCGCCGCGATCCTCAAGTATTTCGGCCCGGCCATGCTGGCCGAGTTCGAAAAGCGCATGGCGCTCTACGGCACGCTCGGCCTGATCGCGCTGGTCGGCTTGATCGTGGTCCTCAAGGTGCTCATCTGATCGCTTGGGGCGGTGAAGCTTTTGAGGTCATATCCCGCCGATGAGCGCGTTGCTTAAGCCTTTCCTCGAACGCTGGCGGCTGACCGCCCTGGTCGCCTCGCTGGCGATGCTGGCCATCGCCCACGCCTTCGAGACCTTCGGCGGCCTGGCCCCCTGCGCGCTCTGCCTGCGCGCGCGCGAGGTCTACTGGGTCGCCGCGGGCCTGGCCCTGGCCGGGATGCTGGTCACGCGGATGGCCGCCGGCGCGCGCTGGCGCTGGGCGTTCGACGCGGCGCTGGCGGCGGTGTTCGCCTTCGGCGTCGGCCTGGCGGTCTATCATTCCGGCGTCGAGTGGAAGTGGTGGCCCGGCCCCACCGCCTGCTCGGGCGGCGGCGGCTCGGTCAGCGCCGGCCAGATGGCCGACCTGCTGGGCGGCGCCAAGATCGCGCCCCCGGCCTGCGACAAGGCCGCCTGGGTGTTCCTGGGCCTGTCGATGGCCGGATGGAACGCCCTGGCCTCGCTGGGCCTGACCGCGCTCAGCCTGCTGGCCGTGCGTCACGAGAAAAGGAAGCCGTCATGAGCGACAAGCCGATCCCCCCGCGCCCCGGCGTCGGCGCGATGACCGGCCGCCTGGCCGAGATCCTGCGCGTCGACCATGCCGGCGAACTCGGCGCGGTCCACATCTATCGCGGCCAGCTGGCGGTCCTGCGCGCCGGCAAGGGCCGCGAGCGTATCGCCGGCCAACTGGCGGAGATGGAGCAGGACGAGGCCGACCATCTGGCCCGCTTCGACAAGCTGCTGAACGAGCATAAGGTCCGCCCGACCGCCATGGCGCCGCTGTGGCGCGTGGCCGGTTTCGCGCTGGGCGCAGGCACCGCCCTGCTCGGCGAGAAGGCCGCGCACGCCTGCACCGAGGCGGTCGAGGACGTGATCGAGCGCCACTACGCCGCCCAGATCACCGAGCTGGAGGGCCGCGAGCCCGAACTCGCCGCCGAACTGACCAAGTTCCGCGACGAGGAGATCGCCCATCGCGACCACGCCCTCGAAGAAGGCGCGCGCGAGGCGCCCGGCTATCCGCTGTTGGCCGCGGTGATCCGAGCCGGCTGCCGCACCGCCATCAAGATCAGCGAGAAGATATGACCGAAGCGGAGATCCTGGACCTGCGCCGGGGCGCCGAAGCCCCGGTCGCCGCCGGCATGGCGGACATCGGCGCGGTCGCCCAGGACCTCTCGGCCGCCTTTTCCACCGACCCGGTGTTCAACTGGTTCCTGCGCGCCGACGCCCGGCACGATGCGGCGCGGCTGAAGCTGTTCCAGGCGCTGATCGCCATGGGCCTGGCCGACGGCGAGGTGTTCCGCCCGGCCGGCGGCGGGGCGGCCTCGATCTGGCTGCCCTCCGAAAGCCTCGGGCCGGCCCCTTTCCTGCAGGAGCTGCGCGCCCTGCCCCGGATCATCGGCGCCACCGGCTTCTCGCGCCTGTCGCGCATCTCGGCCATGCGCCGGATGATGGACGCCCACCATCCGAAGGCCCCGCCCCACGCCTATCTCTGGTTCCTGGGCGTGCGGCCGGACGCCCAGGGCCTGGGGGTCGGCTCGCGGTTGCTGGCCGCGGGCCTGGCCCGCGTCGACGCCAAGGGCCTGCCCGCCTATCTGGAAAGCTCCAGCCCCGCCAACGTGCCGCTCTACCGCCGCCACGGCTTCGAGGTGGTCGAGGTGCTGAGGGCCACCCCCGACGCGCCCGAGATGTGGGCCATGTGGCGCGAGGCGCGCGCGCCCGAGTGATCGCCGCCCTGGGCTATCTGGCGCTGGCCAACCTGGCCGCCTTCGCCGCGATGGGATGGGACAAGTCCTGCGCCCGGCGCGGCGAGCGGCGGATCCCCGAGCGCGCTCTGCTCACCCTCGCCCTGGCCGGCGGCGGCCTCGGCGCGGCGCTCGCCCAACAGGTCTTTCGCCACAAGACCCGCAAACAGCCCTTTGCGGGCGCCCTGCTGGCGATCCTGATCGCACAGCTCGTGCTGGCCCTGTTCTGGCTCAACCAGGCCTGACCGGTTTCGCATTCCGTTCATAGGCCCGTCACCGGACCGTCGTGCGCCCTCCCTACTGGTCCGCGCCAGTTCCAGTTCTTCGGGGGTGCACATGCCTTTTGTCCCGCGTATCACGGGTTGCCTTGCTTTTCTGCTCGCCGGTACGGCGCTGTCGACTCCGGCGTTCGCCAATGACGAGGCCGCCGTCGAGGAACTCGTCGTCACCGGCCAACGCGAAGCCCAGCGGGCCGCCATCGAGGTGAAGCGCGAGTCGTTCGTGGTCGCCGACGTCGTCTCGGCCGACGACATCGGCAAGCTGCCCGACCACAACACCGCCGCCGCCCTGCGCCGCATCCCCGGCATCTCGGTGATGGAAGACCAAGGCGAGCCGCGCTTCCCGGTCATCCGCGGCCTGCGCTCGACCTACAACCGCACCACCATCGACGGCGCCCTGGTCGCCTCGGTCGATGAAAGCGGCCGCACCGTGCCGATGGACATCGTTCCCTCGGTGATGGCCGGCCGCCTGGAAGTCATCAAGACCGTGACGCCCGAGAACGACGGCAACGCCATCGGCGGGGTGATCAACGTCACCACCCGCAGCGCCTTCGACATGGGCCGCCCGTTCTTCAACGGCATGGCCTCGTACGGCGACTACGAGCTCAGCGGCGGCGTGCGCAACGACAAGCCGTCCTACCGCCTGGCCTTCGCCACCGGCACGACCTTCGGCGACGCCGACCAGTGGGGCGTGGTCGTCGGCGCCTCGCACGAGCAGCTCG
Organism: Phenylobacterium sp. 58.2.17; assembly: GCF_026411515.1. NCBI lineage: Bacteria > Pseudomonadati > Pseudomonadota > Alphaproteobacteria > Caulobacterales > Caulobacteraceae > Phenylobacterium > Phenylobacterium sp. 58.2.17. Next base: position 93,729 of record NZ_JAPMTQ010000004.1, on the reverse strand, counting down.
ATTACGATATCCCGCAGGTCGAATCGCAGAGCCCGTCGGTGCGCGAATACACCGCCGCCGGCGCCCCGGTCGTCTCCGGTTCGCCGCTCGGCAACGGCATCCAGGTGCCGACCTACCAGCGGCTGTTCTGGTACAACAACACCAAGCAGCGCAGCGGCGTGAACGCCAAGATCGAGTATCGGCCGACCGACAGCTTCCGCTGGGAGGCCGCGGGCCTGTTCTCGCGCATGGAGGACGACGAGGAGCGCATCGAGTACCGCCTCGAGCCGCTCGGCAATGTCGCCAACCAGACCCAGACCAGCGGCTACTTCGCCCGCGGCCGCGGCGTGATCCAGCTGAACCAGCCGATCACCAAGCGCGAGATCGGCCTGCTGCGCAGCGGCTTCGAATGGGATTTCGCTCCGGAGTGGACCGCCAGCGGCGACCTCGTCTATTCGCAGGCCGGGCTGGAAGTGCCGAACCACTCGGTCGAGTTCCGCACCGTCGACGCCCAGGGCGCCAACTACGCCTTCAACTACGACACCACCAACCCGCTGTTCCCGGTGTTCACGCCCGTCAACGACGCGGCCGCCCGCAACCCGGCCAACTACCTGCTGCAACAGCATCGCGACTCGCTGACCAAGACCGACGAGAAGACCGCCCAGGCGCGCTTCGACCTGGCCTTCGACGACGGGAACGCGGACGGCAATCTGAAGGCCAAGTTCGGCGGCCTGCTGCGCACCACCAAGCGCGAGTTCAACTCGAGCCAGACCAACTACCGCGCCGGCTCGGGCTTCGTGTACACCCTGGCCGAGGTCGACAAGCCGGGCCCCAGCGAGCTGATCGCCGGCCGCTACCTGCTGTCGCCTCGCATCGACGCCGGCGCGGCGATGGACTTCTTCAACGCCAACCGCGGCCGCTTCACGACCACCACCGCCGCCCCGACGGGCGACTACAAGGTCCAGGAAGACATCTATGCCGCCTTCGCCCAAGCCAGCTACTCGTGGGGCGACTTCACGGTGCTCGGCGGCGTTCGGTACGAGCGCACCGAGGTCGAATCCGACGCCGTGCGCTCCGCCGGCGGGGCGCTGACCCCGGTCAGCAATTCCGGCTCCTACGGCAACTGGATGCCCAGCCTGCACCTGGAGTGGAAGCCGCGGGAGGACGTCATCGTCCGCGCCGCCTGGACCAACACCATCGGCCGGCCGGATTACGAGTCGTTGGCGGCGACCGAAGGCCTGAACTTCGACGGCAGCCAGCCGACCCTGTCGCGCGGCAACCCGAACCTGAAGGCCCGCGAAAGCCGCGGCCTGGACCTGTCGGTCGAATACTATCCGCAGGACGGCATGGTCTCGCTGGCGGTCTTCTCCAAGGACATCGAGAACGAGATCTTCACCCTGTCCTCGACCGAGACCCTGGACGTCGGCCGCGGCCCGGAAAGCGTGATGGTCTCGACCCCGCGCAACGCCGAGAGCGCCAAGATCCGCGGCGTCGAGTTCGCCGTGCAGCAGGCCTTCACCTTCCTGCCCGCGCCGTTCGACGGCTTCGGCTTCAACGGCAACGTCACCTGGCTGGACACCGAGTTCACCTTCCTGACCTCGGCCGGACCGCGGGTCACGGGCCTGTTCCAGCAGCCCGAAATCACTACCAACGAGTCGATCTACTACCAGCGCGGCCCCTTCGAGGCCCGGGTCTCGCACAACTATATCGGCGGCCAGCTGGAGACGATCAACGACACCAGCCCGAACTCCGACCAGTACTGGAAAGGCCGCCACGTCTTCGACGCCAGCCTGTCCTATCGCTTCAACGACCATTTCACCGTCTTTGTCGAAGGCCAGAACCTGTCCAACACCGGCCGCCAGGAAGTGACCGGCCCTGGCCGCCGCTACCTGCAGGAGTGGGCGAACTACGGCCGCACCTACTGGGTCGGCGCGGCGGTGAATTTCTAGGAGGCGGGGGATGATCCGTTCGCTGATCCTGGCCGGGGCGCTCGCCGCCTCGGCCCCCGCCTTGGCCGCCGCCTTGGCCGACGAGGCCGCCGCTCCCGCGCCGTCCCGCACGGCCGAGGTGCTGCGCCGCTACCCGGCCCCCGAGGCGCGGCAAGGCGTGGCGGTCGACGCCGGGCACGTCTACGCCGTCGCCAACTCGACCATCGCCAAGTACGACAAGAAGACCGGCGCCAAGCTGGCCGAGTGGAAGGGCGATCCGACCCGCTACCCGCACATCAACTCCTGCGCGGTGATCGCCAAGGAGCTGGTCTGCGCCAGCTCGAACTTCCCAGCCGTGCCGCACTGGAGCGCTGTGGAATTCTTCGATCCGGCGACCATGAAGCACCTGCGCACGGTCGCCCTCGGACCCGGCCGCGGCTCGATCACCTGGGTCGACCGCAAGGACGGCGCCTGGTGGGCGACGTTCGCCAACTACGACGGCAAGGGCGGCGAGGCCCCGCGCGACCACCGCCACTCGGTCCTGGTCCGCCTCGACGACGACTGGCGTCAGACGCAGAGCTGGAGCTTCCCACAGTCGGTGCTCGACCGATTCAAGCCGATGAGCTCGTCGGGCGGCGCCTGGGGTCCTGACGGCAAGCTCTACATCACCGGCCATGACCACCCGGAGCTCTATGTCCTGGCCCTGCCGACCGAAGGCGGCGCGGTGCTCGACCACCTGGACACCATCGGCGTCGCCACCGAAGGCCAGGCCATCGACTGGGACGAAAGCGACCGCGGCGTGCTCTACGGCATCAGCCGCGCCGGCCGCGAGATGGTCGCCCAGCGGGTCCTGCCGGCGAAATAGACCTCAGGGCTGCGCCGCCGGGGCCTCGCCCGGCGGCGTCCCCGTCACCGGATCGGCCGCCTCCTTCGGGCTGGTCAGGAACACCACGACGAACACCGCGAACGCGAGGGCCAGGATCCACAGGATCGCCCGATGGCCGTCCAACCGCGAGCGCGGCCGCGCCTCCGCCCGATCCCCGTCCTGGGTATGTCTAGCCTACGCCATGACGGTCGCTGCCTCCACCGAGGCAACCGCCCGCCCCGCGGCGGGGTTCCCCTTCAGAACGGCTTGCCGATGAAGAAGTAGAGGGCCGTGCGCCCGTCGTCGGCGGCCCCGGCGGTGATGAACACCGGGCCGATCAGGGTGTCGGCCGCCAGGAACAGGTTGACGCCCACGCGCAGATCGTCGGCCTGCGCATCGCCATGCCGCGCCCAAGCGTTTCCGACCGCCAGCGTCGCTCCGGCATAGAGCGGCACGCTCATCAGGCTCTGGGAGCTGTCGGTGAGCTTGTAGCGGTACATGCCGCGCGCGACCGCGAAGGTCTCGCCCGTCAGCTCCTCGACCGAATAGCCGGGGAAGCTGAACGGTCCGCCCAGGGTGAACAGCGACGCCAACGGCAGGTCGCCCTGGACCGTATCGCCGCCGGAGACATTGAAGTTGAGGGTTTGGCGTCCCCAGCTGACGGCATAGAGGCCATCCAGCCGCAGGGTCTGGAAGCCGGTCGGACTGCCCAGCGCCTCCAGACCGACGTTCCACTGCAGCCGCCCGCTCATGCCGCGACTGGGGAAGTACGGATTGTCCAAGGTGTCGGCGCCGGCGGCGAAGGCCAGCTGTCCCCAATCGAGGTCGACGTCCCTCGGCGTCAGCTCGCCTTCCTGCAGCGAGGCCGATCCGGTCCCGAGGTCGACGCCGGCCCGCAACTCTCCGATCGTCCCGAACTGCCGTCCCAGGGCCAGCGAGAGCAGGCCGTAGGAGGCGTCGTACTCGCCCAGCCGGAAGCCGGTGTCGTTGTAGACCTTGATCGGGCGCTTCTGCACCGAGCCCATCACGTCCACGAACCAGCGCTGGTAGCTGTCGAGCACCTTGAAATACTCGGCCGAGAACAGGGTGCGCTCACCGAGCGCGCCGACGAAGCGCGCCTCCGAACCGTAGCTGTCCAGCTGCACCAGCCGCAGTTCGGCGGAAAAGTCGAACTCCGTGCCGCTCTCGCTGGAGGCGGCGATGGCGACGCCGGGGCGCAGCCGGTTGGCGTCGCCGGGCCGCTGAACGGCGTTGACCACTAGGCCGGTCCGCCCGTCCGCGCCCTCCTCGATCCGGTAGTCGACACGGGAGAACATGCCCATGGCGTAGATGTCGCGCATGGCCGTCCCGACCTCGTCAGGCGCCATCGGCTTGCCGACGAACGGCTCGACCCGCCGCAGGAGGATCTTGTCCGAAAGCCGGGAGTCGTTCTCCACCTTCACGTAGTCGATGTTCGGCGGCGGCTTGGCGATGCTGATCGCCGGCTGCGACGGGCCAAGCGCTGCGATGCGCTGCAGGCCGGCGACCTGCTTCTCGGACGCGGCCTTGCCGATCGCGATGAACTCCGCGCCGCGCTTGAAATCCGCAGCGGTCAGGTCGCCGGTGTTGACGCTGATCAGCACGTCGCCAGGCTTCAGCGTCGCCAGCTGCTGGCGTTCGTTGGCGAGGATCAGCATGGTGACGGTCTGGCCGAGAATCCCGCCGAGGCTGCGCAGTTGGTCGGCCGGCAGCATCGGCGTCTGGGTGGCCACGACGATGACGATGTCGGCCCCCATCTCGCGCGCGACGTCGATCGGCACGTTGTCGGACATCCCGCCGTCGACCAGCAGTCGGCCATCCAGGCTATAGGGCGCGAATACGCCGGGCACCGACATCGAAGCGCGCATCGCGCCGGCCAGCTCGCCGCGATCAAGCACCACCTTCTTGCCGGTCTCGATGTCGGTCGCGACGGCCCGAAACGGGATCGGCAGGTCGTCGAAGGTGGGGACGGCGGCGCGCATCCGCACCAGTCGGCGAAGCTCGAGCAAGAGGTTGGCGTCCGAGATCAGCGCGTCGGGTCTGCGTAGCCGCGCACCGGCGAGTCCCACGCTGGCCTTGACCGGAAACGCGGCCTGCAGCTGCTTCTCGCGATAGGTGAGCCCCTCGCGCGGCGGCGAGGCGTCGAAGATCAGATCCCAGTCCATGGTTTCGATGGCGTGCTCGAGCTCGGCGCCGCTCATGCCCGAAGCGTAGAGGCCGCCGACGATCGACCCCATCGAGGTTCCGACCACCATGTCGGGCCGGATGCCGAGGTTCTCCAGCGTCTGGATGGCGCCGACGTGGGCCATGCCCATCGCCCCGCCCCCCGACAGGACCAGACCGATCTTCGGCCGTGTCGGCGGGGCCGCTTCCTGGCCAAAGGCCGGGGCGATCCAGACCCCGAGCCACATCACGCCCAGCATGCAGCTGAGGATGATCAGGCGTTTGACGAGCGCAAGTGCATCCGCGACGGACATCGGGGCTCACCCTGTCGGCACAGCGATGGCGCCCATCGCGAACTGACGGCCTGCGCGCCAGTCCGCGGAGGCCTTGGATGCTCAGGCTACAGGCCGACGTGCCGCCGGTGGCATCGGGCGAAACCCCGAGACGTCGGAAGCGAACGCCTAGAAGCCCCGCGCGTCCAGCCACTCTCCGATCGCGGTCGTCGCCCGCGGCAACAGGTCGGGGCGCTCGGCGTAGTAGTGGTCGGCGCCCTCGATATGCACGAGACTCTTGTCGGCCGAGGCGGTGGCGTCGAACAGGCGCTGGGCATGGCTGGGCGTACAGGCGAGGTCGGCGGTGTTGTTGACCACCAGCACCGGGCAGGAGATCCGCCGCGCATTGACCACCCCGTTGGCCCGGCTCTCGTCATAGCTCCACTGCGACAGCCACGAGCGCAGGGTGGTGAAGCGGCCCAGCCCCACCGGCCCGTCGTTCACGATCTTCGGATCGCCGAGATAGCAAGTGTGCGGCCGGCGGTCGGACGGGTCCTGGGTCGGGTCGGTCCAGCGCACGTCGCTCATCGTGCCCTGCACCACGAAGCAGCGCTCGGCGTCCGGATCGCCGGCCGCCTTCAGCTCGGCGAGCTGGGCCTTGGCCCAGGCGGTGATCCGGCGGTTGCGGTCGATCTGCGCCTGTCGGAACCGCTGCACGAAGGCCTCGGAGTACGGCGCCGTCTCGGGAAACGCCGGATCGTAGAGGTTGAGGCTGGGATCGCGCTCGAACGGGCGGGTCTCGTCGAGGATCGAGGGGTCGAGCCACTCGGTCATGGTCACTGAGCGGCTGATGTGCGCGGCCAGCAGCAGGACGCCGTCGGCCGGCTGCAGCCCGGCCCCGACCAGGTCGACCTCGTCGCCCGCCGGCGTGTGGGTGATGGTCGGGGTCTGCGCCTGGTCCTGATAGAACAGCGACAGCGACCCGCCGCCGGACCAGCCGCCCAGCACCACCTTCTCGTAGCCGAAGCGGGTCTTCAGATCGGCGATGCAGGCCCCCAGGTCGAGGACGCACTTCTCCATGATCAGCGCCGTGTCGTTCCCGCGATAGCGCGGGTTGCAGTAGACGACGTGCCGCCCGGCGCGGGCCAGGGCCGAGACCAGCGGCAGGAACGAGCCGCCGCCGACCGGGTGGCTGAACAGGATGACGGTCTTGGACTCGCCGACGTCCGGCCGAACGCGCATGCATTCGACGAACACCTGGCCGGTGGGCCCGCCATAGACCTCCTTCAGCCGGCTCTTGTCCGCGTGGACGAAGCCATAGGCCTCCCGAACGACCGCCATCTGTCCCTCCCCTGGGGCGCGGCTTGTGGCGCCCTCAATTTCTGACTACAAAATCAGAAAAGCTGATTACAGAGTCAATCGTCATGCCGCACGACGGTGAATGGGCCGCGACGACCAAGGGCGAAGCCACCGCCGCGCGCATCCGCGCGGTCGCGCTGGACCAATTCTCGCAGCTGGGCTTCGAGCGGGTGACGATGGGCGGCATCGCCAAGGCCGCGCGCGTGTCGCAGCCGGCGCTGCACTATCACTTCGAGGACAAGGCCCACCTCTGGCGCAGCGCCATGCTCGGCCTGCGCGCGGTGATCCAGGAAGAGGAGCGGCTGATCGAGGCCGCCGCCGACGCCCCGCCCCTGACCCAGCTTCGGGTCGCCATGCGCCTCTTCCTGCAGATCAGCTGGAAGCACCCGGCGCTGGGGCGGATCGTGGCGCTGGAAGGCATGGCCGGGGGCGAGCGGCTGGATTGGCTGGACCGCCACCTGCTCGGCCCGCGCAACCGCCGGCTGGCGGCTATCGCGGCCGAGGCGGTCGCCGCCGGCGACCTCCTGCCCTACCCGCCCGAACAGATCGTGGTGACGCTGCAGACCGCCGCGGCCGGGGTGATCAACCTGGCGCCGATGATGCGGACGACCTTCGACTGCGACGTCGCCGCCGCCCGCGAGATCCACGACGAGATGATCCTGGAGGCCGTCCTCGGCGGCTTCCTGACTGAAAAGGGCCGCAGAGCCCGGGAGGAAGCCCAGTGAGCCAGCAACCCAACGGCATTCACCACCTCGCCTTCATGGCCGCGGACATCAAGAAGCACATCGCCTTCTTCTCCGAGGTCATGGGCTGTCCGCTGGTGGCGCTGTTCGACATGCACGGCGTGCCCGGCGGGCTGCACGCCTTCCTGCGCCTGAACGACCATTGCTACTTTTCGATCGTGCAGCTGCCGGCGGTGGCCGACATCCCGATCGAGCTGGGCCGCACGCACGCCGGTTCCGGCGCCCTGCCCAGCGCCGCGGGCACGCTGCAGCACCTGGCCTTCGGCGTGGAGACGGAAGCCGACCTCCTGGCCATGCGCGACCGCATGCGCAGCAAGGGCGTCAACGTCATCGGCCCGATCGACCACGGCATGTGCAAGTCGATCTACTTCGCCGGCCCCGACCAGATGACGCTGGAGGTGGCGACGTCGGAAAAGACGCTCGACCCCGCCGCCTGGATCGACCCGGCGGTGCTGGCCAAGGCCGGCATCTCGGACGCTGAGGCCGCCCGCTTCAAGGCGCCGGCCGCCTATGACGGCCCCTCCCCGGTGCCGCAGCCGCCCTACGATCCCGCGATGCCGCACATGGTCTATCCCAAGGCGGTCTACGAGCAGCTGCTGGCCACGCCCGACGAGGTGCTGACCAAGATGGCCTCCTACACCGCCCCGCCGGTCGCCTGAGGCCGGCCATGAGCTATGACAGCATCGATCCGCCGCTGGCCGACCGCCGCATCCCGACGGGCGGCGACTTCCTCTCGGCGCAGGCGCTCGCCGAACTGACCCCTGAGTTGCTGGTGCAGCGGATGAAGGCGCTGGCCCCGCGGATCGCCGCGGCCGCGGCGGACGCCGAGCGCCTGCGCCGCCCGGTCGACGAGATCTGGAACGCCCTGCGCGCGGCCGGCTATTTTTACCAGTTCGTGCCCAAGGCGTTCGGCGGGCTGGAAGTCACCATCGACCAGTTCGTCGACATCAGCCTGCCGGTCGCCGAGGCCTGCCCCTCGACCGGCTGGGCCGCCTCGTTCTGCGCCGAGCACAACTGGTTCCTGTCCCACTTCCCACAAGAGACCCAGCAGGCGCTGTTCGGCGGCGACTATCCCTATGTCGTCGCCCCCGTGGTCAGCGCCCCGCCCGGCAAGGCGGTGCGCGTGCCGGGCGGCTACAAGATCACCGCCCATTGGAAATGGGGCACCGGCGTCATGCACGCCGACTGGATCGTCGGTAGCGCCCTGCTGACCGGCGACGAGGGGCCGCCGCGGCTGCTGAGCTGCCTGCTGCCGGCGGGAGACGCCCGCGTGCTCGACACCTGGCGGGTGGCCGGCATGGTCGGCACCGGCAGCAACGACATCGTCGTCCAGGACCTGTTCGTGCCCGAGGCGCGGACCGCGCGGTTCGATCTGATCGCCGCCGGCCGAGGGCCCGGCTCGCGCGGCTATGCGAACCCGATCTACAGCATGCCGATGCTGCCGTTCCTGGCGATGACCGCGGCGATCTCGGCGGTCGGGGCGGCGCGCTGCGCGTTGGCCGCCTATCGCGAGCGGCTGGCCGGCCACGTCCGCATGGGGGGGCTATCCAGCCAGGGCGACAAGCCCGCCGCCCAGATGCGGCTCGGCCGTGCCGCCGCCATGATCGACGCCGCCGAGGGCGTCATCCGCCAGGCCGGGCGCGACAACGTCGCGGCCGGCGCGCTGGAAGGCGACGAGCAGGTGGCCGAACGAGTGCGCACCCGCGCCCTGATCGCCTACGCCGTCTCGATCTGCCGCGAGGCCGTGGCGCTGCTCGGCGAATCCGCCGGCTCCAGCGCCCAGATGCTCGACCAGCCGTTCCAACGCTCGGTGCGCGACCTCAACGTGCTGTCGAGCCACGTCGTCTTCGACGTCGACACCGCCAACGAGCTGCACGGCCGCAGCCTGATCGGCCTGCCGCCGAACTCGATGCTGATCTAGGCCTCCAGCTCAATGTCCCAGTAGAGGTAGTCGAGCCAGCTCTTGTGCAGGTGATGCGGCGGGAACCGGCGGCCGCGCTCCTGCAGCTCGTGGGCGCTCGGGCGGCGCGGCGTGTTGAACGGGTGCATGTGCGCCTCGTGCGGAGTGCGCCCGCCCTTCATCAGATTGCAGCGCGCGCAGGCCGTGACGATGTTTTCCCAGGTCGTGCGCCCACCGCGCGAGCGCGGCACCACATGGTCGAAGGTCAGGTCCTCGCCGGCCGTGCAGTACTGGCAGCTGAAGGCGTCGCGCAGGAACAGGTTGAAACGGGTGAAGGCCGGCGGCCGATCCTGCGGCACGTAGTGCTTGAGCGACACCACGCTGGGCAGCTTCATCGCGAAGGATGGAGAGTGGACTTCCTGATCGTAGGTCGAGACGACGTCGACGCGATCGAGGAACACCGCCTTGATCACCTCCTGCCACGGCCAGAGGGACAGCGGATAGTAGCTGAGGGGACGGAAGTCCGCGTTCAGCACAAGGCAGGGCCAGCCGGACGGCGGGTGGTTAAGCACCTGCATGGTCGGCCCTCCGGGCGGGGGCGGTCCCCCCTATGTCGTACGCGTAGAGACTGAAGACAGGCCCCCTTTCGCGATCCGAGCGCTCGGCGAATCGCCCACTGGGGGAATTCCCGTAGCCAGGGAATTATAGGCCGGTTTTTGAGACAGCTCCATGAAATGAAGCTCGGCGGCCCCATCCGCACGCGCAGCTTCCGGCGGACGGGGCGCGCTGCCCAAGCATCAGGCGCCGACGACGGCGGTGGCGCCGGCCAGGCCCAGGCTGATGGCGACGAACACGACGCTGACGCTGGCGTCGAATATGCGGCCGAGTTGGCTGAGGATGGTCATGATCTGCACTCCCTTGGTTGATCCGGGGCGGCGGCGCCGGCCCAGGTCCATCTGGACGATGTTTAGATAAGCCGAAATCTAAACGCGGCCAGACCCGGCAAGGGCTCGCCGGTCAGGAAGCCGCTCAGATAGACCCGCCCCAGGGCCTGCGCCGTCTCGGGCGTGCCCGGGGCAAGCCTGCCGGCGATGATCGCCCGCCGCACGTCGGCAGGGTCCGGCGCATCGACGGCGGAGGCCGCAGCCGCCGCCGGTCCGATGTCGAGCAGGAAGCAGGCCATGTAGAGACGCGCGAGCGACCGGGCCAGCTCGAGCCGCCGCCGATCGGTCGCGTTCGGCGACCGGCCGAGCCAGGCCTCCAGCAGGCCAGCCTCGAACGCAGGGCCGGTCGCCAGGCTGTCGAGCATGATCGCGACGTCGACGAAGGGATCGTTGCGGTAGGCTGACTCCCAGTCGATCAGCCAAAGCCGCTGGCCGTCGAACAGGATGTTCCCGCGATTGGGGTCGTTATGGCTCGGCGCCAGCGACGGCGGCTCGTCCTGCCGCGCCAGCCGGATCGCCGCGAGACGCTCACCATAGGGGTCCAGGACCCCGGCGACGAAACGCCCAGAGGCTACGAGACCTGCCAGCCGTCGTTCCATCAATTCCAGATAGTCGACCAGCGGCGGGAACGCCGGACCGGACTGGACCCGACGGACAAGCTCGCCGAGCGCCTGCGCCAGCGCCAGCTCTCCTCCTGGAAACGCCTCCAATGGCTGCGCTTCGACGAAGTCGGTCACCATGACCCCAGACGTCTCGTCGAGACGGCGAATGGCCGGGGCGATTCCGGCCTCGGCGGCCAGCCGCGCGCATTCGTGCCGATGTGGATTGCGCGGCAAGCCCGGAAGCTCGGCGCCCTCCACCCGCAGCAGATAGCTCCGCCCCTCGATCTCGGCGCGGAATATTGCTGCGCCGGACGCACCGCCCGATACCGACGAGAGGCTGGATATCGATCGGCGGCCGGCCACCTGTCGCAACGCCGCGCGCGCCGCCTCCTGGCGATCAGTCGCCAGCGCGCCGAACATGTCGCCAAGTAGATCGCGAGACATCCGCCCCTCCCCGAGACAGGATAAGGCCCTGCCCTTAGAGGATGGCGCAACAAAAAGGGGGCCGAAGCCGGCCCCCTTTCGACACTGACTGGAAGGTCGGCCGTTACGCGCCGACAGCGAGCGTAGCGCCCGCAAGGCTGACGCTCAGGGCGATCAGCACGACCGGCGCAATGCGGTCGAAGAGACGTTCGAAACGATGGAAACGAGCGAGAGACATCACACACACCTTCCAAGTTGGAACCCTCGGGGGAGCGAGGGTTTTGTAATTTGAACACCGCTAAGATAACAGCGATCTGAACGCCGTCAAGATGATCTTTACGGCGTCCAGATTCAGTTTTAGAGTGACCGCCATGAGAGAAGCTGCAGCCGCCGACAATCGCCCCTACCACCATGGCGACCTGCGCCGCGCGCTGATCGACGCGGCCCAGCGCCTGCTGGAGTCCGAGGGCCCGACGGCGCTGTCGCTGCGGGCCGTGGCGCGCGAAGCCGGGGTCAGCCCCGCCGCGCCCTACCACCACTTCAAGGACAAGAGCGACCTGCTCGAGGCCGTCGCCCACGAGGGGTGGGACCTGCTCAACGATCAGATGACTAAGGCCCGCGCCAGCCAGACCTCGGTGCGCGACAAGCTCACCTCGCTCGGCGTCGCCTATGTCCGCTTCGCCCGCGACAACCCGGCCCTCTATCGGGTGATGTACGACTGCTCGCGCGACAAGGACAGCCTGCCCGAGCACGTCCACGCGCAGAACGACAGCGCCTACTGCCAGGTGCGCGACACCCTGATCGAGGCCGGCGCCGGCCCGATGGACGAACAGGAACTCGAGCTGGCCACCACCGCGGCCTGGAGCGCGGCCCACGGCCTGGCCGAGATGTTTTCCTTCCGGCAGTTCGACCACCTGAAGGAGGCGCTGGGCGGCGACGACGCCTTCCTGCGCGGCGTGTTCGAGCACATGGGCATTTTCGGCAAGCAGGGCTAAAGCTGACCGGGTGTTCGTCACCCGCTTCGCCCCCTCGCCGACCGGCTACCTGCATCGTGGCCACGCCTTCTCGGCCCTGACCGCGTTCGAGGTCGCGCGCGCCGCGGGCGGGCGCTTCATCCTGCGCATCGAGGACATCGACGTCACCCGCAGCCGGCGCGAGTTCGAGGACGCCATCTACGAGGACCTCGACTGGCTCGGCATCGCCTGGGAAACCCCGGTCCGCCGCCAGTCCGAGCATCTCGACGACTATCAGGCCGCCCTCGCTGCGCTCACCGCCGACCACCTGACCTATCGCTGCTTCCGCACCCGCAAGGAACTGGCCCAGGCCGCCGCCACCGCCCCGCACGGGCGGGCCGAGACCTTCCGCGGGGGGCCGCTGCCGCCGCCTGAGGAGGCCGAGCGCCTGACCGCCGGTCAGCCCTTCGCCTGGCGGCTCTCGCTCGACGCCGCCGAGCAGGCCCTAGCCGGCCGGCCGCTGAGTTTCGTCGAGGAAGGCGAAGGCCCAGGCGGCGAGCATGGGACCATCGCGATCGATCCCGGCCTGGCGGGCGGCGACGTCGTGCTGGCGCGCAAGGACGTCGGGGTCGCCTACCATCTGGCCGTTGTGGTCGACGACGCGCTGCAGGGCGTCACCCACGTGATCCGCGGACAGGATCTGTTCGAGGCCGCGCACGTCCAGCGGCTGCTGCAGGCCTTGCTCGACCTGCCTACGCCCATCTATCGCCATCATCGCCTGTTGACCGGTCCCGATGGAAAGCGCTTCGCCAAGCGCGACCACGCCGAGACGCTGCGCGACCTGCGCGCCCGCGGCGTCAGCCCCGGCGAACTGCGAGCGGAGATGGGTTTTGACTGAGATGACGGCCTCGCGCGACCGCGGCCAGGCCCAGGCGCTGGCGGTGCTGGTCGCCGGCGCGGCGATCATCGGTCTGGCGCCGATCCTCGTGCGGCTGGCAGACGCTGGCCCGGCCGCGGTCGGCTTCTGGCGCGTGGCCTTCGCCATGCCGCTGCTCGGCCTGATGGCGCTGCGCACCGACGGCGGGGTCGGACGCCCCAACCGCTTCGCCCTGCTGGCGGGCCTGGCCTTCGCCTGCGACCTCGGCTTCTGGCACTACAGCATCCACTTCACCTCGGTGGCCAACGCCACGGTGCTGACCAACCTGACGCCGGTGGTGGTCACCGCGGCGGCCTGGATCTTCCTCAAGCAGCGCCCCGCCAAGCTGTTCGTCGCCGCCGTGACCCTGGCGGTCGCCGGCGCCTGGCTGATGGCGGTCGGGCGCGGCGCCCACGCGCCCGGCGCCAACCCGCCGCTGGGCGACACCTTGGCGCTGACCACGGCGCTCTGGTACGCGCTTTACTTCCTGGCGATCAGCGCCGCCCGCCGCAGCGTCGGCGCCGCGCGGGTGATGTTCTGGTCCAGCGCCGCCAGCGCCCCGCTGCTGCTGGTCGCCGCGCTCGTGATGGGCGAGAATGTTCTGCCGCTGACGCTCGGCGGCTGGGGCGCGGTCGTCGGCCTGGGGGTCATGCACGTCGCGGGCCAGGGCTCGATCGCCTGGGCGCTTGGCCGGCTGCCGGCCGCCACCGCCTCGGTGGTGGTGCTGATCCAGCCGGTGGTCGCCGCCCTGCTCGGCTGGCTGCTGTTCTCCGAGGCGCTTGGCCCGCTGCAGGCGCTGGGCGGCGCCATCGCCCTCTTCGGCGTGGTCCTGTCCCAGGCCGCCTCGCGCCGACCCGCCTAGGCGCCCATCTGGGCCAGCCACCACTGGTTCATCTGCCAGATCGATCGCTCCAGCGGCGAGAGCCGGCCCTGCCCGCTCGCCGGTGCGTTCAGGCCGCGCCAGACGAGGTCGTTGACGGCGATGTCCTCAGCATGGATCGCCGCCGTCGCCTGCTCCAGATGCGTAAGCACGTCGTCAGCCCCCTCCATGTCGAGCACATGGCGCGGAACGCAGACGTGGATCTTCAGCACGAAGCGGTCGCCCGTCATGGGCATGACCTGGTACCAGGCCATGCCGTCGCCATGCATCGCGAACATGAAGTGCGGGAAGGCCACCGCCGCGAACAGCGCCCCGGCCTGCCAGTCCGGCAGGCCCTGGACCAGCCGCGGACGGCCAGGGTCGGGCGCCGCCGCCGGCATGTGCAGGATCGACCAGGGCCCGTCATTGTCGGGGACCGATGAATCCCGCGCATGAAACCCCGGCTCCAGGGTCTGCGCGTGGGCGGCCAGATGGTGGTAGGCCTCCATGAAATTCTCGACGAGAACCTTCCAATTCCAACCGCTGTCGTAGGTGAGGGTTCGCGCGACCACCATGTCGCCGATGCCGAACGCCTCGAAGTAGCGGCGCAGGCTCTCGACCTGCGGCGCGAAGGGCGGCGCCTGCGGGTCGAGATTGGCCATCACGAAGCCTTCCCACACCTCGCTGCGGAACTGGGTGAGACGACAGTCGTCGGAGGGGAAATCCCTCGCCCCCTCCATCAGCGGCGCGGCCGCCAGCCGTCCTTCGGTATCGTAGCTCCAGGCGTGATAGGGGCAGGTGAACAGCTTCCGCCGCCCCGTTCCCTGCGCGACCGGCGCGGCCCGGTGACGGCAGACATTGGCCATCACCCGGAACGTCCCGTCCAGGCCGTGCACCAACAGCACCGGCTGGCCGGCCAAGTCCATGGCGATGAAGTCGCCGGGCTCAGGGACCTGGTCCACCCGCGCCAGCGGCGACCAGCTGCGCCGCAGGATCCGCTCGGTCTCCAGCGCATGGATGTCCTGACGCACATAGGCGGCGGCAGGCAGCGTCCAGGCGTCTTCCAGCGGCCGCCGCGACCGCGCGATCTGCTCGGCGCTGAGGCCGGGCAATGGGCTCGCTTCCATCTCGTCGCCTCCCTTGGCGTTGTCGCTCGATACGTCGCCGAAGGACCGAGAGTCAATTATTTTGATCGGTCGTTTTAAATTGGACGAACCACGCCGTCGGGAGTATGGAATCTCCATGACGCCGACGCCCGCCCGTCGCCCCGTCGGCCGCCCGCGCGGCGACGGGCGGCCCCACCTGACCCGCGACGAGGCGCTACTCGCCGCCGCGCGGCTCATCAGCGCCGAGGGCTACACCGGCGCCAGCATCCGCATGATCGCCCAGGCGCTGGGCGCGGCGCCAGCCTCGCTATTCAATCTGTTCCCCAACAAGGACGCGCTGCTGAACGAGCTGGTGGTCTATCTCGCCGCCCCTTCGCTCGATTTCTACGCGCGCCTGACGGCCCTGGCCCTCCCGCCCGACGTCGCGCTGTTCAAGAGCCTGTTTGAGGAAGCGGCCCTCGTCGCTTCGGTGGACCGGACGTTGCCGGCGATCTTCTACCTGCCGGAACTGCAAAAGCCGCAGTTTGGGCCGGCGCAGCAGGCGCGCGCGGCGCTGGTCGCTCACTACCGGCGGCTGATCGAGGCCGGGTTGGCGAATGGAGCGCTGCAGTGCGACCTGCCCGATCTGGCCGCTGAACAGATGCTGCAGATGAGCGAGACCAGCGTCCTGGCTATGCTGCCGGCCTCGCCTCAGGCGCAGGCCAGGGCGAGCGCCCGCTTCGCCCTGCGCGCCCTGCTCGCCGATCCGGCGCGGCTCGACGCGGTCGAGGCCCAGGCTTCGCGGGTGGATCTGACGATCCTCTAGTCCTCAATGCGCCGCATGATGCTCGGCGTTGCGCTTGCGGGTCGCCGCGGCCTTCTTGGCCGAAGCCGAGCGCTCGGCGGCCGTGCGGCCAGCCGAAGCCGCCCCGCCCTTCCGACCGCCCTTGTGCGCGGCCGGATGATCGGTGTGCTTGCCGCGGCCCGAACCGCCCGGCGCCTTGCCGCCGCCGTCGTCCTTGTTGACGGTCGCCCAGGCCCGGCGCTCGGCCTCCTTCTCAGGCACGCCCCTGGCTTCGTAGCCTTGCGCGATATGATCGGCCTTGCGTTCCTGCTTGCCTGTGTACTTCGACTTGTCTCCGCGAGGCATGACGAACACTCCTCTTGCTGAGGCAGGGGCAACCCGGCGCGACGTCGATGGTTCCCAGCGCCTAGCTCAGCGCCCAGGCGGTCCGCGCCGCGTCGATGGCCGCCAGCTTGGCTTGGAACGCGCTCCAGTCGTCCCGCTCTGCGATGTCCGCCCAGATCGCCTCGATCTCGTCGATCAGCAGCTCCTGCGGCTCAGGGGTTGCGAAGTACGGATCGGCCAGCCGCTCGGGCCGTTCGGGCGCAAAGCCTTTCACCAGTTCGCGGAACTCGGCGAAGTCCTCGCCGCCGTAGATGTCGCCGCGCACGCTCGCCAGCGCCCGGGCCTCGTCGCCGCAGAACCAGTCGAAGAAGAACGGCTCCCAGCGCAGGCGCTCGCCGCCCTGGGCGATCGCCTTGAACGTGGCGTTGGCGAAAGCCACCTCCCTCGCCTCCTCGCCGCGTTGCAGCCCCAACCGGTTCAGCAGCGCCCCGGCCAGTTCATGCCGATAGCGCGGCCCAAATCCGTTCAGCGCCGCGATCAGCGGCTCGTCGAGACTGACCTGCGCCAGGCACCCGGCCAACTGCTGCAGGTTCCAGAACACCGCCTCGGGCTGGCGGCCGAAGCTGTAGAGCCCGGCGGTGTCGAAATAGGCGGCCGTGAAGTTCGGGTCGTTGTGCGGCAGGAACCGGTAGGGGCCGTAGTCGAAGCTCTCGCCGGTGATGTTCATATTGTCGGTGTTCAGCACCCCATGCACGAACCCGGCCGCCATCCAGCGCGCCGTCAGCCGCGCCGCGCGTCCGGCCACGGCCTCCAGCAGCGCCGCCCCCTTGTCCGGAGCGTTCCCCAACTCCGGGTAGTAGAGCTCGACCACATGCTCGACCAGACGCGTAATGGCGGCCGTGTCCTGCAGGTAGGCCTGGCGCTGGAAAGTCCCGAACCGGACGTGGCTGTGCGAGAGCCGCACCAGCACCGAGGATCGGGTGGGACTCGGCTCGTCGCCGCGTATCAGCTGCTCGCCGGTCTCGATCAGCGAGAACGAGCGCGAGGTCGGCACGCCCAACGCCTCGAGCATCGCCGTGGCCAGCACCTCGCGCACCCCGCCCTTCAGGGTCAGCCGCCCGTCGCCGGCCCGCGACCATGGCGTGGTCCCCGAGCCCTTGGTTCCCAGTTCCAGCAGGCGCCCGGTTCCCGCCTCGCGCAGCTGTGCGAAGGTGAAGCCGCGGCCGTCGCCTAGGTCGGGGTTGTAAATGCGGAACTGATGGCCGTGATAGCGCATGGCCAGAGGCGCGCTCAGCTGCCCCGGCAGCGGCGCGAAGCGGCCGAAGTGGGCGACCCACTCATCATCGGTCAGTTCCCCCAGGCCGATCGTCGCCGCCGCGCGATCGTTGCGGAACCGCAGCGTCGTCAACGGGAAATCCGCCGCCGCGACGGGATCGAAGAACGCGGGACCCAGGTCCTGCACATGCGGTTCGGGGCGGTAGGCGGCTGAGACGGGCATGCCCCTCAGATGCGCGATCACATCGACGCCAGCAACGTCCGATTGACGTGTTTCACCAGCGCCGCCCGTGGTAACCGGAGCCATGGCGCGCAGACTGACACTAGATTTCCTAAAGACCGAGACCGCTTCGGGGGTGATCCTGACCACGGCGGCGCTGCTGGCCGTGGCCTTGGCCAACTCGCCGTGGGCCGATCACTACTTCGCCTTCATCAAGCACGAGATCACCATTCAGATCGGCGCCTTCCACGAGGCCAAGCCGGTCTACAAGTGGATCAAGGACGGCTTGATGGCGATCTTCTTCTTCGTCGTCGGGCTGGAGATCAAACACGAGATCCTGCGCGGTGAGCTGTCCAATCCCCGCCGCTTGGCCCTGCCGGTGCTGGCGGCGCTGGGCGGCATGGCGGCCCCGGCCGGCGTCTACCTGCTGCTCAACCTCGGCGCGGGCGGTGCGCCCCAGGGCTGGCCGACCCCGACGGCCACCGACATCGCCTTCGCCCTCGCCGCCCTGGCCGTGGCCGGCCCGCGCCTGCCCTCGTCGCTGCGGATCTTCCTGCTGACCCTGGCCATCGCCGACGACCTCGGTGCGGTGGCGCTGATCGCCATCCTCTTCACCTCCGACGTCAACATGTACGCCCTGGGCGGGGCGGCCGCCTCCATCGCCCTGATGGCGCTGATGTCGAAGTGGAAATCGGCCCCTTATCTGTTCTACGCGGCCTGCTTCGCGCTCGCCTGGGCCTTCTGCCTGAAGAGCGGGGTGAACACCTCACTGGCCGGGGTCGCCGCGGCCATGACCGTGCCGATCGACCCGCGCAAGCCGGGCCACGAAGGGCCGCTGAAGCACTTCATGGAGAGCCTGCACCCCTATGTCGCCTACCTGATCCTGCCGCTCTTCGCCTTCGCCGCGGCCGGGTTCTCGTTCCAGGGGCTGTCGCTCTCGACCCTGGCCAACCCGGTGCCGCTGGGCATCGCCATGGGCCTGTTCGTCGGCAAGCAGATCGGCGTCTTCGGGTTTTCCGCGGCGGTCATCGGCCTGAAACTCGCCCGCCGCCCCACTGGCGCCAAGTGGCTGGAGCTCTATGGCGTCTCGCTGCTCTGCGGGGTCGGCTTCACCATGAGCCTGTTCATCGGCGGCCTGGCCTTCGACCCGAACGACACCCTCGCCCAGACCGAGGTCCGCATGGGCGTCATCGCCGGTTCGGTCCTATCGGCGCTGGTCGGCATGGGCGTGCTCGCCTACGCCCAGCGCCAGCGCAACGAGGCCAACGACTAGCGTCCGTCCGCCGCCGCGCAGCAGAGCGCCGCAGGCCGAAAGCGGCCTCAGACCAGCTCGCTCGCCCAGGCCTCGTCGTCCCGCGCGGCGGCGATGATCTTCACCTCGCCGGCGAAGGCGGCCACGCTGTCCACCGTCTGGGCGAAGTCCGGCGCGTCCGGCTCGCCGCTCTGGCTGATCACCACCGCGGCGATCGGCAGGCCGCGCGCACGCAGGGTCTCGATCGCCGTCAGGGTATGGCTGATCGCGCCAAGATAGGATCCGCCGACCACCACGCTGGGCAGGCCGAGCGACACCATCAGGTCCAGGCCCGTGCCGTCTTCGGCCATCGGCGACATCACCCCGCCGGCCCCCTCGACCAGCATCAGGTCCGCGGCGCTGGCCGCCAGCCCGGCCCGGCAGAATTCGGTCAGGGTCGAGATCCGCAGGTCCACCTCCTCCAGCCGCGCGGCCATCGGCGGCGACAGTGGGGCGGTGAAGCGCAGCGGCGCGATGGCGTCCAGCTCGGCCAGGGTCAGCGGCCGCCCCATCGCCGCCAGCAGCCGCCCCGGATCGCTCTGCGCCCAATCAGCCTCGTCGATCCCACTCACCGCCGGCTTCAGCGCCGCGACGCTCAGCCCCTTGGCCCGGGCCGCGCGCAGCATGGCGCAGGCGACATAGGTCTTGCCGACGTCGGTATGGGCGCCGGTTACGAACAGCTGGCGCATCAGGCCTCCATCAGCGGGCGCACCGCCGCCGCCAAGCGATCGATCTCTTCGTCCGGATGTCCGGCGGTGAACGCCACCCGCAGCCGCGCCGTGCCGGCCGGCACGGTCGGCGGGCGGATCGCCACCACCAGGAAGCCCTGCGCCTCCAGCGCCTGCGCAGCCGCCAGGGTGCGGCCCGCCTCGCCCAGCACGATCGGCACCACCGCGCTGGTCGCCGGCGGCAGGTTCAGCGCCCGCGTGAAGCGCCGCGCCTTGGCCAGCACCGCGGCCACGCGCTGCGGCTCCGCAGCGATCACGTCCAGCGCCGCCAGCGCCGCGGCCGCGTTCGCCGGCGGCAGGCCGGTCGTGTAGACCACGGTCCGCGTGCGGGTCTTGATGAAGTCGATGACCGGGGCGCTGGCGCAGACATAGGCGCCGTAGCCGCCCAGCGCCTTGGAGAAGGTGCCCATCGCCAGGTCGACCTTGGCGCCCGGGAACATCGCCGCTGTCCCGCGCCCCTCGCCGACGACCCCCAGCCCATGCGCGTCGTCGACCAGCAGCCAGGCGTCGTGCGCCTGGGCCAGGGCGCTGATCTCGTCCAGCGGCGCGACGTCGCCGTCCATCGAGAACACCCCGTCGGTGGCGATCAGCGCCCGCCCGGCCTCGCCGCGATAGGCGGCCAGCTTGGCGGCCAAGTCGGCGACGTCGTTATGCGCGAACGGCACGATCTTCGCCCGCGACAGCTGCGAGCCCGACCAGATGCAGGCGTGGGCCAGGTCATCGATCAGGATCAGGTCGCCCTCGCCGACGACGGTCGGGATGATCCCCGAATTGGCCAGGTACCCCGAGCCGAACACGCAGGCGGCCTCTGCGCCCTTCAGCGCCGCCAGCCGCGCCTCGAGCTCGCCGAAGATCGGGTTGTCGCCGGTCACCAGCCGCGAGGCGCCCGATCCGACCCCGTGCTCCTCGACCGCGGCGAGCGCCGCGGCCTTCACGGCCGGATGATGCGACAGGTTCAGATAGTCGTTGCACGAGAACGACAGCAACCGCCGCCCATTCCGTTCGACCCACAACCCATCCATCCGGCGGGTCGGGACCAGGGTGCGCTTCAAGCTGCGCGCCTCGAGCGCGTCGAGCTTGGACTGGGCGAAAGCGGTCAGGCTGTCCATCACGGCGCGCGGTATGCACGAGGCCGGCGTTCGGTTAAAGCCACGGCTCATGACTTTCCCGACACCGGACTGGCTTACCCAAGGCGCCCGCAACGTCTGGCGTCCCTATTGTCAGATGAAGACCGCGCCGGCGCCGCTGGCGGTGGCCCGCACGGAAGGCGCGCGGATCATCCTGGAAGACGGCCGCGAGCTGATTGACGGCATCGCCTCCTGGTGGACCGCCTGCCATGGCTACAATCACCCGCACATCCGCGCGGCGGTGACCGCGCAGTTGGAGCGCGCGCCGCACGTGATGTTCGGCGGCTTGGCGCACGAGCCGGCCTATCGCCTGGCCTCCCGCCTCGCAGACCTGCTGCCCGGCGACCTGAACCACGTGTTCTTCGCCGAGAGCGGCTCGGTCTCGGTCGAGATCGCCATGAAGATGGCGCTGCAGTACTGGATCAACCGCGGCGTCGCGGGCCGCACCCGCTTCCTCAGCTTCCAGGGCGGCTATCACGGCGACACCCTGGCCACGATGACCATCTGCGATCCGGAAGAGGGCATGCACAGCCTGTTCTCCGGGGTGATGCCGTCGCAGATCGTCACCGCCCTGCCGGTCGATCCGGCCTCCGAGGCCGCCCTCGACGCCCAGATGGGCCAGAAGGCCGGCGAGATCGCCGCCATCATCGTCGAGCCGCGCATCCAGGGCGCCGGCGGCATGCTGTTCCATTCGGACGAGGTGCTGCGCACCCTGCGACGGCTGGCCGACAAGCACGACCTGCTGCTGATCTTCGACGAGATCTTCGTCGGCTTCGGCCGGACCGGCGACCTGTTCGCCTGTTCCGGCTCGGGCGTGACGCCCGACATCGTCACCCTGTCCAAGGCGCTGACCGGCGGCACCCTGCCGCTCTCGGCCGCCATCGCCCGCAGCAAGGTGTTCGAGGCCTTCTGGTCCGACGACGCCGGCGCGGCCCTGATGCACGGCCCGACCTACATGGCCAATCCGCTGGCCTGCGCCGCCGCCAACGCCAGCCTCGACCTCTTCGAGACCGGCCAGTGGAAGGTCGATGTCGCCCGCATCAACGCCGCCCTGGCCTCCGGGCTAGAACCCTGCCGCGCCGCGCCCGGCGTCGTCGACGTGCGCACCTACGGGGCAATCGGCGTCGTCGAGTTCGACCGCCACGTGGAAAGCGGCCCGCTCTGCATGGCCTTCGCCGAGCATGGCTGCTGGATCCGCCCGATGGGCAAGGTCGTCTACCTGACTCCGCCCTACGTCACCATCGACGCCGAACTGGCCCAGCTCACCGGCGCGATCCGCAAGGTGCTGCTGGGCCTCTAGTTGCTCCCCCGCTGGAGGAGCTGTCAGCAAAGCTGACTGAGGGGACCGCAAGTCAGCAGGCCCCCTCCGTCTCGCTTCGCGCGCCACCTCCCCCAGAGGGGAGGAACTGGCCTACCCCACCGCCGCCTTCAGCGCCGCGGCGGTTTCCTTCACCGCCTCATGCACCGCCGGCGAGACGTCGGGCATGACGTAGAAGTCGTGGATCAGCCCCGGATACTCGACGTGGGTCGCCGAAACACCGGCCTCGGTCAGGCGGCGGGCATAGTCGCGGCCCTCATCCTTCAGCGGATCGAACCCGGCCGTCACCACCAGGGCCGGCGGCAGGTCGCCGCTCAGCTTGGCGCCGCCCAGGAAGGCGCGGCCCGACTGCGCATGGCCGATCGCGGCCAGCGACTTGTCGAACCAGGCCAGCGCCGCCTTGGTCAGGATCGGTCCGTCGAGTTCCTTGCGCGAGGCGGTCTCCACCTCCGGCCAGATGCCTGGATAGAGCAGCAGCTGGAAGGCGATCTTGCGGGCCGGGTCGTTCTTCAGGTCGATGGAGACCGAGGCCGCCAGGTTGCCGCCGGCCGAGTCGCCGCCGACCGCGATGCGCTTGGGATCCATGCCCAGTTCGGCGGCGTGGTCGAACGCCCACTTGGTCGCCGCCAGCGCGTCGTCGTGGCCGGCCGGGAAAGGATGCTCCGGCGCCAGCCGGTAGTCGATCGCCAGCACCCGCACGCCGGCCAGCGAGGCCAGTCGCCTGCAGTGGCCGTCATGGGTCTCCAGGTCGCCGATGGTGAAGCCGCCGCCGTGGAAATAGACAAGGCCGCCGCTCGGGGTCTGGGCGCCGGCCGGGATGTACAGCCGCGCCGGGACGGGACCGGCCCCGCCGCCGACCTGCAGGTCCTTGGTCGTAACGTCCTGCGGCGGGTTCTGGTCGGTCGCCTTGCGCTGCATCTGGTAGCCCATGCGGATCATGGCGGGCGGCACGGCGTCCAGCGGCGGGGCGTTCGCGGCCTGCTCGGCGGCGGCGTTGATCATCGCCTTGAAATGGGGGTCGAGCATCTGGTCCTTCCTAATCGCTGCGCCGCGCGCGGCGCCGGCCCTCTCGGATCGGGGCCGTTGAAATGTCTTATGAAAACGGGCCGGCAAGATTGTCTCTCGCCGGCCCGTCTCAAGGATGATCCCTTCCTTCAGGAAGCGGTGTCGTCGTCCTTACTCAGCGGCTTCCTTCGGCGCGTAGCCCAGGACGGCCTTCACTTCGAGGAACTCGTTGAAGGCGAAATCGCCCCACTCGCGCCCGTTGCCGCTCATCTTGTAGCCGCCGAACGGCGCCATCAGGTCGCCGCCGCCGCCGTTGATCGACACCTGACCGGCGCGCAGCTTGGAAGCCACTTCGCGGGCCTTGGCGAGATCGGCGGCCTGAACATAGGCGGCCAGGCCGTACTCGGTGTCGTTGCCGATCTGGACGGCTTGGTCGAGGTTCTCGTAGCCGAGGATCGACAGCACCGGGCCGAAGATCTCTTCCTTGGCGATGGTCATGTCCGGGGTCACGTTGGCGAACACGGTCGGCTTGACGTAGTAGCCGACGTCCAAGCCGTCCGGACGGCCGACGCCGCCGGCGACCAGGGTCGCGCCCTCGTCGATGCCGGCCTGGATCAGCTTCTGGATCTTGTTGAACTGGACTTCCGAAACCACCGGCCCGAGCTGGCTGTTGCCGTTCGGATCGCCGACGGTGATCTGGGCGGCCGCCTCCTTGGCCACCGCGATCGCTTCGTCCATGCGCTTCTGCGGGACCAGCATGCGGGTCGGGGCGTTGCAGGACTGGCCGGAGTTGGTCATCACCGTGGCCACGCCGCGGCCCACGCCCTTGGCGAAGGCGTCGTCGTCCAGGACGATGTTCGGGCTCTTGCCGCCCAGTTCCTGCGCCACGCGCTTGACGGTCGGGGCGGCGTTCTTGGCCACCTCGATGCCGGCGCGGGTCGAGCCGGTGAACGAGATCAGATCCACGTCCGGATGGCTCGACAGCGGCACGCCGACGCCGACGCCGTCGCCTTGGACCAGGTTGAACACACCGGCCGGCACACCGGCGGCATGCATGATCTCAGCGAAGATGTGACCGGTGAACGGCGCCACTTCCGACGGCTTCAGCACCATGGTGCAGCCGGTCGCGATGGCCGGGGCCACCTTGCAGACGATCTGGTTCAGCGGCCAGTTCCAGGGGGTGATGAAACCGCAGACGCCGATCGGCTCCTTGACGATCATCGTCGGGCCGCGGTCCTCGGTGAACTTGTAGTCCTTCAGCACGGCCACGGCGGTGCCCAGGTGGCCCATGCCGATCGGAACCTGCGCGCGCTGGGCCAGGCTGGCCGGGGCGCCCATTTCCTCGGTGACCGCGACGGCCAGGTCGCCGAAGCGCTTCTGGTACTCGGCCAGGATGCGGTTCAGCACGTCCATACGCTCTTCGCGGGTGGTCTGCGACCAGGTCGCGAACGCCTTGCGGGCGGCCTTCACGGCCTTGTCCACGTCGGCCGCCGAGCCAAGCGAGATCTTGCCCGCCACCTTCTCGGTCGCCGGGTTGATGACGTCGAGCGTCTTGGGTTCGACCGGATCGACCCATTGACCGTCGATATAGAACTGCAGGTACTCGCGCATGACGTCCTCCCGGAGGCGTTCGTTGGATTATTGGCGCGCCGACGAGGTCCCCCGACGGCTTCAAACAAGCATTTTAGTGATCATTGATCACTGTGGAAGAGGCAACCTTCAAACCCTGAGGGATTCAGGCCGAAACCCGCCCCTCCAATTGGTGCACGTGAGGCTGTCCCGCAACCGGGCTGCGGCCCTTCAAGACATAACCAGCCCGGATCGAGCCGATGTAAAGGTCCTTCAGATCCGGGCCGCCCCAGGTGACGTTGGTCGGATGGTTCACCACCTCGCCGGACGGGTCGTGAATCACCGTCGTCACCTCGAGCGCCGGGGTGATCGCCACCACCTTGTTGGCGGCCGGCAGGCAGACCCAGAGATTGCCCTCGGCGTCCAGGCCGATGCCGTCGGTGTAGCCGAGATCGTTGTGGTCGACCCCGGGGCCCGGCGCCTGCAGCTTGCCCAGCACCGGCCCGTATCGGCCGCCGGCCCCCAGCTTGCCGCCCGCGTGGACCGGAAAGCGCAGCACGTCGGCGCCGCTGGTCTGGGCGCAGAACAGGTACTGCTCATCCGCCGACAGGGCTATGCCGTTCGGGAACTTCAGCCCCTCGGCCACCACCTCGCTCGAGCCGTCCGGCCGCAGCACGAAGATGAAGCCGTCGGTGCGTCCGTCCAGCGCCTGCGGCCAGGTCTCCGCATGGGTGGAGTTGGCGCACCAGATGTTTCCGGCGCGATCGATCACGGGGTAGTTGGCGCTGGTCAGCCGTCGCCCGCCGACCTGCGTCAGCAGGGTCTCGTGCGCCCCGGTCGCCGGATCGAACCGCTGCAGCGGCCCGTCCTGGCGGTCATAGATGCCGAAGTTGGCGATCAGCACGCGGCCCTGGCGGTCCATGTTGATCCCGTTGGGCGCGCCGCCCTGGGGGCCCATCCGCTTGAACGAACCATCGGGAAAGATCTCGGCCACCGCGCATTGGTGGTCGGAGGCAAAGACCCGCCCGTCCGGGCCGACCACCACGTCCTCCGGGCGATCGATTCCCACGGCGACCTTGGTCAGGTCGCCCGGCGCGATGGGCGATAGCGGCATGGCGTTTCCTCCGGCGTTTTCGCGAGCTTGGCCCGCACGGAGGCGATTGAGCAAGGCGACGGTCATCTTTCCGCCCCAACGCCACCCGCATAAGGTGTGAGAAAAATACAAATTCGCCATTAGGGGGCATCTATGAAACTTGCTCAGCTGCCGCTGCTCGCCGCCGCGTTCGCCATCGCCGGTTCGGCTCAGGCCGCAGATCTCTACGGCTCGCTCGGCTACGCGCAGTTCGAGACCAAGCAGCTCGACACGAGTCTGGGCGCCGTCCAGGGCCGCTTCGGCGCCCGCGTGGCTCCGCATCTCGGGATTGAAGGCGAGCTTGCCTTCGGCGTCGATGACGACCAGGTCGATATGCCCGTCCTCGGCTACGCCTGGAGTGAGGAACTCAAGCACCAGGCGGGACTCTACGCGGTGGGCTTCCTGCCGATCACCGAGAACGCCGAGGTCTTCGCGCGGCTGGGCTTCGGCTACGCCAAGCTCAACACCAAGGCCAGCTACCTCGGTCAATCCATCGACGTAGACCGAACCGAGGACGCCTTCAGCTTCGGCGTCGGCGCGCAGTATTTCTTCGCCGGCGCCAACGGGGTGCGGATCGACTACACCCGCCACGAGTTCGGCGGCGACGCCCCCGCCGACGCCTGGGCCGTGGCCTACGTCCGCAAGTTCTCAAGACGCTAGACGCCCGTCGTCGGGCCGATGCCTTCACCGTCCTCGGGGAAGGTCATCCACTTCTCCTGCTTCTCGCGCGCCTCGCGCTTGGCCTGGAAGTCGTTGGCCCGCGACATCAGCGCCTTCGCGTCGCGGCCAAGCTGGGCGAAGTTCGAATCCGGCGGCGCCGTCAGCGCGGTCGGATGGAAAACCTCGATGTCGTGCAGCAGCTGAAGGAACTCGTGGTCCTCCCGGCTGCCATGCGCCGGGGGGTGTTCCAGAAGGTCCGCCACCCGCTGAAGGGCCGCCTCGAAGGACTCCTGGTCTTTAATCATCTAGATGCTCCTGCCGTCGGGCGAAGCCGCAGGGCGACGCCCCGCCAAAGCAAAGGCTTGAGGCGGCTTCCGGTTCCCTCGCCGAGCAGGTCGGCCTCACTCCCCGTAGGTCTTCGGATCGAGCGCGAAGGCCAGCCCCTGCCAGGCGCCCTGGCCGGCATCGTGCGCAAGGCGATTTGCCCGCGCGATCTGCGCATAGAGACCGAGCGCCTCGACGTCTTCCAGCTCAGAGGTGTCGCAATCGAGATGCTCGGCGAATAGATCCCGCCGCAGTTCGCGAACCACGCCTGGATCCTCGAAGCTCAGGTTCAATTCAGTGTCGCCGAAGAACGAACGGCCGCCGATGTTGCACGACCCGATCGTCGCCCACCGGTCGTCGACCAGCATCGCCTTGGCGTGCACATAGATGTTGCGGCGCACGCCGTCGTCGCCCCGCGCCGCGATCCCCGCCAGCAGGAAGTTCGGGTGATCGCCCAACGCGCCGAGGCGCTCGAAGAACGGCCGGGACTGAGGGCTGGCGCGCGCCACGCGCATGAAGCCGTTGGCGTCGGCGGGCACGAGGCATGCCACCGCGACGCCCCGCGCCAAGGCGGCGTGCAGATCCTCGACGATCTCCGGCGTCCCCAGCGCCTGGTTCTCGATGTAGATCGAGCGTCGGGCCCCCGCGATCGCCTGCCGGTATTGCCGGAACACCCCCAGGTCGCCGCCCGCGATCGGAAACGCCTCGCCCCCCGGGCTCGCCTGAGCATCGGCGTACTGGCCGGCGCGCACCGTGCGCTGGACCTGCGCCAGGATCGCGCCCCGCGCCGGCGAGGGCGCGGTCGGGAACGCCATGTCCTGGCCGTCGTCGCGCCAGGATCCGTCCGGCAGCGACCGCTCGCTGGCCTCATTCCAGCGCTGGACGAAGTTGTGGGCGACATCGACGGCGCAGGGGCCCTGCACCTCGACATAGAGATCATGCGCCTGTCGCGCATGGACGCCGCCGTGGCCGCGCACGCCCATGCCGTGGGTGTTGAGATTGACGCCGCCGACGAAGGCGACCTCGCCGGGCTGGCCCGCGTCGATGACCCAGCTCTTCTGGTGATGACAGTACGCCTTCTGCGCCCGATCCCAACGCGCCTGGAACCCCGCGCCGCGGGCCGCCAGCTCCCGGCGGTGCTCGGCGAAGCCGGAGAACACCTCCTCCTTCTTGAACCCGCTGCCCTCGTTGTCGCGCCAGAACAGCGCCCTCACCTCAAGGCCGCGCGCCGCGGCCCTGTCGAGCACGTCGAAGAACGATCCACGCCCATCGGGCATCTGAAAGTCGGCGGTGAGAAAGGCCACCGTCACCCACACGCTCCGCTCCGCCGCCTCGATCGCCTCGCAGATGCGCCGAAAGGCCGGCTCACCGTCGATCAGCGGGCGGACAAGGTTTCCACCTCGCACCGGATATGAGCTCCCCTCGAGGAAGGCGCTCGCCCCCTCGACTTCAGCTGCCTGCATGACCGCCTCCCCGCCTGTCCGAACGCGGTTCTGCACCCGTTGCGATAGCGGGCAAATCGATTATAGCTGAGCTTGTCTGTGAGATTTCTTCACAATGAGCCGCTCGCATCTGCCGCTGAACGGGCTTCGCGCCTTCGAGGTGTTCGCGCGTCACGGCCGCATGACCCTCGCTGCGGCCGAGCTCTGCGTCACCCACGGCGCCGTCAGCCGGCAGATCAAGGGACTCGAGGCCGCGCTCGGGGTCAGCCTGACGGAAGGCCCCCGCAACGGCCTGCGCCTCAGCGAGGCGGGCCGGCGGCTCGCCGCGGCGTTGACCCCGCTTTTCGACGACCTGGAGGCGGCCCTGCCGCGGCGCGAGCCGGAAGGCGAGGTGCTTCAGCTGGCCTGCGTCGGCACCCTGGCGTCCAAGTGGCTCATTCCCCGGCTCCCGGCGTTTCTCGACCACCGACCGGGCGCATCGGTCAGGATCGTCGACGCCAACGGCCCAAACGCCGAGATCAACTGCGCCCTGCAACTGGGTCACGACGCGCCGGCCGACGCCGCCGAGATCGTCCCCTTCCTCAATCGGCACCACGCGCCGGTCGTCACGGCGGCGGCTGGCCGGGAACTCTCGCCCGACGACGTCCTGCGCATGCCCCGCCTGATCTCGCGGACCTATCCGGGCGAGTGGGAGCATTGGGCGCAGGCGGCCGGCGTCGAGCTGCCCGCGCCCACGGGCGTCATCGAGTTCGCTCGCTATCTGCAGGCCATCGACGGCGCCGCAGCGGGCCTGGGCTGCGCCATCGGCTCCTGGTTCGCCGTCAAGTCCGAGATCGAGAGCGGCGCGCTGCTGGCGCCGTTCGGCTTCGTCCAGGCGCTGACCCCTTGCGTGTTCGTGCGGGCCCGCGCGACGCCCGATCCCCTCGCCGAAGCCTTCCGCGATTGGGTGGTGGCCGAGGGCGCCAGCGGCCCGCTGCCGCCGGGTGTCGGACCGCCCCCCTGACCTGCCCCTTGCGAACGCCCCCTGCCCGCTCTAAAGCCGGTCCCATAACGCCGGAGCTTCCTATGACCGCGATCCTGACCATCCTTGCCTTCATCGTCGTCATCGGCGGGCTGAACTACTTCGAGTTCGGCCGGCTCGACTAAGGGCGCTCGTTGGCTGACACCGCGCGCGGCGCGGCCCTCATCACGGGGGGTTCGCGCAGGATCGGCCGGGTCCTGACCCAGGCCGCCGCCGACGCGGGTTTCGATGTCGCCATCCACGTCCGCACCATCGACGACGACGCCGAGGCCGCCGCGGCTGACGTTCGCGCCCGCGGCCGCAAAGCCTCCCTCCACGCCTGCGACCTGCGCGACGAGGGGGCCACCGCCCCGCTGGTCGGCGCGGCTGAGAGCGAGCTCGGCCCCGTCACCTTGCTGGTCAACTGCGCCTCGGTGTTCGAGAACGACGCCTTCGCCAGCATGAACCGCGCCTCCTGGGACGCCCACCTGGAGACGAACCTGCGCGCCCCGCTGGTGCTGGCTCAGGCCTTCGCCCGCCGGCTGCCCGCCGGCCGCACCGGCCAGATCGTCAACATCCTCGACCAGCGGGTGTTCGCGCCCGGCCCCGAGTTCTTCAGCTACTCGCTGTCCAAGAGCGCGCTGTGGGCGGCCACCCAGATGCTGGCCCAGGACCTGGCCCCGCGCATCCGCGTCAACGGCATCGGCCCTGGCCCCACCCTGCCCTCGATCCACCAGCAGGGCAGCGATTTCGATGACGAAGTCGCAGGCACCCTGCTCAAGCAACCGGTCGATCCGGCCGAGATCGGCCATGCGCTGCGGTACCTCATTGACGCAAAGTCAGTGACGGGCCAGATGATCGCCGTCGACGCGGGCCAGCACCTGGCCTGAGCCGCTTCCCCGGAACGGAGCCCCCTTGGTTCTTCCATCGTTGCAGCAAAGTTCGCCCGAGGCTCCGTCCCCCGAGCCGCAGGGACGCGTGGTCATGACCAAGGTGTTCGTCACCGGCCTGAAGGTCGACGCCGAGATCGGCGTCTACGCCCACGAGAAGGGCGCCTCCCAGCCGCTTATCGTCGACGTCGAGCTCGACGTGCCGACCGCCGGCGCTACGCGCCTGGCCGACACCGTCAACTACGAGACGATCGGGGAGTCGGCGCGCACTATCGCCGCCGCCGGCCACATCCAGCTGGTCGAGGACTTCGCCGAGCGGCTGGCCCGCGCCTGCCTCGCCGATCCGCGGGTGATGCGCGCCCGCGTGCGGGTGGAAAAGCCGCAGGCGTTGGCGCCCCACGCCGCCGCCGCCGGGGTCGAGATCACCGTCGTCCGGGGCTGATGGCCAGCTACGCCGCGCGCCTCTCGCCGCTGCAGGGCGAAACCGTCTGGACGATCGAGAAATCCGCCATCGTCGAGCGCCGCACCGGGCGCGAGCGTCGCTTCCCGCTGGCCGAGCTGCGCGGCGTCACCCGCGCCGGCCGCGGCGCGGTGCTGCAGTTCCAGCGCCGCCGCCTGACCATCCCGGCCCTCACCTATGGCGAGGCCCTGCGCCCGCAGGACCAGGCCGAGACCTTCGAGGCGTTCCTGGCGGCCCTGTCCCAGGCCGCCCCTGACCGCCCGATCCGCCGCCCCTCGCCGAACGCCGAAGCCGTGCTCTGGATCATGGGCCTGATGGCGGTCGGCGCGGCGGCCGTGCTGCTGGCCGCCGGCGTCGCCGGGGCCTGGCTGCTGGGCGTCGCCCTGGCCGCGCGGCTGGTCTTCGTAGTGATCCTGGGCGCCGCGGTGCTGCCGTGGTTGAGGCCGAAGAAGCGGTAATCGCTCCCACCCAAGCGACATGAACGCGAATTAAGCTGGAATTCGCGCTGATCAGGGCCACATCCTGTTCAGGCATTTCGCTTGGGAGACTGAATTGAGCCAAACCGAAACCACCGTTGTGACGACCGAGGACCGCGTCCTGCCGGCAGTGGTCTACGGCCTCTACCTGCTCGGGCTGGTGAACGGCCTGACCATCCTGGTTGGATTGGTGGTGGCCTACATCAACCTCGACAAGGCCGGCCCGCGGATGCGGACCCACTACGACTTCCAGATCCGCACCTTCTGGATCGGGCTGGCGATCTTCCTGTCGCTGGGCCTGCTGATCGGGATCAGCGCGGTGCTGTCGCTGGTGCTGATCGGGATCCCGTTCTTGATGCTGTTCCTCTTCCTCTGGGGCGCGGTCGGGGTCTGGTTCGCCGTCCGCTGCATCATCGGTCTGGTCTATGTTTCGCAGGACCAGGCCTATCCGCGGCCGAACACCTGGCTGATTTGACGGCAATCGCAGCGCCGCGCCGCTCGAAAGGGCGGCGCGGCCGTTGTCGCGCCCGGCCTGTGGCGCCCCCGCACTAGACCCCCTCCCCCCGCTTTGGCAGCATCGGCCCTCGTCGACGCCATGGGGGGCGACGGCGCGGGGGGGTTCGTAGCCAACCTGGTCTGGCGCTGCTGCGGGGGAGCGCGAGCGACGGTCCAGGGGCGGCTGGAGGGCGAATCCCCCCATCCCCATTCGTCATCGGGCGCGGAAACAAAAACGCCGCCTGGAGCGATCCAGGCGGCGAACTTGTCTGCGTGATCGTGGGGCGGCTTAGGCCGGCACGCTCTCGCGGCGCACCATGCGAGCGTAGTCGTCGGCCAGCCCCAGCGACAGGGCGCCCGGCGTGAACCGGTATTCGCCGATCTCGCCGACCGGGGTCACCTCGGCGGCGGTGCCGACCACAAAGCACTCAGTGAAGCCCGCCAGCTCCTCCGGCTTGATGTGGCGCTCGATCACCTCGATGCCCTTGGACTTGGCCAGCGCGATCACCGACTGGCGGGTGATCCCGTTCAGGAAGCAGTCCGGGGTCGGGGTGTGCAGCGCGCCGTCCTTGACGAAGAACACGTTCGAGCCGGTGCTCTCGGCGATGTAGCCACGGTAGTCGAGCATCATCGCGTCGGTGTAGCCGGCCTTCTCGGCGGCGTGCTTGGAGATGGTGCAGATCATGTAGAGGCCGGTGGCCTTGGCGTGGACCGGCTCGGTCTCCGGCGACGGGCGCTTGTACTTGGCCCAGGTCAGGCGGATGCCCTTGGCGCGTTCTTCCGGGCTGAAATAGCTCGGCCAGTCCCACACCGCGATGGCGACGTGGATCTTGGTGTTCTGGGCCGAAACCCCGATCATCTCCGAACCGCGCCAGGCGATCGGGCGCAGATAGGCGTCGGTCAGGCCGTTCTTGGCGCAGGTGTCCTTGCAGGCCTGGTCGATCTCCTCCACCGTGAAGGGGATTTCGAAGTCCAGCATCTCGGCCGACTTGAACAGACGCTCGGTATGTTCACGCAGCTTGTAGATCTCTCCCCCGTACATCCGCTCGCCTTCGAACACCGCCGAGGCGTAATGGAGGCCGTGGGTCAGTACGTGCACCTTCGCCTCGCGCCAGGGCACGAACTGGCCGTCCAGCCAGATCCATCCGTCGCGATCGTCAAAGGGCACTAGAGACATGAGGGAAAGTCCTCCTTTCAATCTGGCCCCCTTACAGACTTCCTTGCCCCCTGCGTCAAACAAAATGGGTTTCAAAGTGTAATGGTCGCAGCCGATCCAAGGCTCATTCTGCGCGACGAGGAACTCGATGGCGGGCTCGAGATGCTGCTGCTTGCCGAGGCCGCGCTATGGGCCGGCGTCGACGCCGGACTGGAGGCGGAATCCGCCCTCGGTCTTGGCCGCTCGCACTGGCGCGCGGCCTTTCTGCTCAAGCGCCGACCGGGGGTCGGGGTGCAGGAACTGGCGCACCTGACCAGCCTCTCCAAGCAGGCCGCCAGCCGCATCGTCGCTGACCTCGAGGCCAAGGGCCTGGCCGAGAAGATCGCCGGCGATCTCGACGGCCGCCGCCGCGCCGTCAGCCTCACCGCCGCCGGCGCCGCCTTCGAGGACCGCATCTCAGAACGCTTGCGCGCTCAGCTCGCCCGGTCCTATCGGGTGGGCGGCCTGGACGGCGTGGCCGGCGCCAGGCAGATCCTGTCGGCCCTGGCCGGCGGGCGGATGAAGAGCGGAGGCGCCTGATGGCCGCGGTCGAGACTGCCGAACGTCACCTGCTGGTGGTCGATGACGACGACCGCATCCGCGACCTGCTCAAGCAGTACCTGACCCGGCACGGCTTCCGCGTCACCACCGCGCCCGGCGGCGCCCACGCCCGCAGCCTGATCGAGACCATCGACTTCGACCTGGCGGTGTTCGACGTGATGATGCCCGGCGAGGACGGCTTCTCGCTGGTCCGCTGGCTGCGCGAGCGCAAGGGCGCGGCCGGCCGCACCCCGGTGCTGATGCTGACCGCCCGCGGCCTGGCCGAGGATCGCATCGAGGGCCTGAAGCTCGGCGCCGACGACTACCTGGCCAAGCCCTTCGAGCCGGAGGAGCTGCTCCTGCGGATCGAGGCGATCCTGCGTCGCTCCGACCAGCGACCGGCCGGCGCCGCCAACGGCAGCCTTTCGCTCGGCGCCTGCGCCTTCGACCTAGAGCGCGGAGAGCTGAGCCGCGGCGGCGTCCCGGTGCGCCTGACCGAGGCCGAGGTGGCGCTGCTGCGCCGCCTGGCCCGCAACCCGCACGAGCCCGTCGACCGGCTGGAGCTGGCCCGCGAGACCGTCGACCCTTCCGGCCGCGCCGTCGACGTCCAGGTCACCCGCCTGCGCCGCAAGATCGAGAACGATCCCAAGACCCCGCGCTACCTGCAGACCGTGCGCGGCGTCGGCTACCTGCTGGCGCCCGATTGATGGCTGGGCGCCGTATAACTGCTCCCCCGCTGGGGGAGCTGTCAGCCGAACGGCTGACTGAGGGGGACTTTGACTCCGCAAGAGCAGTCCCCCTCCGTCTCGACGCTTTGCGTCGATCCACCTCCCCCAAGAGGGGAGGAACCGGAAAGTGAAACTCCCCCGCCGCCTCGAACCGCGTCTGGTGCAGCGGCTGATCAAGCGCAGCCTGCCGACCTCGCTGTTCGGCCGCTCGCTGCTGATCATCGTGCTGCCGGTCGCGCTGATGCAGATCGCGGTGACCTGGATATTCTTCGACGCCCACTGGCAGACGGTCACCAGCCGGCTGTCCGACGGCCTGGCCGGGGAGGTCGCCTGGGCGGTCGAAAGCTACCAGGACGACCCCAGCCCGCAGACCATGGCGACGATCGCCGACCGGGCCGAGAAGTCGCTGAACCTGTCCATCGCCCTGCAGCCGGGCCGCGAGCTGCCGCAGGGCCGGCGCACCAACGCCTTCGCCGTCGTCGATCGGGCCATCGACCGTGCGCTTTCGCAGCGGCTGGACGCCCCCTACTGGTTCGACACCACCCGCTACCCGGCCTATGTCGACATCCGTGTGAAGATCGACCAGGGGGTGATCCGCATCCTCGCCCCGCGCGACCGCGCCTTCGCCACCCAGGGCCACATCTTCGTGCTCTGGCTGGCCATGGCCACGATCCTGCTGACCGCCATCGCCATCCTGTTCATCCGCAACCAGACCCGCACCATCGAGCGCCTGGCCACGGCCGCCGACGCCTTCGGCAAGGGCGTCGATGCGCCGACCTTCAAGCCCAGCGGCGCGCGCGAGGTGCGCCAGGCGGCGCAGGCGTTCCTGGCGATGAAGTCGCGCATCCAGCGCCACATCGACCAGCGCACCGCCCTGCTGGCCAGCGTCAGCCATGACCTGCGCACCCCGCTGACCCGCCTGAAGCTGGAGCTGGCCCTGGCCGAACCCGGACCGCGCACGGCCGAGATGAAGCGCGACCTGGCCGAGATGGAGCACATGATCGACGAATATCTCGCCTTCGCCCGCGGCGAAGGCGGCGAGTCCGTCGAGACCGTCCACCTGAAGTCGCTGATCGACGAGGTCAGTGAAGGCGCCGTGCGCGCGGGCGCCCAGGTGCGGGTGGACGCCGATCCGGACCTGCTGGCCGCGGTGCGCCCCAACGCGCTCAAGCGGGCGCTCTCCAACCTGATCATGAACGCCGCGGCCCATGGCGAGACCGTCCAGGTCGCCGCCGCGCCGCGCGCCTCCGGCGGGGTCGAGATCGTCGTCGACGACGACGGCCCCGGCATCCCGCAAGACCGCTACGAGGACGCCTTCAAGGCGTTCAATCGGCTCGACGACTCCCGGAACCAGAACGAGAAGGGCGTCGGCCTCGGGCTGGCCATCGCCCGAGACGTGGCCCGCAGCCACGGCGGCGACATCGTGCTCGACCGCTCGCCGCTGGGCGGCCTCAGGGCGATTGTCAGGTTGCCTGGATAACCGGGTTCGGCCAGTCTCCGCCGGGCGTCCCGCCCTACGAGGAGCCCCCGATGCCCATAGCCCGCCTCGCCGCGACCGCCCTGACCACTGCGACCCTGGCCGTCGCGATCGCCTCGCCCGCCCTGGCCGCCGATCCGGTCGAGGGACTTTGGCTGGTCCAGGCTGGAACCGCCAAGGTCAAGGTCGCCCCCTGCGCCAGCGACAAATCCAGGATGTGCGGCCAGGTCGCCTGGCTGAAGACGCCCGGCGCCAAGGACGCCAACAATCCCGACGCCTCCCTGCGCAGCCGGCCGATCATGGGCATGCTGATGATCCGCGACTTCAAGTCGGCCGGCCCCGGCAAATGGACCGGCGGCAAGATCTACGATCCCAACTCGGGCAAGACCTATGGCTCGAAGATGAACGCCAATCCCGACGGCACCCTCAAGGTTGAGGGCTGCGTGGCCGTCGTCTGCCAGGCCCAGACCTGGAAGCGCGCGAGCTAGACGCCGACTTCCGGTGGACCCGGTGTTCATGAATCCCGGCCTTCGGCTGCGCCGAATCCGGGATGACATGTGACCTCCCGTGTCCGCGGGCAGCGCCCTACTCGCCCAGTTCCTTCGAGCGCCGCGCCGCCGCGGCCACCGCCTCGCGCAGCAGGTCCGGGAAGCCGCCGTCGGCCAGCAGCACCTCCAGCGCCGCCTGGGTCGTGCCGCCGGGCGAGGTGACCTGCTTGCGCAGCTCGGCCGGCTCCTCGCCGCTGCGGGCCATCAGCGCTGCGGCGCCGGCGATCGTCGAACGCGCCAGCCGCGCGGAATCTGCGGCCGGCAGCCCGGCCGCCGCGCCCGCCGCCTCCAGCGCCTCGACGAAGGCGTAGAGATAGGCCGGCGCCGAGCCGGACACCCCGGTCGCCGCGTGCATCAGCTCCTCGTCGGCGACGTCGACCACCGTCCCGACCGGCGAAAACAGCGCGTGGGCCCGGGCCTTGGCCTCGCCGTCGGCCGCAAAGATGCTGGCCGCGCCCTGGCAGACCGCGACCGCCGTGGTCGGCATGATCCGCGCCACCGCGCGGCCGCCGAACGCCTGCGAGATGTCGGCCGCCCGCACCCCGGCGGCGATCGAGACGATCACCGCGTCGGGGGCCAGGTGACCGGCGACCTGGGCGGCCGCCTCGCGCCACAGCTGCGGCTTGACCGCGAGCAGCACGGTTTGCGCCTGCGCCAGCTCGGCGTCCGGCGGATTGACGCGCGCGCCGGCCGCCTGGGCCCCCTCCAGCGTCGGGTTTGAATAGGGTTCTCGGATCAGCAGGTCAGAGGCCTGGAAAGCCCCCGCCATGCGCCAGCCCTCGATCAGCGCCCCGCCCATGCGGCCGGCGCCCAGCATCAGGATCGGCGTCATCGGAAAACCTCAAGCGTGACAGCCGACGCGGTTCGGCGGCCATCACGCTTAATGGTTTCGTTCGGTATCGCCTAGGCTTCGCCGACGGTCTCGAACATGCAGGCGGCGACGGCGTCGGCCGCCGACTTCGACCCGCGCACCAGGAAGTCGAACGCCGGGTAGAAGCGGTCGGCCGCCTCCATCGCCACGTCGATCATCGCCGCGGCCTGGGCCAGGCTCGGGCGCTCGCCGGTCATCAGCGCCATCGAGTGGCGGAAGATGATCTCGCCGTCGTCCCAGACCTCGAAGTGGCCCAGCCAGACGCGCTGGTTCAGGGTGGAGACCAGCTCGTAGGCCGCCGCCTTCTGCTCGGGCGTGGCTTGCAGGTTCACCGAAAGACAGAGTTGCAGGCAATCCGCTTCCGGACGCCAGGCGAACCACAGCTCGTAGTCCTTCCAGTCGCCGGTCAGCGCAAAGGCGAGATCGCCGTCTTCCGTACGATCGAACTGCAGGTTTTCGGCGGTCAGCACATGCTCGACCACGTCTAGCGGGTCGAGAGTGACCAGGACGTCTTCGTCAGGCTGAGAGGTATCCATTAGACCAGAGGTCCTTTCGCAGAGGGCGTCCGCGGCCGGGCCGGCCATCGAATCGCCTGCGATATTGAAAGTAAGCTGCTTCGCGGCGTTCGCGTCATCGGGTTTCTTTCCCCGCGCGAGCCACATTCGCGTGTATCGAGACCTAGTCTTTCTTCGCGGCTTTCTTGGGCGCCTGTTCCTTGAGCGCGGCCACCTCGGCGCGCAGCGCCGCGATCTCGGCCTTGAGGGCGTCGAGGTCGTCGCGGCGGACGAGGTCGAAATCGGCCACGAAACGGTCGGCCTGGGCGCGGAACGCGGCCTTGGCCTCGTCTCCAGCCGTCTGGGCCAGGCCCATCGCCGCGCTGGTCAGCTTGGCGAACTCGTCCAGAAAGGGGTTCTGAGTCTGCATGGGCCCTATATGGCCCGCCGGGGGATGAAAGCGAAGGGCTTCTCGTCTAAACCTTGGCGGCGAAGCATTCGGAGACGCCCGCCTTGCCATTCCCCGATTTTGACCCGGTCCTCGTCCAGATCGGGCCTTTCGCAATCCGCTGGTACGCCTTGGCCTATGTGGCCGGCATCCTGCTGGGGTGGCGCTATGTCGCGGGGATGATGAAGAATCAGGCGCTGTGGGGCCCCCGCGGCGCGCCGGCGACGCCGGCTCAGGTCGACGACCTGATCCTCTGGATCACGCTCGGCATCATTCTCGGCGGCCGGCTCGGCCACGTGCTCTTCTACACCCCCCAGATCGTGCTTCAGGACCCGCTGCAGATCGTGAAGGTCTGGGAAGGCGGCATGAGCTTCCACGGCGGCGCGCTCGGCGTGCTGATCGCCGTGTTCGGCTTTTCCTACGTCAACAAGATCGACGTGCTGCGCCTGGGCGACGCGGTCACCGCCTGCGCGCCGATCGGACTGTTCTTCGGGCGCATCGCCAACTTCATCAACGGCGAGCTCTGGGGCCGGCCGTCCGACGTGCCGTGGGCGTTCATCTTTCCCCAGGCCGACGGCGTCACCCCGCGCCACCCCAGCCAGCTCTACGAGGCGGCCCTGGAAGGCGTCGTTCTCTTCCTCATCCTGCGCTGGGCGACCCATCGCGCCGGCCTGCTCCAGCGGCGCGGCGTCGTGGCCGGAATCTTCCTGCTGGGCTACGCCGTCTTCCGCACCTTCGTGGAGAACTTCCGCGAGCCGGACCGCTACCTGCAGCATTTCCCGCTCGGCCTGACCATGGGGATGATGCTGTCGGCGCCGATGGTGATCGGCGGCCTCTACCTGATCTGGCGCGGCATGCGTGAGCCGCTGGCGACGCAGGCCGCCGAGCCGCCCGGCCAAGCCAAGACCGAGACGCCATGAGCCTGCGCGACCGCCTGACGGCCCAGATCCGGGCCAGCGGGCCGATGAGCGTCGCCCAGTACATGCACGCCTGCCTCCACGATCCGGACTACGGCTACTACGCGACCCGGCCGGCGCTCGGCGAAGCCGGCGACTTCATCACAGCACCCCTGGTCAGCCAGATGTTCGGCGAGTTGATCGGCCTCTGGGCGGTCGAGACCTGGAGCCGCCTCGGTCGTCCGGCGCAGTTCCGACTGGTCGAGATGGGGCCCGGCGACGGCACCCTGATGAGCGACCTGCTGCGCGCCGCCCGGCTCTCGCGCGAGTTCACCGAGGCCGCCGACGTCTGGCTGGTCGAGGTCTCCCAGCCGCTGCGTGACCGCCAGCGCCAGACGCTCGGCGATCATGTCTCCTGGGCCGGCTCCCTGGACGAGGTGCCTGGCGATGCGCCGCTGATCCTGATCGCCAACGAGCTGCTCGACTGCCTGCCGGCCCACCAGTACGTGCGCACCGAAAAGGGCTGGGCTGAGCGGATGGTCGGCCTCGACGAAGCCGGCGCCCTCGCCTTCGGCTTGGCCGGCGCGCCGGGAATCGATCGCCTTGCCCCGGTCGGCGCGATCCTCGAGCACTCCCCCGCCCAGGCCGCTCTAGGCGAGGCGCTGGCCCTGCGTGTCCTGGCCGACGGCGGCGCGGCCCTGCTCATCGACTACGGCCGCGCCGCGCCCGGCTTCGGAGACACGCTCCAGGCCCTGCGCCGGCACCGGAAGGAAAGCCCGCTGGCTAGGCCGGGCGAGGCCGATCTCACCGTCCACGCCGACTTTCCGGCGGTGATGGCCGCGGCCGCCGCCCGCGGCGCCCAGACCCCGCAGATCCTGACCCAGGGCGAGCTGCTCGTCCGGCTCGGGGTCGGCGCCCGCGCCGAGGCCCTGGCCAACGCCCGCCCCGACCTCGGCGACGTGATCGAACGCCAACTCGAACGCCTCGTCTCGCCCGATCAGATGGGCGAGCTGTTCAAGGCCGCCTGCATTCACTCCGCCGGCTTCGAACCGCCGGCCTTCGAGACGCTGACGTGACCGACCAGATTACCCAGACCCTGCCCGTCCTGACCTCGCCGCTGCTCGACCTGGCGGGGATTCGCCACGCCTTCTTCACTCGCCAGGGCGGGGTCTCGACCGGCCTCTACGCCAGCCTCAATGTCGGCCGCGGCTCCAAGGACGCGCCCGACGACGTGATCGAGAATCGCCGCCGGGTCGCCGAGCATTTCGGCCTGCCCGAAGGGGCGCTCAACAGCTGCTACCAGGTCCACTCCGCCACCGCCCTGATCGCCGACTCCCCCTGGAACGGCGAACGACCCCAGGCTGACGGCGTCGTCGCCAATCGTCCTGGCGTGGCCTGCGGCGCCCTGGCCGCCGATTGCGCGCCGATCCTGTTCGCCGATCCCAAGGCCGGCGTCGTCGCCGCCGCTCACGCCGGCTGGAAGGGCGCGCTCGCGGGCATCGCCGGGGCCACCGTCCTGAAGATGCAGGAACTGGGCGCTCGCCCCGCCGACATCGTGGCCGTCGTCGGTCCCTGCATCGCACAGGCCTCCTATGAGGTCGGCCTGGAGTTTCTTGACGCGTTCACGGCCGAAGCCGCCGATAACGTCGAGTTCTTCAAGCCCGGCGAGACGCCCGACAAGGCCATGTTCGACCTGCCGGGCTACGTCCTGCACCGCCTGCGCCAAGCCGGCGTCGGCGCATGCGAGTGGCTGGGCCGCGACACCTGCGCCGAGGAGGACCTGTTCTTCTCCAACCGCCGGGCCTTCAAGCGCGGCGAGCCCGACTTCGGCCGGCTGATGTCGGCCATCGCCCTCGACTAGAGCATTTTCCGCCGAAGTGGCTGCCAGTTCGGCGAAGAAAATGCTTTAAATTCAAAGATTCTTGAGCAATTTTCGATCCAATCAGATCGGAAATTGCTCTAGGCGGGCGCGGCCGCCCGCATGTCGAAGCGTTCGCGCGGCAGCGCGTGCGGTAGTTCGGCCTGCAGGAAGGCGACCATCTTCTCGCGCACCTCGCAGCGCAGGTCGAAGGCCTCGCCGGCGTTGCGCGCGCTGGTCAGGCAGCGCACCTGCATGGTCCGCTCGCCGAGTTCGGTCACCGCCAGGTTGACCACGTCGCGGTCCCACAGCGGCGAGGCCGCAGCGATCTCCTCAAGCTTACTGCGCAGCACCTCGATCGGGGCCGAGTAGTCGACATAGACCATCGCCGTGCCGATCAGCGAAGCGTTCTCGCGGGTCCAGTTCTGGAACGGCTTCTGGATGAAATAGGTCAGCGGCAGCACCATCCTGCGCCAGTCCCACAACTTGACCACCACATAGGTCGAGCCGATCTCCTCGATGCGGCCCCACTCGCCCTCGACGATCACTGCGTCATCCAGCCGGATCGGCTGGGTGGTGGCGATCTGGATGCCGGCGATCAGGTTGGTCAGGTACGGTTGCAGCGCCAGCCCGGCGATGATCCCGGCCGCCCCGGCCGACGCCAGCAGGCTGACCCCGTACTGGCGTACGCCGTTGAAGGTCATCAGCGCAAACGCGATGGTCAGCACGACGATCAGGCCGGCGGCCGTGCGCCGCAGGATACGCGTCTGGGTGATGTGTTTGCGGGCCAGCAGGTTGTCTTCGACGTCGACCCGGAAGCGGCGCGTATAGATCAGCGTGGCTATGTCCAGCGCCGTCAGCGCCGCCCAGCCGCACAGCACGATGAAGCCGATCAGCAGCACGCGGCCGAGCACGTCGAGCTGCATTGGTCCCAGCCTCGCCAGCGGCGCGGCCGCGCCCAGGCCCAGGATCAGCGCCGCGAGCCGGCTGGGGCGCCGCGTCCGGGTGACGAGCTCGCGCCAGAACTCGTCGCGCGAGGCGATCAGTCGCCGAACGATCGTCACCAGCACCTGGTGGGCCGCCAGCGCCAGCGCCGCGCCGGCCGCCAGAACCACCAGACTCAGCAGCCACGCAGGCAGCCACGAGGGCGCAACGCCCTCCATCCACTCCATCATGTCGCGATTATTCTCGAACTTGCGCCGGCCGCGCCGGCCTGGGTCCGTCAACAAACGCGACAGCTCAGGAATGGATCAAGGCACAATTGTCGTGAACAGATAGACCGCGAACAGCACCAGGTGCACGACCCCCTGCAGCACCGTGGTGCGGCCGGTGGCCAGCGACAGGGTCGTGACCAGCAAGGTCAGCATCAGCAGAACCATCGCCTTGGCGTCGAGGCCCAGCGACAGCGGCCAGCCCATCACCAGCGAGACGACCGCCACCACCGGGATGGTCAGGCCGATCGAGGCCAGGGCCGAGCCGAGAGCCAGGTTGAGGCTGGTCTGCAGGCGGTCGGCCCGCGCTGCACGCACCGCCGCCAGGCTCTCGGGCGCCAGCACCAGGGCCGCGATGATCACCCCGACCACCGCCTTCGGCGCGCCGGCGTTGGCGACCGCGGCCTCCAGCGTCGGGGCCAGCGCCTTGGCCAGCAGCACCACGGCCACCAGCGCCACCACCAGCAGGCCCAGGCTCAACCAGGCCGCCAGGGTGGTCGGCGGCGCGGCGTGCGCCTCCTCGTCGTGGGCGGCTGCGCCGGACGGCAGGAAGTAGTCGCGGTGGCGCATGGTCTGCACCAGCACGAAGGTCCCGTAGAGCACCAGAGCCACCAGGCCGACAAAGGCCAGCTGGCTGTTGGAATAGACCGGCCCAGGCGTGCTGGTCGTGTAGTTCGGCAGCACGAGCGTCAGCACCGCCAGCGCCGCCAGGGTCGCCAGCGCGGCGCTGACCCCAGCCTGGCCATAGCGCTGCTCCAGGTGGCGCGCGCCGCCGAGCAGCAGGCACAGCCCCACCAGGCCGTTGAGGATGATCATGATCGCGGCGAACACCGTGTCGCGTGCGAGCCCCGCGCCGGCCGGGCCGCTGGACAGCATCAGCGAGACGATCAGCGACACCTCGATCACCGTCACCGCGACCGCCAGCACCAGTGTGCCGTAGGGCTCGCCGATCTTGTGGGCCACCACTTCGGCATGGTGGACCGCAGCCAGGACGCAGGCCACCAGACCGATCGCCAGAACTATGTCGTACGGCCCGCCGAGCTTAGATCCGAAAAGCAGCAGCGAGCCTATGATGGGGGAGAGCCAGGTCCAGGCTGGGAGTCCGATTTTGGGCATGGCGAACACCGTAAACCAAGCGCCGCCATGCCGCGAGACGAACCCTCCCGCCCCGCAAGATTGTTATGCGATCTCGTCCTGCGCTGTTCTGAGCCCTTGCCCCCCGGCCCTCGCCTGCTAAAAGCCCGGCA
The DNA here is from genome assembly GCF_026411515.1 of Phenylobacterium sp. 58.2.17. NCBI lineage: Bacteria > Pseudomonadati > Pseudomonadota > Alphaproteobacteria > Caulobacterales > Caulobacteraceae > Phenylobacterium > Phenylobacterium sp. 58.2.17. The sequence goes on along the minus strand of NZ_JAPMTQ010000004.1, from coordinate 50,666 downwards.
ATTACCGATACCTGCCCCTGGGGGACCGATGAAGCTGCTGGCTGGCAACTCCAACCGTGCGCTGGCGGAGGCTGTCGCCTCGCGCCTCGACCTCCCCCTCACCCGCGCGCAGGTCAAGCGCTTCGCCGACAACGAGGTCTGGGTGACCATCGACGAGAACGTCCGCGGCGAGGACGTCTTCATCCTTCAGTCGACCAACTATCCCGCCAACGACAACCTGATGGAGCTGCTGGTCTGCATCGACGCGCTGAAACGCGCCTCGGCCCGGCGGATCACGGCGGTGATGCCCTACTTCGGCTACGCCCGGCAGGACCGTAAGACGGGCGGTCGCACGCCGATCTCGGCCAAGCTGGTCGCCAACCTGATCGAGCGCGCCGGCGCCGACCGGGTCCTGACCATGGATCTGCACTCCGGCCAGATCCAGGGCTTCTTCGACATCCCGACCGACAACCTGATCTCGGCGCCGCTGCTGGCCACCGACATCAAGGAAAACTACGAAAAGCCGTCCGAGATCATGATCGTCTCGCCGGACGTCGGCGGCGTGGTCCGCGCCCTGGCCGTCGCCTCGCGCCTCAACGCCGAGCTGGCCATCGTCGACAAGCGCCGCTCGGGCCCCGGCAAGAGCGAAGTCGCCAACGTCATCGGCGACGTCGATGGCCGCCGCTGCATCCTGTTCGACGACATGATCGACGGCGGCGGCACGCTCTGCAACGCCGCCCAGGCGCTGATCGACGCCGGCGCGACCGAGGTCTCGGCCTATGTCACCCATGGCGTGATGTCCGGCGCGGCGGTCGAGCGGGTCAACGGCTCGGTGCTCAAGGAGCTGGTGATGACCGACTCAATCCCCGCCCCCGACCGCGCCCGCGACGGCGGCAAGATCCGCTATGTCAGCTGCGACCAGCTATTGGGCGAAGCCATCCGCCGCATCGCCAACGAAGAGTCGGTCTCCAAGCTGTTCGACTGACCTGGACGACCTGCGGCGGCCTTCGCGCCGCCGCGGCCTCGCCGCCGGCCTGATGCGCCCGCGGCGAAACGGCCCACCGCCGCGGCGGTCATCGACCGCCCGCCGGCCCGCCTCTATGGTTCCAGCCCTGGTCGGCGCGGCAGGTCACAAAAGCGTCAGACCCTGACTGAGCCTCGGTTTGGTTAAGCCTCGTTAACCCCTCGCGGTCACATTCTCGCCCGCTGGAGGGACTAGGCTCCCACGCCTTATATCCTGGGGAAGGCACTGGATGATTTCGGCTTCTCGCGCGGGCCTGACGGCCGTAGCTATCGCATTCGCCACAATTCTGGCCTCGTGCGCCGAGCCGCCGCCGCCCAAGCCGGCGGAGCCGCCGGCCCCGGCCGTGAGCCTGGCGCCCAGCATCATCGAGCAGGCCTCGGCCTACCGCTACTATGTGGACAAGGCCGCCGCGATCTCGCCGGCCTTCGTCGACGGCCAGATGGTCGCCGAGGGGCTGAAGGTCGCCGCCGCCTATGAGCCCAAGCAGTTCCTGAAGGGCGCCATCGCCTATGGGGCCATCGTCGCCCTGCAGGACCCGACCTTCGTCGCCGGCGTCCGGCAGTACGCGGGCACCGCCGCCCAGCGCCAGCAGATCGCCTACGAGATCATGAAGGACCCGGCCTATGTGGTCGGCCTGCCCGGCTCGTCCAGCGGCGCCGGCGCCGTGATCGCCGCGCTCGGCGAGGACGGAAACAAGTTCTACCAGGCCGGCAAGACCGTGAAGCAGGCCGCCTACGACGTGCAGAAGCAGTCCTGGTCCAAGGCCGACGTCGTCGGCCGCGACGCGCGCCTGTCCCAGGCCAAGCTGCTCGGCTCGACTCCCGCCGCCGGCGACCTCACCCAGACCTCCCGCCTGCAGCAGGCGGTCGCCGGCGCCCAGCCGCTCGGCGTGACCGCAACCTCGGCCGCCCCGCCGTTCACCCCGGCGGTGATTCGCAGTCTCGCCGTCGCCGCCCTGGCCGTGCTCGGCCAGGCCAGCGAACCGAACGTCGCCACGCTCAACGCGATCATGGTCGAGCCGAACGTCGCCTCCTGCGCCAACATGGCCAAGCTGAACCTCTATCAGTGCCTGGCCGTGTCCAAGCCGCACTACGAGGACGTCTTCTGCATGGGCCAGCACGCGATGATGGACACCGCCCGCTGCGTCATCAAAGCCTCGGGCCAGCCCGAGCCGTTCGAACCGCGCTTCGTGCCGACCGTTCGCGAGAACGCCAGCTACAAGCCGACCCCGGCCAAGAAGCCTGCGACGAAGAAGCCGGCGAAAAAGGGTTAGAAATCCTTCCCCCAGCCCGTTGCCACGGGCGGGGGTTTTGTGTATCTACGCGCACCTTTCGGCCCTTAGGGGTCGTTCCGTCGCCGCGCGGGTCTTCGCGCGGCGGCTTCGTTTTGAGGCGAGGCCATGGCCGATATCATCCTGAACGTTGAACTGCGCGAGCGCATTGGAACCGGTGGTGCGCGCGCCGCCCGTCGTGAGGGTCTGGTCCCCGGCGTGCTGTACGGCGGCGACAAGGATCCCGTGGCGATCACCGTCAAGTCGAACGAGTTCCGCAAGGCGCTCTACACCGGCAAGCTGCTGGGCCATCTGGTGACCCTGAAGCACGGCAATGAGACCCAGCCGGTGATCGCCAAGGTCGTCGACATGCACCCGGTGACCGACGAGCCGATGCACTTCGACCTGTTCCGCGTCGATGCGCACCAGACGATCAAGATCTCGGTCCCGGTTCACTTCAAGAACCAGGAAGCCTCGCCGGGCCTGAAGAAGGGCGGCACGCTGAACGTCGTCCGTCACGAAGTCGAGCTGTCCTGCCCGGCCGACGCCATTCCGGAAGAGCTGGTCTTCGACCTGACCGGCCTGGAAATCGGCGACACCATCCGCATCGGCGCCTTCGAGCTGCCGAAGGGCGTCTCCCCGTCCGTCGACCGCGACTTCGTGATCGCCACCGTGGCCGGTTCGGCCGCGGGCGCTTCGGAAGCCGCTGAAGAAGCCGCCGGCGAAGCCGAATCCTAAGTCCCTGACGGCCGGTTGGGGGGCAGCGCATGCTCGTCCTGGCCGGCCAGGGCAACCCGGGAGCCCGCTATGCGGGCAACCGGCACAACATCGGCTTCATGGCCGTTGACGAGATCGCGCGCCGCTGGCGCTTCGGTCCCGAACGATCCCGTTTCTCCGCCCTCGTCCGCGAGGGTGAGATCGAAACCCCCGGCGGCCCGGTCCGCACCCTGATCCTCAAGCCTCAGACCTTCTACAACGAGAGCGGCCGCTCCGTGGCCGAGGCGTTGAAGTTCTACAAGCTGAAGCCCGCCGACCTCGTGCTGTTCTACGACGAGATCGACATGGCGCCCGGCCGCTTCCGCATGAAGCTGGGCGGCGGCGCGGCGGGCAACAACGGCGTGCGCTCGCTCACCGCCCATATCGGCCCCGACTTCCGCCGAGCCCGCCTCGGCGTCGGCCACCCCGGCCACAAGGACCGCGTCCAGGGCCACGTGCTTTCCGACTTCCACAAGGTCGATCAGGCCTGGGTCGAGGCGCTGCTGCGCGCGCTCGCCGACGCCGCTCCCCTGCTCGCCGAGGGCGAGGACGAGAAATACCAGACCGAGGTCATGCGCCTGGCCCCCGCCGACAAGAGCGACGTGCCGCGGGGCCGCCAGGCCTAAGGCTTGGGCCAACCGGCCTAACGTGCTAGGTCGCCGGCTCGAATTTCAGGAACAGCTCTCCCCATGGCTCTCAAAGTCGCGATCGTCGGCCTGCCCAACGTCGGCAAGTCGACCCTCTTCAACGCGCTCACCCAGACGGCCGCGGCCCAGGCCGCCAACTATCCGTTCTGCACCATCGAGCCGAACACCGGCGACGTGGCCGTGCCCGAGCCCCGCCTGACCGCCCTGGCCGCGGTCATCCCGTCCAAGGAGATCATTCCGGCGCGGATGAACTTCGTCGACATCGCCGGCCTGGTCCGCGGCGCCTCCAAGGGCGAGGGCCTCGGCAACCAGTTCCTGGCCAACATCCGCGACTGCGACGCCGTGGCCTTCGTGGCCCGCTGCTTCATCGACGACGACATCACCCACGTCGAAGGCAAGATCGACCCGCTCGCCGACCTGGAGACCATCGAGACCGAGTTGATGCTGGCCGACCTCGAGAGCCTCGAAAAGCGCGTCGCCAACCTCGAAAAGCGCGCCAAGACCGGCGACAAGGAAAGCGCCCAGACCCTGCGCCTGGTCAATGTCGCCCTGGCTGAACTCAACGCCGGCCGCCCGGCCCGCAAGGCGCAGGTTTCGGCCGAGGACGACAAGGCCTGGCGAATGCTGCAGCTGCTGACCTCCAAGCCGGCGCTCTACGTGTCCAACGTCGACGAAGCCTCGGCCGCCACCGGCAACGAACTGTCGAATCAGGTCGCCGAGCGCGCCAAGCGCGACGGCGCCGACCATGTGGTGATCTCGGCCCAGATCGAGAGCGAGATCGCCCTGCTGGACGAGGCCGAGCGCGCCGAATTCCTGGAAACCCTCGGCCTGACCGAGCCTGGCCTCAACAAGCTGATCCGCGAGGCCTACCACCTGCTCGGCCTGCAGACCTATTTCACGGTCGGCCCCAAGGAAGCCCGCGCCTGGACCATCCACAAGGGCGACACCGCCCCGCAGGCGGCCGGTGTGATCCACACCGACTTCGAGAAGGGCTTCATCCGCGCCGAGACCATCGCCTACGAGGACTATGTGAGCCTCAAGGGCGAAGCCGGGGCCCGTGACGCCGGCAAACTGCGGGCCGAAGGCAAGGAATACGTCGTCAAGGACGGCGACGTGATGAACTTCCGCTTCAACGTCTGAGGCGCGAAGGGCGCCATTTCCTCCCCGCAACGCCGGGGAGGAAAAGCGCCTCCCCCCTGCTGTGGTTCTCTGCTTAGCTCGCGTCTAACAAGACGGGAGAAACGCATGGGCGAGACGATCACCCTTCGGGGCGCGGACGGTTTCGACTTTTCGGCCTACCACGAGCAGGCCTTCACCCCGCGCAAGGGCGGGGTCATCGTGCTTCAGGAAATCTTCGGCATCGACCGGCACATCCGCGCCGACGTCGAACGCTGGGCCAAGGCCGGCTACGAGGCCATCGCCCCCTCGCTCTACGACCGCCGCGAACGCCACTTCACCGCCGCCCATGACGCCGAGGGCCTGGCCGCCGGTGTCGCCCACGCGCGCGCCACGCCGCTGGACCAGGCGCTCACCGACATCGCCGCCTGCCGCGACTTCCTGGCCGAACGCGGCAAGGTGTTCGTGGTCGGCTATTGCTACGGCGGCTCGCTGACCTGGCTGACCGCCGCCAAGGTCGAGGGAATCGCGGCGGCCTCCAGCTATTATGGCAGCCTCGTGCAGGCCAACGCCGCACTCCGGCCGCTTTGCCCGACCATCATCCACCTTGGCCACACCGATCCCGGGATCCCGGCCGACGAGGTCGAGAAGGCCGTGCGCCAACACAATCCCGACGTCCCCGTCTACATCTACGAAGGCGCCGGACACGGCTTCAACAACGACAGCCCCGAACGCTACAACGAAGAGGCCGCCGACCTCGCCCGCGCCCGCACCCGCGAGCTGTTCGAGAACGCGTGAAGCATGGGCGAGCAAATCACCCTCAAGAGCTCCTTCGACGGTTTCGAGCTCGGCGCCTATCACGCCCGTCCGACCGACGCCCGCCGCGGCGGGCTGCTGCTGATCCAGGAAATCTTCGGGGTCACCGAGCACATCCGCGAGCTGGCCGACGCCTTCGCCGCCGACGGCTATGAGACCATCGCGCCCTCGTTCTACGACCGCCTCGAGCCGGGCTTCCAGGCCGACTACAGCCAGGAGGCCATCGCCAAGGGCGTCGAGTACTCGCAAGCCACGCCCTGGGACCAGGTGGCCGGCGACGCCCAGGCCGCCATCGACGCCCTGAAGGCCCCGGTCTTTGTCACCGGCTTCTGCTGGGGCGGAGCGGCGACCTGGCTGGCGGCCTGCCGCTGCACCGGCCTCTCGGCCGCGGCCAGCTTCTACGGCCGCCGGATCAGCGAACTGAAGGACGAAACGCCCAAGGTTCCGATCATCCTGCATTTCGGCAAGACCGACGCCTCGATCCCGCCCGAGCGGATCGAAGAGATCGGCGAGCGCCATCCCGAGATCCCGATCCACCTCTATCCGGCCGGCCACGGCTTCGTGTCCGACCGGCGGGCCGACTACGACGCCGACAGCGCCCGGCTGGCGCGCCTGCGGACCCTGGCCCTGTTCTCAAACAACGGCGGGGGGCGAAGTTCGGCGTGATACTCGAAACCACCAGGCTGCGGCTCCGGCCGCTGGCGACCAGCGACCTCGACGCCCTCTGCGCGATCGCCGCCGATCCGCAGGTCATGGCCCATGTCGGCGACGGCGTGCCGCTCAGCCGGGCGGCCACCGCGCTCTGGATCAACAACGCCGCGGCTAGCCTGAAGATCAGCGAGGTCGGCAGCCGCGCCGTGGTGCTGCGCGACAGCGACATCCTGATCGGCTGGGTCGGCCTGATCCCCACGCCGCATCCCAACCGCCTGGAGCTGATCTACGGCTTCGCCCGCGCCTACTGGGGCCAGGGCTTCGCGACCGAGGCCGCCCGCGGCCTGCTGGCCGCCTGCTCGCCGGAGGCGGAGGCGGTAGACGCCACCATCGACCCGGCCAACCTCGCCTCCTGGCGCATCCTGGAAAAGCTCGGCTTCGTCGTGGTCGGCGAGGAGCAGGACGAATACGGCCTGCCCACCCTGCGGCTGCACCTGGAATTCGACCAGCCCGCCGCCGCCGATTAGGGCTCGCGCTCCTCGATCTGCTTTCGAACTTCCGGCACCGTCTCCAGCGCCCGCACCAGGATCGCCTGGGCCGCCAGGATGCCGATCCCGGCCGCATAGCCGGAGAACACCCCGGCCGGATATCGGCCGCCATGACCGACCGCCCAAACCTGCCAGTAGATAAACAGCGCCGCGGCCGCCAGCAGCCCGACCCCCGTCAGCACCGAGACCGGCGTCTGGCCGAACCCGGCCTGGAAGCTCAGCCACACGTAGCGCGCCAATCCGCGCTTCAGCGGCGCGATCAGCAGCGGCGCAGCCAGCGACGCGATCAGGAACACGGCGGGCCAGATCAGGGTGCGCTGAGCGATCAGCTCGACGCCGCCCGGCAGCACCCGAAAGGCGTTCACCACCGCCCCGGCATAGATCAGCACCGCCGCGCCGACCGCCACGTCCTGCATCCGCCGGAAGTCTCGCCAGGGCTTGATGAAGCTCATGGCTCCGACTTAGGGGATCGTTGCGGCAGGGGTAAGGCCCAATCGCCGCTTTAGCCGCCGCGGCTCGCGCGCTGCCCGTCGCCGCGGCTGCGATCCACGGCTATGCTACGGACGAAGGGGCCGCCAAGCGCCCCGGCGCTCTCTCCCCCGGGATCCCATGAAGCCCCTCGTCCTGGCTCTCGCCGCCGCTGCCCTGCCGGTCTCCGCCCTGCCGGTCGCCGCCCACGCCGGCGAAACCGCCTGCTGGTTCGAGCAGGGGGTCATCGTCGCTCCGGCCTCCATCGACGGCCTGGCCGGCGACTACATCCTCGACACCGGCTCTGCCGTAACCCAGTTGCACGAGACCAAGGCCCAGGGGGCCGGCCTGGTCGAGCCGGACCAGCGCGGCCCGGTCCGCATCGCCGGCCTCACCCTGCCCGACCGTCCATTCGTGATCGCCGACCTGGATGCCCGGACCTACGCCTTCCCGACCCCGATCGCCGGGGTGATCGGCGCGGACCTGCTGTCGGCCTATGTAGTCGAGGTCAGCTTCGCGCCCTGCAAGGTCGCCATCTATCCACGCGCCCAGGCCCCGCGCGTGCGCGCCGCCGTTCGCGACCTGCCGCTGCGCCTCGCCGGCGGGGTCGCCACCACCCGCGCGGCGGTCGCCGACGGCCCCAGGGCCCGGGCCGGCGACTTCGTGATTTCCACCGGCTCGGACACCGCCGTGCGTGTCTCTGAAAGCCTCGCATCCGTCCCCGGGGCGGCCAAGCCGCAGGACCTGCTCCCCTACGGCGAGACCCGGGCGCAGCTGCGCGCGGCGTCCTTCGCCGGGACCTTGTTCGAGAACCTTCCCAGCGGGCTCGCCGACACGGAGGCGGACGGGATCATCGGCGCGCCGCTGCTCGCCCGCTGGCGCCTGCGCTTCGACTTTCCGGGCGGCAAACTGCTCCTCGCGCCGGCCGGCTAGGCGGCTACAGCCGCTCCATCCTCAGCCACTGCGGCTGGCCGGCCCAGGCCCGCACGAAGGCCTGGCGAGCCGCCTCGGCCTCGGCCTTGCGTCCTAGCGCATCCTCGCTCCGGGCCAGGCCGTACAGCGCCCAGCCGTTGCGCGGCGACTGCGCCAGGGCGGCGCGGAACGCCTCGCTGGCCTCGGCTGGCTTGCCCGCCAGGAACAGCGCTGCGCCCAGCGACTGGTTGACCGGATAGTACCAGTACGGCGGCTCGGTGTAGGGAATGCGGCTCTCGATGGCGATCGCCTTGCGGTAATGGCCGGCCGCCTCGTCATAGCGGCCTTCGGCGGTCGAGAACCGCCCGCGGGCCAGCTCCTGGGCCATGGCCACGAGGTCGACCGCCGGCACCAACTGGGCGGTCAGGTCGGCGAAAGCGTCGGCCCTGATCAGGGCGTCCATCGCCGCGATCTCGGCCTTGAAGCCGGCCTTGTTGCGCTGCTGGGCGTAGGCGACGGCCCGCGCGTAGTGGCGCATCGCGCTCGCGTAGGGCAGACGTGGGTCGGGCGCCGGCATGGCCAGGATCGCCTCGGGGGCCGCGAACTGCGCCATCGCCAGGTAGGGCGCGGCCTCGATGATCTGCACCCAGCCGATCTTGGCCGAGGTGTCGGTGTCCATCAGCACCCGCAGGCGCTCGGCCTCGCTGATCGCCGTGTCCATGTCGCCGGCCAACTGGGCCGAGGTGACGATGAAGTGGACGTTGTGCGGGTAGTAGCCATAGCGCACCAGGCTGTGGTCGCCGGCGCTGCGGATATACGCCTCGTCGGCCCGCGCCGCCGCCACGTTCACCCGCATCGAGTCCGCGTAGCGGCCGCGCGCCTGGTAGATGTGCGAGGGCATGTGCACCAGGTGCCCGGCGCTGGGCGCGGTCGGGGCGCCCAGCCGGTCGGCTGCGGCCTCAGCCCGCTGGGCGTCGGCGGCCTCCAGCAGGTGGATGTAGAGATGGCCGGCCTGGACGTGGCCTGGATTGCGGGCGATCACCGTCTCGACCAGCCGCACCGCCTCGCCGCTGCGCCCGACCGGGGTCTTCTTGTCGGGCTCCCAGTAATTCCAGGGCGAGGTGTCCATCACCGCCTCGGCGGCCAGCACCGCGACGTCGTCGTCGGCCGGGAAGCGGCGGGCGACCTCCAACATGGCGTCGGCATAGGCGCCGTCCAGCGCCGCGCGGTCGGCCTTGGGGTCGCGCGAGTAACGTTTCGCCACCGCCTCGATCAGCGCCCGCTCCATCGGCGAGGCGCGCTCGCGCAGCGCCATGGCCTTGTCCATCGCCGCCAGCGCCGCGTCGCGATCGCGCTCGTCCATCGGCGCGTTGATGTTCGGCCCCAGCGCCATCGCCTCGCCCCACCAGCACATGGCGCACGATGGGTCCAGGCGCTGCGCTTCGCGGAACGAGCGCACCGCCCCGGCATGGTTGAAGCCGTAGGTGAGCAGCAGGCCCTGGCTGAAGTACCGCTTGGCCTGGGGGTCGGCCGTGGTCAGCGGAAACGGCGAGGTCGTCAGGTCCTCGTAGAGCGGGATCGGCCCGGCCTGGCTGGCCGGGGCGGCCACCGCCCGGGCCAGCAGCAGGCTGCGGCTCAGGCCCCCGCCGGTCTTGGGGTTTCCGCAGATCGACGAGGCGATCAGCGTCGGATCGAGGGCGGCCAGCACCTGCGGAGAGATCGGCGCCTCGAAGGAGAGACTGGTGAGCGACAGCCCCAGCCCGGCGAGCGCCGCAGTCTTGAACCCGGTACCCATCGCGGACCTCCGCCAGCCAATTGGCGTATCGTTGGTTTCCGGACAACCAGAGTCAAGCAAGGCGCACGCAACGAAAAAGGCCCCGGATCGCTCCGGGGCCTTTCCCAATTCGTCGGAAGCGCGACGCCCTAGTGGGCGACGTTCTTCCAGATCTTGCGGTAGCTGGCGTACAGCAGGCCCGCGAAGATGAAGAGGTAGATCATCGCAGCCATGCCGAAGGCCTTGCGCTCTTCCATCTTGGGCTCGGAAGCCCAGGCGATGAAGGCCGCAACGTCCTTGGCCTGTTGTTCCAGCGTCGACTTGGTGCCGTCGTCGAACGTCACCTGGCCGGCCGCCAGCGGCGGGGCCATGGCGATGAAGCCGCCCGGCGGGACCTTGTCGTGCGGGCCCGACCACGACGCGGTGACGTCACCGGCCATGTACGGGTTGTAGTGCTGGCCGACGCCGACCTTCAGACCCGCGGGCGGGTTCTTGTAGCCGGTGAGCAGCGAGTAGATGTACTGCGGCCCGTGGTGACGCGCCTTGGCCATCACCGACAGGTCCGGCGGGTAGGCGCCGCCGTTCGAGGCCCGCGCCGCCGCTTCGTTCGGGAAGGGCGACGGGAACTTGTCGGCCGAGGTGCCCGGACGCTCGATCACATCACCCGTTTCCGAGTCGATGTCCTTGATCTGATAGTCCTTGGCGATCGACTTCACATACGGGTTGTCGTTCGGGTTCTTGTACTTCGGATCGTAGAACGGCCCGCCCTTCTGGCCGAGGTTCCGGAAGTACATCAGGTTCATCGAGTGGCAGGCCGAGCAGACCTCCCGATAGACCTTGTAACCCCGTTGCAGCTCAGCCTGATCGAACTTGCCGAACGGACCTTCGAAGCTGAATTCCACATGCTTCGGCGGCAGGGCGCCGCCGGCGGCCTGAGCCGCCGGGGCCGCGAGAACGGCCAAGCCAAGCGCCGCGAGCGCGATACCTTTACGCAGCATCTTAGGCTCAACCCCTCTTTTCAGGCGAAGCCGCGGCGCCGGCCGGCGCGTTGGCAGGATGCGAAAGCACAGGTTCACTGATCGATTCCGGCAGCGGAAGCGGGGTCTCGGTGAGGCCCAGGATCGGCAGGATGACCAGGAAGTAGGCGAAGTAGTACAGGGTCGCGATCCGCGACAGCCACACCATCGAGTTCAGGTCGGCGTCGCCCAGCTTGAAGGTCGACAGACCCGGGATCACGTGGTTGTCCGGCAGCTGACCACCGCAGTAGCCGAGCACGAGGCAGGCCAGCAGGAAGATGAAGAAGTACAGCTTCGCGGTCGGCCGGTAGCGCATCGAGCGCACCTTGGAGGTGTCGAGCCAGGGCAGGACGAACAGCACCGCGATGGCGCCGAACATCAGGATCACGCCGCCCAGCTTGTCGGGAACCGCGCGCAGGATCGCGTAGAACGGCAGGAAGTACCATTCGGGAACGATGTGCGCCGGGGTCACCAGCGGGTTGCCGGGGATGTAGTTGTCGGCGTGGCCGAGGGCGTTCGGGTTGTAGAACACGAAGGTCGCGAACAGGATCAGGAACACCACGATCGCGAAGCCGTCCTTCACCGTGTAGTACGGATGGAAGGGAACGGTGTCTTCCTTCGACTTCACGTTCACGCCGGTCGGGTTGTTGTTGCCCGGGACGTGCAGCGCCCAGATGTGCAGGCCGACGACGCCCGCGATCATGAACGGCAGCAGGAAGTGCAGCGAGAAGAAGCGGTTCAGGGTCGGGTTGTCGACCGCGAAGCCGCCCCACAGCCAGGTGGTGATCGCTTCGCCCACGACCGGCAGCGCGCCGAACAGGTTGGTGATCACGACGGCGCCGTGGAAGGACATCTGACCCCAGGGCAGCACGTAGCCCATGAAGGCGGTGGCCATCATCAGCAGGTAGATCACGCAGCCCAGGATCCACAGCACTTCGCGCGGAGCCTTGTACGAGCCGTAGTACAGCCCGCGGAACATGTGGATGTAGACCGCGATGAAGAACATCGAGGCGCCGTTGGCGTGCATGTAGCGGATCAGCCAGCCGTAGTTGACGTCACGCATGATGCGCTCGACCGAGGCGAAGGCGTGGTCGACGTGCGGCACGTAGTGCATGGCCAGCACGATGCCGGTGACCAGCTGGATGCCGAGGCAGACCGCCAGGATGCCGCCGAAGGTCCACCAGTAGTTCAGGTTCTTCGGGGTCGGGAAGTCGATCATCGAGTCGTACGCCAGGCGCACGACAGGCAGACGGGTGTCGAGCCAACGCTCGATGCCGGTCTTCGGTTCGTAGTTGGAATGTCCGCTCATCTGGGTCAGCCCACCTTGACCTTGGTGTCGGAAAGGAAGGTGTAGTCGGGCACCGCCAGGTTCTTCGGCGCCGGACCCTTACGGATGCGGCCCGACACGTCGTAGTGCGAACCGTGGCACGGGCAGAACCAGCCGCCGTAATCGCCGCCGCCGAACGTCGGCACGCAGCCGAGGTGCGTGCAGGTGCCGACCAGCACGAGCCATTGGGCCTTGCCCGGCTTGTGACGGTCTTCGTCCTTCTGCGGATCGGGCATGCTCGCGCCGTCATCCTTAATGGCCTTGGCGATCTCCGCGCCAGTCCGATTGCGGATGAACAGCGGCTTGCCGCGCCACTTGATGGTGACCTGCTGGCCTTCCTCGACCTTGGTCAGGTCGAATTCGACCGACGCCAGGGCCAGCGTATCGCCGGACGGGTTCATCTGGTCGATGAACGGCCAGGCGAGGCCCGCGACAGCACCGCCAGCCGCGGCCGCCGCCGCAATATGAATGAAATCACGCCGGTTCGGGTCGTCGCCCGCGGCATGCGTATCGGGATTTGCGCCCGCGACGGTGTCGGCCACCTTAAAGCTACCCTTCGTTTGGGGCCGCGCGACCGCGGCCCGTCAGATCACTACGGATAATTCCGGAGTGATCCCGCCTTCGACCCCTGCCAGCGGTTCTGGTAAGGGCCACCGGAACTGAACGCTGGCGCCGGGCAAACCCGCGGAAGACAGTCGGATTGCATGTCGCACCCCACCCTTCCGTGATTCGCCCCTGGCCCCGGCTAATCCCGTGGCTGGACCGCTTAGAATGCTGCTCGCGCTTTTTCAACCGGACATTCCGCAAAACCTTGGCGCGGCTCTTCGCCTCGGCGCCTGTATGGGGGTGCCCGTGCACGTCATAGAGCCTTGTGGTTTCCCGCTTTCCGACAAGGCGATCCGCCGTGCGGCCATGGATTACGGCGAACCTGCCGATGTCGTGCGCCATGCCGGCTGGAGCGATTTTCAGGCCGCCAAGGGCGGAGCCCGCATAGTGCTGTTCTCCACTAAGGCCGCGCAGCCATTGCACGAATTCGTCTTTCGGCACGACGACATCCTGCTGTTCGGCCGCGAAAGCCTCGGCGTCCCGGACGAGGTTCACGACGCCTCCGACGCCCGCGTCTTCATTCCGCTGACGCCCGGCCGGCGCTCGCTGAACGTCACCGTCTCGGCCGCCATCGGCCTTTCCGAGGCGTTGCGGCAGACCGATCAATTTCCTAAGCCCATGCAAATTTCCTGACTGCGGTACGCGATGACCAACATTTCTCCCGAGATCGAAGCCCGGCGCGACCGCGCCAAGGAATGGTTCGAAAGCCTGCAGACGCGGATCTTCGCCGAGCTCGAGCGGCTGGAAGAGGAAGCCCCGGCCGACCTCTATCCCGGCGCGCCCGGCCAGTTCGAAACCCGCCCCTGGACGCGTGAGACCGGAACCGGCGGCGGGATCGGCGGCCACCTCAAGGGCCGGCTGTTCGAAAAGGCCGGGGTGCACACCTCCGCGGCCCTGGCCCGCTTCTCGCCGGAGATGGCGGCCCAGATGCCCGGCGCCGACCAGGACCCGACCTATGTCTCGGCCAGCATCAGCCTGATCGTGCATCCGGTTTCGCCGCGCGTGCCGACCGTGCACATGAACACCCGCTTCCTGTCGACGGCGGAAAGCTGGTTCGGCGGCGGCGCCGACCTGACGCCGATGCTCGACGCCCAGCGCAACCAGGAGGCCGACGACACCAAGCTGTTCCATGCGGCCATGCAGGCCGCCTGCGATCCCTTCGATCCTGAGTGGTACGGCAAGTACAAGGCCTGGTGCGACGAGTACTTCTACCTGCCCCACCGCAAGGAGCCGCGCGGCATCGGCGGCATCTTCTACGACCGCCACAACAGCGGCGATTTCGAAAAGGACTTCGCCTTCACCCGCGCGGTCGGCGAGGCCTTCCTCGACGTCTATCCGAAGATCGTCCGCCACCACATGGACGAGCCCTGGACCGAGGCCGACCGCCAGGAACAGCTGGTTCGCCGCGGCCGCTACGTCGAGTTCAACCTGCTCTACGACCGCGGCACCATGTTCGGCCTCAAGGCCGGCGGCAACATCGACACCATCCTGTCCTCGATGCCGCCGATGGTCAGCTGGACGTAAGCCAAAGCCCCCGCTGTCGCCCCGCCCCATCCCGCGCGCAAGCGCGAATGGACCCCGGACAAGCCCCGCCGGCTTTCCGGGATGACACGTCGGGTCAGGCGGTCTCGATGAACCGCTGCAGCCAGCCCCCGACCCGCTGGCGGTCGTCGGGCTGCTCGTAGCTCATCACCGCGCGGTCGGCCTCCTCTGCCGTCAGCCGCGTCCCGCGCCGGGTCTCGATCAGCGCCTTGGCGTAGTCGGGCTCGAACTCCGGGTGCAGCTGCAGCGAGATCGCCCGACCTTCGCCATAGTCCAGCATCCCGAGCTCGCAGAACTCGTTGCCGCCGATCACCCGCGCTCCGGGCGGCGCCTCGACCACCTGGTCCTGGTGCGATCCCGGCACGGCGATCGGCTCGCCGCTGTCCATCCAGGGCAGGCTCTCAGCCAGCCGATAGCGCTGCAGGCCCAGCCCCCAGCCCTTCGGCGACTTGATCACCTTGCCGCCGAACGCCTGGGCCATGATCTGGTGGCCGAAACAGATGCCGACCAGCGGCGCCTGGCCCCTGGCGGCGCGCAGGAAGTCCTCCAGCGGCGCGATCCACGGCTCGGGGTCGTAGGCCCCGGCCGACGAGCCGGTCACCAGCCAGGCCCCGCACTCGGCGACGCCCGCCGGCATCTCGCCAGCCGCCACGTCGAACACCGCATAGTCATAGGCGCTCTCGCCGAACAGCCGCCGGAACATCGACGGATAGCCGCCAAAGCGCCCGCGGATCTCCTCCGGCGGCGCGCCGGTCTCCAGAATGCCGAGCTTCATGGATCTTGAACCTCAAACTCAATCGTCATCCCGGTTTCGCCTTTGGCCGAAGACCGGGCCCGATGATCGCGGGATGGCCGGATCAGCGCGATCGGTGCGACCGGATCCTGGCCTTCCCCGTCGCTCCAGCCAGCGCCCTAGTACGCCATGCCCTGGGCGACGGCCTTCAGCTTCTCGATGGCCGAGAACTTGTCGTCGATGAAATCGTGGTCGATCCACCAGTCCTCGACCTCGCGCAGCACCTGGCCGACCATCGGCCCCTTGGGCACGCCCGACTTGAGCACGTCTTCACCGGTCAGCGGGAACGGCGGCGGGGTCCAGCTCTGGGCCAGGGCCAGCAGGCCGCGCCATTGGTGCGTGGCCGCCGACCGTTCCGAGTGCGACCAGGCCAGCTTGATGCGGTCGCTGAACGCCTGCACGCCGATCCTGTAGACCGCCCTGCGGCTCTCGCGCGGGCTCATCCACGAGGTGATGCGCGGGGTCTTGCCCATCGCCGCCACCAGCCGATCGCGCTGGTCGTTGGAAAGCCGCAAGGCCTCGGCCGCCTTGCCAACGCCGACCTCGTTGTCCGGCAGCAGGGTCGCCAGCCTCAGCAGCGGGTCGCAGGTGAACAGCTGCTCGGTCTCGATCTCGACCAGCTGGTTGAAGCTGGCCAGGTCCGTGGCGCCGGGCAGCAGCTGGGTCAGCACTCCGGTCTGGGCCATCAGCGCCATCGCTGGCCGCGGATCATAGGCGCCGACCAGCTTCAGAAGTTCCTTGGCCACCCGTTCGGCCGCCAGGTTGCCCATGAGCTCGCGCCCGGCCTCGCAGGCGGCCAGCGCCGCGGCGTCGGGCTCGCCCTTGCCGTACCAGGCCAGGAACCGGAAATAGCGCAGGATGCGCAGGGAATCCTCGGCGATGCGGGTGGCCGCATCGCCCACGAACACCAGCCGCCCGGCCTGGGCGTCGGCCACGCCGGTTCCGGTCGGGTCGGTCAGGTTCCCCAGCCGGTCGGCATAGACCGCGTTCATCGTGAAGTCGCGGCGCTGGGCGTCCTCGCCCCAGTCCTGGGTGAAGGCCACCACCGCCCGGCGCCCGTCGGTCTCGACGTCGCGGCGCAAGGTAGTCACCTCGAAGGGCTCGCCATTGATGATCGCCGTGACCGTGCCGTGCTCGATCCCGGTCGGCGCGACCTTGATCCCGGCGCCCTGCAGCGCCTTGGTCGCCTCATCCGGCGTCAGGGTGCAGGCGATGTCGACATCGTCGACCGGCGCGCCCAACAGGGCGTTGCGCACCGCCCCGCCGACGAACCGCGCGCAGCCCGCCCCGCCGACCGCCTCCAGCGCCTCCATGACCGGCGCGGCGGGCTTCATCCAGGGCTTTTCGCCGATGCTCTGCGTCACTTCGCGGGCGCCTTCTTCTCGAAATGTCCCGGCGCCACATGGCCGCCGGCCTCGACCTCCGCAGGAACATAGGTCTCCCCGCGGTTGTCGCCATGGAAAAGACCGGTCGCCAGCAGCGAAGCCGCCAGCAGCACCCCGGCGATCGCCACCAGCCAGGTCCACGGCGTCGAACCCATGGGCCGCCCCGTGCGCAGCGCCACGCCGCGCCAGATGAACCAGATGACGAAGGGGGCCGCGATCAACAGCAGCCGCGGGGCCAGCTCCCTAAGCAACCGCCGCCCCGTAGAGCCGGTCGTAGAGCGCCCGCAGCATCCCGGCCGTCGCGCCCCAGATGAAGCGATCCTCGTGGGTCATGGCGTAGAAACGGCGCAGTTGGCCGTCAGGTCCCTGGCGCTCGTGCCGCTCGTGGTTGACCGGGTCCATCAGGAACCCGAACGGCGTCTCGAAGATGTCGGCCACCTCGGCCGGATTGGGCGTCAGCGAGAACCCCGGCTGGATGAACCCCACCACCGGCGTCACCAGGAACCCCGTCCCCGTCCGGTACGGCGAGGACAGCCCCGCCAGGGTCACGTAGTCCGGCGCCAGCCCCACCTCCTCGTGCGCCTCGCGCAGGGCGGTGACAGGGCTGGTCTCGCCCGGATCGGAGCGCCCGCCCGGCAGCGCGATCTGGCCGGTGTGGCTGCGCAGGGTGTCGGCCCGCCGGGTCAGCAGCACTGAATAGCCGAAGGGCCGCTCGATCAGCCCGACCAGCACCGCCGCCGGCTTCAGGCTGACCGGCTCGTTGGGAAAGGCGTTCGGCCCCAGGTCGAAATCGGACGCGACCGTGCTCGCCGGTTCGCCGTCGAGCGGATCGAGATGGCCGGCGATCCACTCGCGCATTTCGTCCGGCGGCGCGTTCGGGCTCACAGCTGGTGGGCCCCGGCCGGGCCGATCGGGAACCAGGCGCCGTTCGATTCGACCCCGAGCCGCGGCCCCTCGGGGGTGTCGCGCTCCTGGGCCAGCTCGACCAGCTCATAGAACACCGGCCGGGCGATCAGCGCCTCCAGCCCGCGCCGCACGTGCAGATAGGGCCGCGGCTCGCCGGTCTCGGCGTCCATTTCCACCCGGATCTCGTTCTCAGGACCTGCGACCACCTCGTCGCCGACATTGGTCAGGAACTTCAGCTCCTCGCCCTCGCGATCCACCCGCGTGGCGATGAACGGCGCGTCCTCGACGGTGATCTTCATCTTCTCCACCGGGGTCACCAGGTGGAAGCCGTCCGGGTCCTTGCGCAGCACGGTCGAGAACAATCGCACCAGCGCCTCGCGCCCGATGGGCGTGCCTTCGTGGAACCAGGTCCCGTCCTTGCGGATCACGATGTCGATCTCGCCGCAGTGGGCCGGGTGCCACAGGTGCACCGGCGGCAGTCCGCGGCCCGGCGCCTGCTTGGCCGCCGCGATTACGCCCTCGAGGCCGGGCTTGGTTGTCGTCTCTCCCATGCAGCAAAGGTAAGGACCCGCGTGCGTCGCCTCAACGGGGTTCTTCCACAAGGCGCATGGATCGCGCGCCTCGACATCGCCGCCGGGTTCGCCGCAAGGTGGCGCCTCCGAGCAAGGACCACCCCCCATGACCACCTCCAAGACCACGCCCGAGAGCTCCTCCGCCTCCGCCGAGATCGACGCCCGCATCGCCGCGCTCGGCGACTGGCGCGGCGAGACGCTCGCCCGCGTCCGCGCCCTGATCCACCAGGCGGTTCCCGAAGTGGTCGAGGAGGTGAAGTGGCGCGGAACGCCCGTCTGGTCGTCGGGCGGCATCATCTGCACCGGCGAAACCTACAAGGCCTACGTCAAGCTGACCTTCGCCAAGGGCGCGACCCTCGACGACCCCGCCGGCCTGTTCAACTCCAGCCTCGAGGGAAACGTCCGCCGGGCCATCGACATCCCGCAGGACGCAGTCCTGGACGAAGCGGCCTTCAAGGCCCTGGTTCAGGCCGCCGCCGCGCTCAACAGCGCCTCGACGAAGAAGCCTAAAGGGGGGTGACGATCAGACCGTGACCGGCCCGTCCAGCTTGTCCACGCCGCGCGCCAGCACCCGGCGCTGGTCCACCGGCCCCGGCATCCGCACGCCCTTGCAGGGCGCGGCCGAGAAGCCGAAGCGGCTGAAATAGGGCGCATCGCCGACCAGCAGCACCGGATAGCCGGCGGCTTGCGCCGCGGCGCAGGCGCGCTGCACCAGCTCGCCGCCGACGCCGAACTTGCGGCCCTCGGCCTGCACCGCCAGCGGCCCCAGGAAGATCGCGGGCGCGCCGCCCACATGCACCTTCCACATCCGCACGACGCCGACCAGGACGCCCTGGTCCCAGGCGCAGAATGACATGTCGGGGCGAAACTCGGCGAACTCGCGCACGCGCTCGGACGCCTTCACGAAGCGGCCGGGCCCGAAGGCGTGGTCCAGCAGCGCCTCGATGGCGGCTTCGTCGGCGGGGTCTTCTTGGGTGTAGGTAAGGGCCTGTTCGGCGGGAACGATCATGGACGTCTTTGCGGGCGGAAGGCGACGGGGGCCGCCGCCAACGCGCAGCGGCGCAGGCGAGCGGGGCTCTAGCTGGCGCGGCGGGCGCGCCCGGTTCGTCGCTGGCGTCGCATGGGACGGCTTCCAGGTCGTTCACGTTAGAAGCGCGGCGCATAAGGCCATGACGGGCCCGCGTCAATCGCGCGTTGCGGCGCAGGTCGTCGCGGTCCAAGTTGCCCGGCCTTCGCCGTCCTCGAGTACCGAGCTCGCATGTCTGAATCGACCGACGCCGCCGACCAGCCGACCACCGCCCGCGAGCTCCTCGCCCACCGCGATTACATGCTGTTCTGGTCGACCCGCGTAGCCTCGACCCTCGGCGTGCAGATCCAGAGCGTCGCGCTCGGCTGGCAGGTCTACGCCGTGGCCCGCGAGACCCACAGCGTCGCCCAGTCGGCCTTCTATGTCGGCATGATCGGGCTGGTGACCTTCATCCCGGTGCTGCTGCTGGCGCTGTGGGCCGGCGAGGCCGCCGACCGCTACGACCGCAAGCGCATCCTCCAGCTCTGCTACGCCGGCGAAATCGCCTCGGTGCTGCTGCTGCTGGCCGCCAGCCTGTTCGGGTTCGCCACCATCCCGCTGCTGCTGGGCGTCGCCGTGCTGTTCGGGACCAGCCGCGCCTTCATGGGCCCGGCCGGCACCGCCATGGGCCCGATGCTGGTGCCGCGCAGCCTGCTGCCGCGCGCCATCGCCTGGAATTCGCTGGCCTGGCAGGGCGGCTCGATCATCGGCCCGGCGCTCGGCGGCGCCCTGGTCTCGATCTCGCCGGCCGTCGCCTACGGGACCACCAGCGGCCTCTACCTGGTCGCCGTGCTCACCGTCTCGCTGATCGCCATGAACACCAAGCCGGTGGCCCAGGCCGGCTCGCGCTGGACGCTGATCAAGGAGGGCCTGGGCTACGTCTGGCACAACAAGATCGTCTTCGGGGCGATCTCGCTGGACCTGTTCGCCGTGCTGCTGGGCGGGGCGACGGCCCTGCTCCCGGTCTACGCCCGCGACATCCTGCATGTCGGGGCCGAGGGCTTCGGCATGCTTCGCGCCGGCCCGGCCATCGGCGCCACCCTGGTGGCCATGTGGCTGGCGGCCAATCCGATCCGCACCAAGGCCGGGCCGATCATGTTCGTCGGCGTGGCGATCTTCGCGCTCGCCACCATCGTCTTCGGCCTCTCGCAGACCTTCTGGCTGTCGGTCGTGGCCCTGGCCGTGCTCGGCGGCGCCGACATGCTCAGCGTCTATGTCCGCCAGACCCTGGTGCAGATCGTCACCCCCGACCAGATGCGCGGCCGGGTGGCGGCCGTCTCCTCGCTGTTCATCGGCGCCTCGAACGAGCTGGGCGAGTTCCGCACCGGCGTGGCGGCCCGCTTCATGGGCGCGGTCGGGGCCGCGGTCTCGGGCGGCGTCGCCGCGTTGATCGTCACCGGGGTCTGGGCGAAACTGTTTCCCGCCTTGCGCAAGGCCGACCGGCTCGAATAACAACAACGCCATTCTTTTAGGGAGATTGATCGATGGGTTCGCTTTCAGGGAAAGTTGTTCTGGTCACCGGCGGCGGCAACGGCATTGGCCGTGACTGCGCGCTGATCGCAGCCGCCGAAGGCGCGAAGGTCGTGGTCAACGACCTCGGCGGCGGCCTCAAGGGCGAAGACGAAGGTTCGGCGGGTCCGGCCGAACAGGTTGCTCAGGAAATCCGCGCCGCGGGCGGCGAAGCGGTCTCCAACTCCGACAGCGTCACCGACCTGGACGCCGTCTACGGCATGGTCGAGCAGGCCAAGAAGGAATTCGGCGGCCTGCACGCGGTCATCAATCCGGCCGGCATCCTGCGCGACGTGATGTTCCACAAGATGACCGAAGCCGAGTGGGACGCGGTCATCGCCGTCCACATGCGCGGCTCGTTCAACGTCGCCCGCGCCACCATCGAGCTGTTCCGCGAACAGAACGACGGCGCCTACATGTTCTTCACCTCGACCTCGGGCCTGCTGGGCAACATCGGCCAGGCCAACTACGGCGCGGCCAAGATGGGCATCGCCGGCCTGTCGCGGATCATCGCCATGGAAGGCGCGCGCAACAACGTGCGTTCGAACTGCCTGGCCCCGGTCGCCTGGACCCGCATGACCCAGTCGGTGCCGGTGAAGGACGAAGCCGCCGCCGCCCGCCGCGCGGTGATGGCCGAGAAGATCCGCGCCGACCAGCCGGCCCGCTTCTCCGTCGCCATGATCACTCCGGCTGCGGCCAGCGTCTCGGGCCAGATCTTCGGCGCCTCGGGCGAGAACATCATCCTCTACAGCCAGCCGCGTCCGGTCGAGACCGTGACCAAGGAAGAAGGCTGGACCGTGCAGTCGATCCTGTCGGAAGCCATTCCGAAGATGGAGCCGAAGTTCACCCCGCTCTCGCGCCCGCCGCTGGCGAGCCAGGGCGGCGACGCGGCCCCGGCCAAGGCCGGCTGATCGGCCAGGTAGCTTAGGACTTCAAGGCGGCGGCTCTTCACGGGGCCGCCGCTTTTTCTTTGCACCCACGCAATCGCTTACGCGGCAAGGGTTTTGGCCCGAAACTTGCTTAACGCCAGGCGTCCCTTCACCAGGAGCGCCCCATGTCCGTGAGCAGCGTCGGCCCCGCCAGCTGGTATGCCCAGCCGCAGTTCGCCTCCCCCGCGGGCAAGGCCAAGGAGCGCGAGGACGCCGGCAAGCTGCGCATCGAGAAGCCGGCCAGGCCCGACCGGACGATGACGCCGGAAGAGGAAGAGAAGCTCAGGAAGACCCTCGCGGGCATGGCCGCCGGCGACTTCCAGAAGATCCTTGAGGACGACGCTCGGCGTGCGGCCGACCAGCGCGCCGCCCAGGGCCGCGATCCGTCCGGGGCGGTCGTCGACCTGCGCGTCTGACTACAGCCGGTGGCGGCGCACCCACTCCTCGCGGGTCATCTCCCAGTAGAGCGAGCGGCGCGTCGTGCCGTCCGGTCGCACGCTGTCGATCTCGCCCATCCGCCGAAAGCCCGCCGCGTCGATCGAGGCGGCCGAGCGGACATTGTCCAGCGCCGCGGTCAGCGCGATCAGCCGCACGCCCAGTTGCTCGAACATGAAGGCGATCGAGCGCGCCACGCCGGCCTTGCCGCTGTGGGAATTCTGCAGGTCCGCCCGCCGCGCCCCGGCGATCTCGGCCGCCGAGCGGTCCGGCCAGACCGTGAACCGTGAGTAGCCGGCGACCTCCCCGGCCTCGTCCAGCGACACGCTCAGGATGCACTCACCCTGCTGGCGCAGCGCCTCGCTGTCCGCCACCCAACGACCGACATTGGTCTCATTAATCGGCCGCGGCAGGTCGTAGATCGGGTCCGAGACCTTCGGGTCGGCCAGCAGCGCCGTCAGCCCCGCCACGTGCTGCGGCCCGGCGATGACCATCTCTGCGCCGCCGGCGCCGCGCACCGCGGCGCGGATCGCGGCCTCCTCCTCTGCGCTGACCTGCAGCACCGTCATGGGCGGGGCGCTCATGGGTTTCCTCCTCTACCGCCGGTTGGCCCGGCCTTTGCTCCAGCATAGCCCAGTCAAGGAGCCTCCGCATGCAAGTCGGCAGTTCAAACCTCGTAGACGGCCTTTTCGCCACCGACACGCTGAGCAAGATCGGCCAGCTCGGCAAAACCGACTCGGCAAAACCCTCCGCGGCGGCCGAAGCCGCGCGCAAAGCCGAGCTCGCCAAGTCCAGCCAGCGCGCTGTCCTCGACGAGATCCGCGAAAAGGGCATCTACGCCTGGGCCCAGGAGCAGAAGCTCGAGAAGCTGAAGGAAAAGATCGAGGCCGAGGTCCGCTCGGCCAACCCCGACGCCGACCCGGCGACCATCGACAACGAGGTCGCCCGTCTGGTGAAGGACGCCATGGAACAGGCCCTCAAGACCGAGGCCGCCGAGGCCGCCAAGCGCGGCGAACCGGCCAAGCCGATGATCATCGACATCTCGGTCTGAACCAATACCCGCTCATCCCGGCGAAAGCCGGGACCCAAGCGGGCTCTGCGACATCACAAGCGCTGCAGAGTGTGGCGCCTCAGCTTAGATCCCGGCCTTCGCCGGGACGAGCGGAGGCGGGGTCACGCCACCTGCCGCGGCCCCACCGGGCTCGGCCGGTTCTCGCTCCGCCAGCGGATCTCGTCCTCGGTCCCCGGCAAGGGCGGCCGGTAGCCCTGGATCGACCACAGCTCATAGGACGTCTCGTCGATGTGGTACTCCCAGTTCAGACCCCGATCGCGCACATAGGGGGCCAGCGCCACATCGACCATCTCGATGAACTTCGCGCGGATCTCCGCCGTCGGCATGGTCCGGGCGATATGATCGATCCAGATCCGCACGAAATTGTCGACGCTCTCGCCGCCGATGAAGAACGAGTCGGCGGCGACTTCCTGGAACACCACCCCGACATAGAACTTCGGCAGGCCGCGGGCGTAGAGCGCGGTGATCGCCTCCGACAGCCCCTTCTTGTCCTCCAGGCTGAACGCACCCACCGGGTGATAAATCTTCCATAGCGGCATGGGCCGGCTCCTTGACTTCAATAATGATAATTATCATCATTGAGTCCTCAGGGACGTCAAGAGGCAGGCCGATGAAGATCAGCAAGGCGCAGGCGCAGGAGAACCGCGAACGCATCGTCGGGGCCGCCTCGACCCTGTTCCGCGAGCGCGGCTTCGACGGGGTCAGCGTCGGCGACCTCTCCAAGGCGGCCGGCTTCACCCACGGCGGCTTCTACAACCACTTCGCGTCCAAGGACGCCCTGGCCGCCCGGGCGCTGGAAAGCGCCTTCGCCAGCATGGCGGGCCACCGCGAACGCGCCCGCGACCTGGCCGAAATGCTGACCCACTACCTCTCCCAGGCCGCCCGCAAGGCCCCGGGCAGGAGCTGCCCCGCCGCCGCGCTCGGCGGCGACGCCGGCCGCGGATCAGACGATGTGAAGGCCGCCTTCGCCGGCGGGGTCGAGCAGATGATCGCCTCGGTGGAGGCCCGCCTCCCCGACACCCCGGACCGCCGCGCCCGCGCCGTGGGCGTCGTCACCCGCATGGCCGGCGCCCTGATGCTGGCCAGGGCCGTCCCCGACGGACCGCTGGCCGACGAACTGCTGGAAACCAACCTCAAGCTGGCGATCTCGGAAGCCGGATAGCCGATTGTGTCATCCCGGCTGCGCAAACCGGGATGACGCTGATGCGATCCTGTCAGTGCTCTCCGCCGCAGTGCGAATGGTCGGCCAGCGCCTCGATCACCCGGCACTCGGCCACCGCCCCATGCCTGCAGCTCTTCAGCATCCGCGCCAGCTCGCCCTTCAGCGCGGTCAGCTTGGCGATCTTCGCCTCGACCGCGGCCAGGTGCCGGCCGGCGATCTCGTCGACCGGCCCGCAGGACCCGTCCGGGCTGTCGCTGAGCTCCAGCAGCGTGCGCAGGTCTTCCATCTCGAAGCCCAGCTCGCGGGCGTGCCGGATGAAGCTCAGCCGCCGCACGTGCCCATCGTCATAGAGCCGCCGGTCGCCCTCGCTGCGCGGCGGCTTGGGCATCAGCCCGGCGCCTTCGTAGAAGCGGATGGTGGTCACTTTCACGCCAGCCCGGCGCGAGAGTTCGCCGATCGAAAGGTCGCCCGTCATTCGCCGCTTGCTCCTATAGTGACTATAGGATGCATCATTTAGGCATGACCTACGAGATCGTCCACCGCAAGGCGCCGCCGCCCGCTCCCGAGGGCGCGGCCTGCGCCGCCGCCGGCTGCGGCTGCGAAGCCACCGCCGCCGCCGTCGAGAACGGCTCCCCCGCCTTCCGCCGCGCCGTCTGGATCGTGCTCGGCCTCAACGCCGGCATGTTCGGCCTCGAGGTGGTGCAGGGCCAACTGGCCGGCTCCATGGCCCTGCAGGCCGACGCCCTCGACTTCGCCGGCGACGCGGCCACCTACGGCCTGTCGCTGTTCGCCCTCTCCCAGAGCCTGGCGTTCCGGTCGAAGGCGGCCCTGGTCAAGGGCGCCAGCCTGGGGCTGATGGGCGTCTACGTCCTGGCCGCAGCGCTCTGGCGCACCTTCGTCGACGGATCGCCCGACGCGGTGACCATGGGCTGGGTCGGGGCGCTGGCGCTCAGCGCCAACGTCATCTCCGCCCTGCTGCTGCTGCGCTTCCGCGACGGCGACGCCAACGTCCGCTCGGTCTGGCTCTGCTCGCGCAACGACGCGATCGGCAATGTCGCCGTGCTCTGCGCCGCCGGCATCGTCGCCTACACCGGCACGAAATGGGCCGACCTGGCGGTCGCCGCGATCATGGCCAGCCTGTTCCTCTCGACCGCCTCGTCGATCATCCGCCAGGCCCGCGGGGAATTGAGGCTGCAAGCGGCTTGAGCCTCCAATTCAGGGTGTCCCGGTTTCGACGCAGCCGAAGACCGGGCCCCATGGACACCGCTCGGCGGTCTTCCTGAGCAAACCGGGATGACACTGATGGAGCGCCCTTACCCCTCCGCCAGCGCCTTCAGCGGCCCATCCGTCAGCCGCCGCACGATCCACTCGGTCTGCGCGCTGGCCCCCAGCGAGTCGTAGAACGCGATCGACGGCGAGTTCCAGTCCAGCACCGACCATTCCAGCCGCGCCAGTCCCTCGTCCTGGCAACGCTGCGCCAGCCGGCGCAGCAGCGCCTTGCCGGCCCCCAGGCCGCGGGCCTGCGGGACCACGAACAGGTCCTCCAGATAGATCCCGTGCCGGCCGCGGAAGGTCGAATAATTGTAGAACCACAGCGCAAAGCCGACCGGCGTCCCGTCGGCGTCGGCGATGTCGCAGAACGCCCGCGGGGTCTGCCCGAACAGCGCCGCCTCGACGTCGGCCTGCGTCGCCTCGACCTCGTGCAGCAGCTTTTCGTACTCGGCCAGGCCGCGGATGAAGCCGTAGATCAGGCTGGCGTCCGCCGGGGTCGCCGGCCGCACTTGCACCTTGGCCGCCGCGGCGGTCTTCTCCTGGCCCATGGCCGTCTCTCCCGACTTCCTCGACTACGTGCTCGAGCAGCTCGCATCCCTCGGCGGGATCACTCACCGCCGGATGTTCGGCGGCGTCGGCCTCTCGCGCCATGAGCTGTTCTTCGCCCTCATCGCCGACGACGTGCTCTACTTCAAGGCGGACGCGGTCAGCATCCCCGACTTCGAGGCGGCCGGCTGCGAGCCCTTCAAGCCGTTCGGCGGCGACAAGGCGATGAGCTACTGGACCGTTCCTCTCGAAGCCCTCGAAGACCCCGACGAAATGACCGCCTGGACCACGCGGGCCCTCGACGCGGCCCTGCGCGCCAAAGCCGGAAAGAAGCGCTGAACCTAGTTCCCCCGGGGGCGGCGCAATTGCGTCACCCCACGACCACGCCCGGCGGCGGCTTGCTGCTCTCGGGCACGAAGAAGTCCGGCATCAGCCGCGCGGTCGGATCGACCCGGTACTTGTCGAAGTCCCGTACGCCCTCGCCATAGAGGAAGCTGTCGTCGATCAGGAAGTTGCCGGTGAACTCGCGGCTCGGCTTCTCGAAGATCGCGTGGGCCGCATCGGCCATGATCTCCGGCGTGCGGCAGGCCTTCATACCCTCCTCGCCGGCGAGCGCGAATTGGATCGCCGCAGTGGCGATGCCGGTGCGCGGCCACAGGGCGTTGAAGGCGATCCCGTCCTCGCGGAACTCCTCGGCCATCCCCAGCACGCACATGCTCATGCCGAACTTGGCCATCGTGTAGGCCACGTGCCCCTGGAACCACTTGGGACTCATGTCCAGCGGGGGCGACAGCATCAGCACGTGCGGATTGGCCGCCTTCTTCAGGTGCGGGATGCAGGCCTTCGAGGTCAGGTAGGTGCCGCGCGCATTGACCTGGTTCATCAGGTCGTAGCGCTTCATCTCGGTGGCCAGCGTGCCGGTGAGCTGGATGGCCGAGGCGTTGTTGACGCAGATGTCGATCCCGCCGAACGCCGCCACGGTCTTCTCGACCGCCTCGTAGACGCTCGCCTCCTCGCGCACATCGACGATCAGCGGCAGCGCCTTGCCGCCTGCCTTCTCGATCTCCTCGGCGGCGGTGTAGATCGTGCCTGGCAGGTGCTTGTGCGGCTCGGCGGTCTTGGCGGCGATGGCGATGTTCGCCCCGTCCCTGGCGGCCCGCAGCGCGATGGCCAGGCCGATGCCGCGGCTGGCCCCGGTGATGAAGAGCGTCTTGCCGTTCAGGCTCATGCCGTCACTCCCGTGATCTCTTCCGACAGCGCCCACAGCCGGTCGGCGGCGTCAGGATCGATGGCGTAGGGCATCACGCCCTTCATCGGGTTGTCCTTGTTCCAGGGCGGCGCCTCGGCGCAGTCCTCCAGATAGAGCCCGCCGATCCCCTCCAGCTCCTCGCCGACCGCGGCCCAGACGCTGGTCGAGGCGCCCTGCTCGGGGGTCTTGAAGCCCTCGCGGACATTGCCCTCCTCGTCCATCCAGCCCATCGCCACCATCTCCTCCTTGGGCAGGTAGCGCTGCAGCGGAGTCATGATGCCGCCCGGCATCACCGCGTTGGCGGTGATCCCGTGCTCCTCGAAGCGGGCGTTGTAGCCGACCGCGAACAGCGAGTTGGCGGTCTTCGACTGCCCATAGGCCTCCCACTTGTCGTAGGGCCGGCTCAGATAGTTGGGGTCGTCCCAATGGATGTCGCTGCGCCGGTGGCCGATCGAGGACAGCGCCACCACCCGCGCCGTGCGCTCGTCCTCCGCGGCGTTCAGCAGCGCCCGCGTCAGCCCGACGGCCAGCACGAAGTGGCCAAAGTGGTTGGTGCCGATCTGCAGCTCCAGGTCCTCGGCGGTGCGCAGCAAGGGCGTGGCCATCACCCCGGCGTTGTTGATCAGGATGTCCAGCGGCTGGTCGCCCCAGGCGTCGACGAACGAGCCGACGCTCGCCAGGCTGGCCAGGTCCAGCGTCCCGGCCACCACGTTGTCGGCCCCGATCGCTTCGTTGATGGCCACCGCCGCCTTCTCGCCGGCCGAACGGTCGCGGACCGCCAGCATGACGTCCGCCCCCGCCGCGGCCAGCGCCTTGGCCGTCTCGTAGCCGATCCCGCTCGCCCCGCCGGTGACGATGACGTTGCGGCCGGAGAGATCGTGGTCACCAGCCACCACGCGGGCGGGGGTGAAGGCGCCGAAGCGGGAGCGGATCATGGGTCAGGACACCTTGCTGAAGTCGGGAACGCGCTTCTCGGCGAAGGCGGCGAACGCCTCCTTGGCTTCGGCGGACTTCAGCTGGGCGGCGAAGTGCGCGCCTTCCTCGTCCATGCGCTGGGCCAGGCCCGTCTCGTCGCGCATCAGCGCCTTGGTGATCACCACCGCGGCCGGCGGACGGGCGGCGACGGCCTCGGCGGCGGCGCGGGCCCGAGCGCGCAGCTGGTCCAGCGGCACGACCTCGTTGGCGATCCCCCAGTCGACCGCCTTCTTGGCGTCGACCGCCTCGCCCAGCACGAACATCGCAAACGCCCGCGCATGGCCGATGCGGCTGGGCAGGGTGATGCTGGAGGCCGCCTCCGGCACCAGCGCCAGGTTCACGAACGGCGTGGTCAGCAGCGCGTTCTCGGCCACATAGACCAGGTCGCAGTGCAGCAGCATGGTGGTGCCCACGCCCACCGCGCGGCCGTTCACAGCCGCGATCAGCGGGGTCTTGGCTCGCGCCAGCGCCGCCAGCAGCGGGTTGCCGCCGCGCCGCGCCTCGTTGGCCGACGACTCGCCGGCGTTGACCGCCGCGAAGTCGCTGATGTCGTTGCCGGCGGTGAACATGTCGCCGTTGGCCTGGATCAGGACGCAGCGCACGTCCTTGTCGAACTCGGCCTGATCGATGGCGTCGCCCAGCGCCTGGTACATCGCCCGGGTCAGGGCGTTCTTCTTGTCGGGACGGTTCATGGTCAGGGTCAGGACCCCGCCGGACTTCTCGATCAGAATATGGTCGGACATTGAAATGCGCTCCTAAACTTACGCCGTATGCTAACGCGGCGCGGGGCAAGGATCGAAGCGCTATTTTTCCCGTGCCGGCCCGGTTTCAGCGCAGCCGAAGACCGGGCCCATGAACACCGGACAGATCAGAACGCGGCGCCGCCGCGCGCTTTCCGGGATGACGCCGTAAGGCCGCCCTACGCCGCCTGGTACCAGATCACCCCGGCCTCGTCGGCCTGCGCCGTCGCCTCGCCGCGGGTCATCAGACAGTTGAGGTGCGCCAGGCTCTCGCCGGTGGCCATGCCCAGCACCCGCTGGTCGATCTTGCGGCGGAACAGCACCGAGAACACGTCGACCGCCCGCTTCGGTTCGGCGATCAGCTTGCGCAGCCGCGCCAGCCCGCGCTCATGGCCGCCGATCAGGTGGTCGATCCGCGCGTGCAAGCCATAAAACGGCTCGTTGTGCGCCGGCAGCACCAGCACCTCGTCGTCCACCCGGTCCTTGATCGCCGCCAGGGTGGTCAGCCACTCGGTCAGCGGGTCGCCGTCCGGCTCGGTCGGGAACACCGAGACGTTCGAGGAGATCTTCGGCAGCACCTGGTCGCCGCTGATGAACAGCTTCAGGTCCTTCTGCCAGAGGCAGACATGCTCGGGGGAATGGCCGGATCCGACCACCACCTGCCAGGGCCGCCCGCCGATCTCCACCAGCTGGCCGTCGGACAGTCGCCGGAAGGTGTCGGGCAGCGCGTGCAGCCCCTTGCCGAAGCCGCCGAAGCGGGCGCGGTAGTCCTCCAGCGCATCGTCGTCCCAGCCGGCCGCGCGGTAGAAGTCCAGCGCCTCGGCCGGGGCCTCGCGCCCGGTGTCGGCCGCCAGCGAGCGGCACATCAGGAACTCCAGCCGGCTGATCCACAGCCGGCACTGGAACTTGCGGGTCAGCCAGCCGGCCATGCCGATGTGGTCGGGGTGCATGTGGGTGACGAACACCCGCGTCACCGGCTTGCCGCCCAGCGCGCCGGCGAACGCCTTGCGCCAGGTCTGCTGGGTGTCCGATCCGCCCATGCCGGTGTCGACGATCGCCCAGCCCTCGCCGTCCTCGATCGCCCAGACGTTGATGAAGGCCAGCGAGCCGCCCAGCGGCATCCGCAACCACTTCACCCCCGGCGCCACGTCCACCGCTTCGCCCAGCTCGGGCCCCTCGGCGAACGGATAGCTCAGCCGCGCCCTCGCCGCCTGTTCCTGCGTCTCTTCGAATCCGTCGCGCAAAGCCGTGCCCCTCGTTCTCCGCCCCATTTTTGACCGCAGAGCTGGTCAGGGCAAATGCAACCACGGCCCGGTTCAGACGTCGTTCACGACGAACTTGACCCACTGGCGCTGTGGGGGCTTATGTCCGCGCAATAGGGAACCACCCAGGAGTTTTTCAACCATGAGGCCATTCATCACGGGGCTGGCCGCCACCTTGGCCGTGCTGGCCTTGGCGCCGGCCGCCGTCTCGCAAGGCAAGAAAGCCGCCGAGATCTCGGATAAGGCGCGCACCCAGGGGATGGCCGAGGCTCCGGCCCTCGCCAAGGCCGCTGGCATTTCCTGCAACGTCACCGACGCGCTGTTCGTCGGCAAGACCAGCGACAAGAAGACCAAGACCAACACCACCTACTACGAGATCGACTGCGACCAGGGCGTCGGTTTCGTGCTGTCGGCGGTCGAGGGCGGCGCGACCACCTCGTTCACCTGCATCGAAGCGGGCACCCCGGGTCCGGACGGCAAGCCTTCGAACCTGGCCTGCAAGCTGCCCGGCAACGCCGATCCGAAGGCCGACCTGGCCGGCGTGCTCGCGGCCGGCAAGGTGCAGTGCACCCCCGAGGCCGCCCGCGGCATCGGCCAAAGCGCCACCGCCACCTATCTCGAAGTCGCCTGCCAGGGCTCGGCCCAGGGCTACGTCCTGAAGACCAGCGCGCCGATCGATGCGGCCAAGCCGGTCGAAGCCACCGACTGCATGCTCTATGACGGCGGCCAGTCGAACATCTCCTGCACCCTGCGCACCAAGGAACAGCGCCTGGCGGTGATCGACGCCTTCGCGGCCCAGGCCAACAACGGCTGCACCGTGAAGGACAAGCGGTACATGGGCATGTCCCAGACCGGCTCGTCGTTCTTCGAAGCGGCCTGTACCGACGGCAAGGGCTACCTCTACCGCGTCGACGCCGGCAAGCTGACCCAGACCTATGACTGCGCCAAGGCGCAGGGCGTCATGGGCGGCTGCACCCTGACCGACACCAAGGAAGCGGTCACCGAGCAGAACGGCCTCTACACCAAGCTGGCCAAGGCCGCGGGCTTCAACTGCGACGTCTCCAAGTACGCGCCGTTCCCGAGCGCCAACAACAAGGACATCGTCGAGATGGCCTGCTCGAACCGTCCGGACGGCGGCGTCGGCGTCTTCGGCGGCCCGAACGACAAGCCGGTCGTCTACGACTGCGCCCGCGCGCCGATCGCTGGCTACCGCTGCTCGTTCACCAAGCTCGACACCAACAGCTACGGCGCCGTTACCGCCGACCTGAAGGCGGCCGGCAAGGACTCCTGCACGGTGTCCAACGCCCGCATCATCGGCAAGTCCGCCAAGGGCACGACCTACATGGAAGTCGCCTGCTCGGACGGCCTGAAGGGCTACGTGCTCGAGTACACCGCCGACCTGAAGCCGGTCGAAGCCATCGGCTGCGCCTTCTCGGGCCAGTGCAAGCTGCCGGGCAACACCTAAGCGCGGCCGACCGAACCAAAGTGAAAGGCCCGGGGGCGACCCCGGGCCTTTTTCTTTGTTTGCTGGATACCGCTCATCCCGGCGAAGGCCGGGACCCAAGCGGAGCCTCAAACAAGCAAGCGGCGCTCCAGACATGGCCGAAACGCCGCTTGGGCCCCGGCCTTCGCCGGGGTGAGCGGATGAGGGACGGCGCAGCTGTGGATTGAACGTCCGCCCCACTAGCTGTCCAAGGCCTCCGCCGCCGTCGTCACCGCGCCGAAGTGGTGGCGCCAGAGGTCGGTTCCCAGCTTGCCCGTCCGGTCCAACGACGAGCCGACGGTCAGGTCGCTCAGCAGGGTCGGGGTCAGGCCGGCGTCGAACAGCATGAAGCCGGCCGCCAGCACGCAGGTCTCGGTCTGCAGACCGCAGACCAGCACCCGCTCGGGCCCCAGCGCCCGCAGATGCTCGATCGTCTCGGCGCTGGGCAGGTAGCCGTGCTTGATGAACACCCTGTCCACCGGCAGCAGGCACGCGTCAGCCGGTCCCGGCGCCCAGCCCAGTTGCCTCTGGAACGGCGTCCGGGCCTCGTCGTGCCGCTCCACCGTCGCCACGCTCGCCATCCGCGGCAGCAATCGCCGCACGCCCTCCACCAGCCAGTCCGGCGGGGAAAAGCTCGGTTGGATGTCGATGATGAGCAGGGCCTGTCGCATCGCCCCTCATATCAGAAAGGCCCGCAGGTCGTCCCTGCGGGCCCCTCGTCCCTACTCCGTCCGGTCGTAGGAGAACTGGATCCCGGCCGTGCCGCCGGTCTCGATGAACAGATTCATGAACGCCGGGACGGTCTCGGCCCGCGACCAGTCGCGCTGCAGTTCGCAGAACAGCTGCGGTACGCTGATCATCTTGCCGCCGGCCTGCTCGATGCGGCGCAGGGCCATGTCGTGGGCCGCGACCGAGGTGCCGCCCACCGCGTCGGCGACCACATAGACCTCATAGCCTTCCTTCAGCGCGTCCAGGGCCGGGAAGGTCAGGCAGGCCTCGGTCCACAGCGCCGTCATGATCAGCTTCTTGCGGCCGGTCGCCTCCACCGCCTTGCGGAATTCGACATCCTCCCACGAGTTGATCGTGGTGCGGTCATAGGTCGGATAGCCGTCCAGCACCTTGCGCAGCTGGGCGATCGGCGGCTTGTTCAGCCCGGTCTTCACATTGACGGTCGAGTGGACGATCGGCAGGCCGTAGGCCACCGCCGCCTTGGCGGTCCCGACGATGTTGTTGACCAGAAGCTGGCGGTCCATCGAGGCGATCGAGTTCACCTGCACCGGCTGGTAGTCGATGATCACGAAGGCGGCGTTCTGCGGCGTCAGCAGGTGGTCGCTGGCCGGATCGCGAATGGGTTCGCTGGTCATGGGTCGTTCCTTTCAGGGGAAGAGGGGGGCCGCCGGCCCGGGGGGAACCGGCGACGCCCCAAGGGAGAGAGGGGGATCAGTGGGCGATCTGGCCGAACTGGCCGCGGTTGAAGTCGCTGACCGCCTGGGCGATCTCGTCCTCGCTGTTCATGACGAACGGGCCGTAGCCGACGATCGGCTCGTCGATCGGCTCGCCGCTGAGCAGCAGCGCCACCGCGTCGGTGTCGGCGCGGACCTCGAGGCCTTCGCCGTCGCGGTCCAGCATCACCATCTGGGCTTCGCGGACGTCCTGCCCGTTCACGTTGATCGCCCCGTCCAGGACGATCAGCGCCAGGGTGCGGCCTTCCTCGATCTCGAACCGGCTGACCCCGCCTTGGGTCAGGCGCAGGTCCCAGACGTCCATCGGCGTGAAGGTCCTGGCCGGGCCGCGGCCGCCGCCGTACTCGCCGGCGATCACCCGCGCCTGGCCCGCGCCGTCCGGCAGCGCGACCGTCGGGATCTCGGCGTCCAGCAGGGTCTGGTAGCCGGGCGCCGCCAGCTTGTCCTTGGCCGGCAGGTTCACCCACAGCTGCACCATCTTCAGGGTCCCGCCGGTGCGGGTGAAGTCGTGCGAGTGGAACTCCTCGTGCAGGATGCCCGAGGCCGCGGTCATCCACTGCACGTCGCCGGGACCGATCTTGCCGCCGGCGCCGGTGGAGTCGCGGTGCTCGACCTCGCCGTCATAGACGATGGTGACGGTCTCGAAGCCGCGGTGCGGATGCTGGCCGACGCCGCGCGGCTTGGCCGCCGGCTCGAACTTCGCCGGGCCGGCGTAGTCGAGCAGCAGGAACGGGCTCATGTGCCGCCCATGGCTGTCGTAGGAAAACAGCGAACGCACCGGAAAGCCGTCGCCGACCCAGTGCGGGCGGGGGGCGCTGTAGACGCCGAGTATCTTCTTCATGGTGGTCTCCTGAGAACCGGGAGCTGGTCCCGGTCGCGTTGGCTCAGGAGGTAGACCTGGGACGATAACGGCGGTAGGCGTCGAATTCCGACCTCAGAGTTCCACTGATAGAACGATCATGCAGGACCTGAACGACCTCTACTACTTCGCCCAGGTGATCGATCACGGCGGCTTCGCCCCGGCCAGCCGCGCGCTCGGGGTGCCCAAGTCCAAGCTCAGCCGGCGGATCTCGGGGCTGGAGGAGCGGCTCGGCGTGCGGCTCATCCAGCGCTCCACCCGCCAGTTCGCCATCACCGAGGTGGGCGAGGAATTCTATCGCCACTGCCGGGCCATGGTGATCGAGGCCGAGGCCGCCCAGGATGCGGTCGACCAGGTGCGCTCCGAGCCGTGCGGCACCGTGCGCATGGCCTGCCCCATCGCCCTGCTGCACGCCCAGGTCGCCCCGATGCTGGCCCAGTTCCTGATCCGCTATCCGCGCGTGAAGCTGCAGATGGAGGCGACCAACCGCCATGTCGACGTGGTCGGCGAGCGCTTCGACATCGCCCTGCGCGTCCGCTTCCCGCCGCTCGCCGACAGCGACCTGGCCCACCGGGTGCTCGGCGACAGCCCCCAGCGCCTGGTCGCCCAGCCCGCCCTGCTCGCCCGCCTGGGCGACATCGCCGTCCCCGCCGACCTGCATGGCGTGCCCAGCCTCGACTGGGGCCCGCCGACCGGCGAGCACGTCTGGCGTCTGGAGGGCCCGGGCGGCGCGGTGGCCGAGGTGCGCCACGAGCCGGTCCTCACCACCGACGACTTCGAAACCCTGCGCGCCGCCGCCCTGGCCGGCGCCGGCGTGGCGCAGCTGCCGACCCTGATGCTTGGCGACACCCTGCGCACGGGCGCGCTGGCGGCGGTCCCCGCCGGCTGGGCCCCGCGCAGCGGCGTCATCCATGCGGTGTTCCCGACCCGCCGCGGCCTGATGCCCTCGGTCCGCGCGCTGGTCGACTTCCTGGCCGAGCGGTTCGCCGCGCTGGAGGCCTAGGCCACCCGCTCGAACTGCGCCGTCCCCTGGGCCGGGTCGGCGGCGGTCAGCCGCACGACCAGCCGCTCGCCGACCTCGACCTTGTGGGCGGTCACCCGCGCCACCACCGGCAGCTCGCACAGCTGCATTCGCGCGCCGCGCTCGTCGATGTCGGTGACCACCGCCTCGAAGGCCTCGCCGATCTGCCCCCGCAGCATCGCGGCCTCGGCCATGTCGATCACCACGCGGTCGATCTGGCCGGCCTGGTTGTCGGCCCGCGCCATCACCTTGGGCAGCTTGGCGAAGGCCAGGGTCGCGGCGGTCGGCGCCGGCCGCCCGTTCGCGATCGCCAGCACGGTGTCGACCACATAGCGGTCGGCCAGCCGGCGCAGCGGCGCGGTCGCATGCGCATAGGTCGCCGCCATCGCCGCGTGCCACGGAATCTCGCCCGGCGTGTAGGGCACGTAGGAGGCCGCCGTGCTGGCCCGCCGGATCGCCATCATGAACGCCGCCTGCTTGGCCTCGCCCGGGTCGAGCGTCAGTTCGTACTGCGCCAGGCTGGCCATCTCGGGCCATTCCAGGCCGAACGCCCGCGCGGTCTGGCGCAGCCGCCCCACCGCCCGCGCGTCGGGCTCGGGCATCACCCGGAACAGGCCGGTGCGATGGGCCAGCAGCACCTGGGCGATCGCCAGGTTGGTCGCCAGCGACAGCGCCGCATTCTGGTCCTCGGCCTCCGTCCGCGGCCGGAACCGCAGCTGCAACCGCCCGTCGTCCAGCCGCGCCACCTCCTGCTCCGGCGGATCGACCCGCGAGGCCCCGCGCCGCGCCTCGGCCGCGCGCACCCGCTCGGCCAGCTCGGCGAACCCGGCCGGCAGCTCGGCGGCCGTCACCCGCTCATAGCCCAGCTTGGCGACGCTGCGGATGATCGCCCGCTCGGCCCCGTCCAGGCTCGCCTCGCCGTCCGGGTCGACCCGCACGGTGAACACCACCGCCGGC
Organism: Phenylobacterium sp. 58.2.17; assembly: GCF_026411515.1. Lineage (NCBI taxonomy): Bacteria > Pseudomonadati > Pseudomonadota > Alphaproteobacteria > Caulobacterales > Caulobacteraceae > Phenylobacterium > Phenylobacterium sp. 58.2.17. Next base: position 14,558 of record NZ_JAPMTQ010000004.1, on the reverse strand, counting down.
CGCGGCCCGCTCGGCAGCAGGCTGGCGGCGCCCTCGCTCAGCTCGCGCGGATAAAGGCTGGCCTTGCCGTCCGGCAGGTAGAGCGTCGCCCCCCGCTTCCAGGCCTCGACGTCCAGCAGGTCGCCGTCACGCACGAACCACGACACGTCGGCGATGGCGTAGTGCAGCAGCAGGTCCGCGCCGCTGGCCTCGATCGCGAACGCCTGGTCGAGATCGGTCGAGCTGGCCGGGTCCAGGGTCACGAACGGCCGCGCGGTGCGGTCGACATGCTCGCTCGGCGCCCGCTGCGCCGCGGCCTGCGCCGCGGCCACGACCTCCGGCGGAAATCCTTCCGGGACCTTGAAGCGGAGGCGCAGCGCCGCCAGCCCCTGGCTCAGCGCATTGCGCGGATCGATGAGCGTCTTCATGCCCAAGCTCTGTCAGCCGCGGCGCCCGCTGTCATCCCCCGTGGCGCTCCTGCGCCATCCGGATCTCATGGATCCCCAAACGAAAAGGCCCGCGGATCGCTCCGCGGGCCTTTGCGCGTCAGGTCAGGGTCGACTTAGGCGTGCGAAAGCAGGTGTTCCGCATTGCCGCGCAGATGCGCCAGCGCCTTGGTCACGAGCGCGTTGACCGTTTGATAGAAAGCCAGTTGGCCTTCGATGTTCTCGTAATCGGCAAACAGCATGATCGCCTCCATATGCTGAAGGCCATCTATGCTGCGACGCACACAAAATCAATGGTGCGACGCAATATTTCCGATTGTGATGAAAAATGTGAAGTCGCACGGATCAATGCTGGGTGGCGATATTCTCCCGCCGAGCCTGGGCGCAGGTCCGTTCGCAGTTGCAGCAAGCGCCACTCCAGACGCCCTTATTCCTCCCCGCCGGGGAAGGTGGATCGGCGGCGGCGCCGAGACGGGAGCGGGGCCGCCCCTGACGCAGGCGTTGTCTGGCTGGTCTATGATCGACGACTTCGTCGCCGACACACGCTTCGCTCCCCACAGGGGACATTGGTCTCCTCGCCCGAGAGCAGACGTCTCAAACGTCGCCGAGGGGTGGTTAGCGGCCTGCTTTGCAAGCGGGTCTAAGGCTGAGCTAGTGTCAGCGGATGCCAATGTTCGACATGACCGCCGGGATGTACAACTTCTTCTGGGCCGGCGCGGCCATGATCGGCCTATGGCTGCTCTGGCGTATCTTCGAAATACTCAAAGCAATCCACTTCATGATATCGAAGTGGTTCGACCGGGACTACATCAAGCCCTTCGACAGGGCGCACGGCATTGCCGACGACGACTAGGTGCCGACCGTGCCTGATTTCGAGAGCGCCGAAGTACCGATGTCCCCCGAGGATGAGCGGCGTTGGCGACAGCACTGGGCGCACGGTGAAATGGTGGCCCGGAGGCTCCACCGGCTCGCTGAGCGTGGCTATCGACCCGTCTTCCGGGGCGATGACACCGTCTTCGAACTTGAACACTCAAATCCGAAGGCTACGCCAATTCAGCTTTGGCCCGACGGACAGGTCGTGGACCTCTACCCCACACATGTGAAGGACGGCGAGCGCACGATCATCCACCCTGAGGACGAGACGCTATTCGGGCGCTTTCTGAACAGCGTCCCCCAGCCCAGCCCCATCGCGAAGGCGCTCAGCACCCGCATTGGAGACGCGTTATCGGCTGGGATGGGCTATGCAATCGTGTTCGGATTGCTGTGGGGCTTCGTGGCTGTCGTGAGCGCGCTGTGGGCCTCGATCTTCGGCAAGTAGGCTGCGCAGCGGATTTCATCGAACGTCAGGAACGGGTCGAAAGCCGACTTCACGGCCCAGCACATAAGCGGACTTTTGGGCTTCGGACCACACTTGAAGTCCAGCTCCCCCCGAAGGGGGAGCCTCCGTCGTTCGCCCCTAAATCGCCGCTTCGATGAACTTCGGCCCCGGCTCGGCCATGGCCTTGGCGAAGGCCGCGTCAAACTCTTCGGCCGTCTCGCAGCGCACCGCCGGCACGCCCAGGCCCTTGGCCACCGACACCCAGTCGATCTTCGGATCGCCCAGGTCCAGCAGCTTGCTGGCCGACGGGCCCGGATTGCCCGAGCCGGTGCGGCCCATCTCGATGTTGAGGATGCGGTAGGAGTGGTTGGCGAACACCACCACCGTCACGTCCTGGTTCTCGCGCGCCATCGTCCACAGCGACTGCACGGTGTACATCGCCGAGCCGTCGCCGTTCAGCGAGACGATCTTGCGGTCCGGCGCGGCTGTCGCCGCCCCGATCGCCAGCGGGCCGCCGATGCCGATCGCCCCGCCGGTCAGGGCCAGCACGTCGTGGGCCCTGGCGGTGGCGCAGGGCACGGCGATGCCGCCGCCCGAGGTCACCGAGTCATCGCAGATGATCGCGCCTTCCGGCAGGTGACGGGCGACCGACACGCCCGCCGACTGCGGGGTCAGCGGCCCGGTCGGGGCGGCGCCCGCCACCTTGTAGGGCTGCGAGGGCCCGCTCGCCGGCGCGCCCAGGGCGTCGGCCAGCGCCGCCAGGCCGGCGACCGCATCTTCCGAGCGCTGCGCCAGGGTCATGGTCTCGCAGCCTTCCGGGACCAGCACGCTGGGACGGTCCGGATAGGCGAAGAACGCCACCGGCGTCACCGTCCCGACGAACACCATCAGGTCGGCGCCTTCGAGGTCAGCCAGGGCCGCCTCGCCGAAATACTGCATCCGCGCCGGCTGGAAGACGCCGGCCCCGCGCGGCTGGCGCGCGCAGAAGGTGTCGGCCATCACCCGCACGCCGGCCGCCTGCAGGCGCGCGGCCTGTTCCAAGGCCTTGGCGCTGGTCCCTTGCCCGCCCAGCAGCACGACGGGTTTGGCCGCCGCGCGGACCTTCCTGGCCACGTCCTCGACCACGCCGCCGGCCGGGGCCGCGCGGGTCGGGACGCTCGCCTTCACCGCGCCCTTGGCGGTCTCCAGCCAAGCCGAGTCGGCCGGCAGGATCAGGCTGACGGGACCGCCCGGCGGGCCGTAGCTGGCGGTCACCGCCTCGGCGGTCAGCTCGGCGACGCTGTCGGGGCTGTCGGCCGACTTCACCCACAGCGAGTTGGGGCCGACGATGGTCGGGATGTCCGAGTTCAGCGGCGCGTCGTACTGGCGGTGATAGGTAGCGTGGTCGCCGATCACGTTGACCACCGGGGTGAACGCCCGCCGCGCATTGTGCAGGTTCGCCAGGCCGTTGCCGTAGCCGGGGCCCAGGTGCAGCAGGGTGCAGGCCGGCTTTTCGGCGATGCGGCCATAGCCGTCCGCCGCCCCCGTCGCCACGCCCTCGAACAGGCACAGCACCGGCCGCATCTTCGGCTCGCGGTCGAGCGCGGCGACGAACTGCATCTCGCTGGTGCCGGGATTGGCGAAGCAGGCGGTGACCTCGTTTTCGACGAGGGTGGTAATCAGGGCGTCGGCGCCGTTCATCAGAACACCATCACATCAGCAGCATCGGAAAACAGTCGTTCGGCCTCGGACGCCCGCAGCGCGCGGGCCACGGGCTGGGCGATATAGCCCTTGTCGGTGATCTCGCCGGCGTTGGCGTCCGGCGGCGTGGCCAGCACCAGGGCCCGGGCCACCTTGCCGCCAGAGCCCTTGGCCCCGGCGTTGAAGCGCTCGATCCCGGCCCGCACCGCCGCCTCGATCGCGTCGCGGTCCATGTTCGGGTTCGGATAGAACAGCAGCCCCACCGCCTCCTGCCCCTCGCCGCAGACCACCGCGTCGGTGACCGCGTCGCCCACCGCCGAGACCGCCTTCACCCGCAGGTCGCCGACCGTGACGAAGGTGCCGCTGGCCAGCTTGAAGTTCTCCGAGATGCGCCCGTCGAAGGCCAGGCCCGCCTTGGGGCTGGCCTCGTCCACGAACCGCGCCGCATCGCCCAGCAGGTAGAAGCCGTCGGCGTCGTAGCTCTGCGCCGACAGCTCGGGGCGTCCCAGATAGCCGGGCGAGACCTGCGGCCCCTTCACCCGGAATTCCAGCTTGCCCGCCGCCGGGGTCAGCTTGACCGACGTGCCCGGCACCGGCAGGCCGATCAGACCCATGCGGTCGTTGCGCCAGTGGACGTTGCAGGCGGTCGGCCCGGTCTCCGTCGCGCCATAGCCCGAGGCGAAGCTGATCTTCTCTCCGACGCTCGCCACCGCGACGGCCTGGATGCGGTCGCAGGCGTCCTGGCCAAGGGCCGCGCCGCCGTACTGCAGCACCCGCACCTGCTCGAAGAAGGTCCGCGCCAGATCCTCGTCGCGCTCCAGCTCGCCGGCCAGCAGCATCCAGCCGGCCGGGACCATGTTGTGATAGGTGGTCGCCACCTCTTTCAGGTTGCGCAGCGTCTCGCCGAACCGCCCGGCCACCGGCTGGCCGGCGTCGATGTGCAGCGTGCCGCCGCGGTGCAGCGCCATGTGCAGGATCGAGTTGGCCCCCAGGCTATGGCTCCAGGGCGCCGAATTGACCATCACCGGAGGCTCGTCGTCGGCGTAGCAGGCCGCGATCTGGGCCGAGTTCAGCGCGATGCCGCGATGCAGGCAGATCACCGCCTTGGGCAGGCCGGTCGAGCCGGAGGTCAGCAGGTACTTGGCGTGGTCGTCGGGTTGAGCGGTAGCCTCGACGCCGGCCGCGCCCAGCAGCCGCGCCAGCGGCACGTCGCCCGGCCGCGGGTTCTTGCCCGCGACCACCGGCAGCCCGGCCAGGAACGGCGCCTCCAGCGCCTCGGAGAACAGCGCCGCGTCCTCGGTATAGACCGCAGCGGGCCTCAGCACCTCGACCGCATGGGCCAGCCGCGTCAGGTTCGCACCCGGCAGGCCGTACTGCGGCGACACCGGCGCGATCGGCATGCCCTGGCTCATCGCCGCGTAGCCGACCAGCCCGTGGTCGATCCCGTTGCGCGCCAGGATCAGCAGCGGCCGCGTCCCGACCACGCCCAGTTCGCGCAGGCCGCCTGCGATCGCCCGCACCTGCTCGCGCGCCTCGCCGAAGCTGGTCCGCCGCCAGCCCTCGCCCGACCGCTCGGCCAGCCAGGTCCGCCCCGGCGCCTCGCGCGCCCAGCGGTCCAGCGCCTGGGTCATGGTGGTGAACTCGCCCGAGAACGGGGTCGGATTGGTGAGGATCAGCTCGCCGCCGCCCCTCTCCTCGATGTCCAGCTGCGGCGGCGCATAGCGCGCGTCGCGGAACGGGGCGTCTGTCGGGCGGATTCTGGCGTCCATGATGCGCATAGCCTTAGCGGGCGAGCGCCGGGGATGTCATCCCATCAAAGCGATTTGGCCATCGGCTACGAGCCGGCCTTCATCTCCAGCGGCGTGAACCTCACGCCGGCCGACAGGCGCTCGGCCCGCACCCGCTTCGAGCGCCGCCGCGCCTCTTCCAGCCGGGCGAACACGAAGGCGCTCTCACGGGCCGCCGCATAGGGCGCCAGCGCGCCCAGCGAGACGATGCGCAGGGCGGTGTTGCCCGCCTGCAGCCGCGCCCAGGCCCGCCAGCAGAGCGGCAGCCTCAACCCCAGTCCCGCCGCCGTCGCCGTGCGCCGCGCGGCCTGGTACGGCGCCCAGGCGACCGTCAGCGCCAGCCACAGGCCGAGCGCCAGCGCGCCCAGCGCCGCCAGCTCGACCAGGGTCGGCACGGTCCCCAGCACCGGGGTCGGCAGGAAGCCGGCCGCCAGCCCCATCGCCACCCCGCCCGCGAACAATCCGATCATCACGCTGGCGAACCAGCCGATCGCAAAGGCGCTGTAGAGCGGGCGGCGCGCGGCGGCGGCCGCGTCATAGGCGGCCGGGCGATGCGGATGATGCAGGCCGCCCCACAGCAAGGCGTCCCGCCGGCGGTCGGCCGCCGGCCGCCACCAGCCGAGGGTCAGCGCGATAAGCGCGGCGTCGCGCAGCTCGGCCAGCGCGAAGGCGGCCGACGAGCCGTCGACCTCGAACACCTGCCCGCGCCACTCGGTGCGGGTCGCCAGGTAGACGAAGCCCACGAAGCGGCAGAAACCCATGAACAGCGCCACGCTCGCCGCCGCGATCAGCGCCACCGGCGCGCCCCAGACGCCCAGCCCCTGCACCGCCGCCAGGACCGCCGCCAACGCAGCGGCGACGACCAGCAGCTTGGCCAGCGCGCCGATCAGCAGTTCGATGCCGAGTCCGCCATAGTCCAGCGGCTCGCCGTTCATGTCCGTGGCCGCCCACAATCGCCGGCGTATCGCGCTGCGGCCCCAGAACCCGTGGAGCCCGAGGGTGAGCAGGTTCAGCGCCCCATGGCGCAGGGTGAGCGACAGGAAGCCCCGTGCATCCAGTCGCTGCACGAGCGTCAGACTCGGGCCGCCCGACTCGGCGGCGTTCGATCGCGACATCTACTCCCCCGCGACGAGCCTGCGGCGCGCGAGTGCGCCGGTTACTTCCCACTCACGATAGTATGAGGGTGAAAGTATTGCCGAGACCCGAACCTCGCGCCCGCAGCTTCGCGCGCTGCGGGAACTAAGGCGTAAAGCGGCCGTCCTGCAGGAAGGCGGCGACCTGGTTCTGGACCAGGCGCGAGCGGACCATGAAGGTGTGGCCGGCCCGCACCGTCAGGAAATCGGCCATTTCCGGCAGCCGCGTGCTCGCAACGCTCACCTTGCCGTCATTGGGCCGCCCGCCGAAGCAGCCGGCGAACCACGGCTCGTAGTTCCGGGTGCCGGCGATCACCCCGACCTCCAGCGGCAGGGGTCGGGCGAAGGCCATCGGCTCGCGCGTGCCCAGGGCCTGGCCGGCGGGGCCCAGCGCGCGCCGGAACCACCAGTGGTGCTTCAGCTCGTCGGCGATCTCGCTGCCGCCGTTGGGCGGCCCCAGCATCACCGCCCGCCCGGCCTCGGGCGCCTCATGGTCCTGGAAGTAGCCGCGCAGCAGCAGCCCGCCGAGCGAGTGGGTCACGAAATGGATGCGCGTGGCCCGCGCCCGCCGGCAGCGGGCGATGTCCTGCTCGACGCCGGCCGCCGCGGCCTCGATGCTCAGCCGCGTCGAGGGATAGCTGCGGGCGACGACCGTGTAGCCTCGCCGGCTCAGGTCGCGGCCGATCGGGGCCATCGAGGCGGCGCTGCGCCCCAGGCCGTGGAGCAGCACCACGCACTCGCCCGGCGGCGCCGTCGGCATGCCTACCCGCCCAGGGTCTCGGCGAAGCGCACCGGCTGGCCGATGCTGGGGGCGACCAGCTCGTCGTCGCGCATCACCACCGTGCCGCGGATGATCGTCGCCGTCGGCCAGCCCTTGGCCTCGAAGCCGTCGAACGGGGTCCAGCCGACGCGGGTGGCCATGTCCTCGTGCTTGATCGTGCGGCGGGCCTTCATGTCGACGACGGTGATGTCGGCGTCGTAGCCGACCGCCAGCCGGCCCTTGTCGGCCATGCCGAACACCCGGTTGGCGCCATGGCTGGTCAGGTCGACGAACCGCTCCAGGCTGAGCCGCCCCTCGTTAACGTGGGTCAGCATCACCGGCACCAGCGTCTGCACGCCCGGCATGCCCGATGGCGAGGCCGGATAGGGCCGGGCCTTCTCGTCCTTGGTGTGCGGCGCGTGGTCCGAGCCCAGCACGTCGGCGATGCCGGCGGCGATCCCATGCCACAGCCCGGCCTGGTGATAGGCGTTGCGGATCGGCGGGTTCATCTGGGCGTAGCCCTTCAGCCGCTCATAGGCTTCCGGCGCGGTCAGGGTCAGGTGCTGCGGGGTCACCTCGACGCTGGCCACGTCTTTGTGCAGCGCCAGGAACTCGATCTCCTCGCGCGTCGTCACGTGCAGCACGTGGATGCGCTTGCCCAGCGCCTTGGCGATCCGCACCAGCCGGTGGGTCGATTCCAGCGCCGAGGCGGCGTCGCGCACCTCCTCGTGGCTGGTCCAGTCGCCGGTGCGGGCCAGTGGCCGGCGCTCGGCCAGCCGATATTCGTCCTCGGAGTGGAACGCCGCGCGGCGGTTCACATGGCGCAGCACCTGCTCGATGCCCTCGTCGTCCTGCACCAGCAGGCTGCCGGTCGAGGCGCCCATGAACACCTTGATGCCGCAGCAGCCGGGCAGCCGCTCCAGCTCGCCCAGGAACTGCGCGTTCTCATGCGTGCCGCCGACATAGAAGGCGTGGTCGGTGTGCATCCGGCCGGCGGCGCGGTGCAGCTTGTCGGCCAGGGCGTCCGGGTCGGTGGTGGTCGGCTCGGTGTTCGGCATTTCGAACACGGCGACGACGCCGCCCATGGCCGCGGCCCGCGATCCGGTCTCCAGGTCTTCCTTCCACTCCAGGCCAGGCTCGCGGAAATGCACCTGGGTGTCGATGACGCCGGGCAGCACGGTCAGGCCCCCCGCGTCGAACACCTGCCCGGCGCTGGCTTGGCTGAGGTCGCCGATCTCCACGATCTTGCCCGCCCGCACGCCGACGTCGGCCAGGCCGCGGCCGGCATGGTTCACCACCTCGCCGCCCCTCACGATGAGGTCGAAGGTCTCGGGCATGTTGCGTCTCTGGGCTTAACTGGCTTTGGAACTGGTTTGGGCGAGCAGGTCCCGGGCGGCGTTGGTCACCCAATCCACCGGCAGGTCCATCATGTGACAGAGCGCCTGCGAGAGCCCTGGGTCAACCTCGCGGATCTGGTCCAGGCTGCGAATGCCGCGCACGATCCGCGTATTCTCGCCCCACGGTCCATAGAGCTTGTCGTCCGAAGGGCCGAACAGACCGATGGTCGGGGTCCCGGCCGCGGCGGCCATGTGCATCAGCCCGCTGTCGTTGCCGATGAACAGCTGGGCGCGCTTCAGGCAGGCGTAGCTGGCCAGCAGTTCGACCTTGCCGGCCAGGTCGATGGTCCGCTCGCGCGGGACCACGTTGCGCAGCGCCGCGACCGCCTGACTGTCGTCCGGTCCGCCCAGCAGCATCAGCCGCCCGCCGGCCATCGGCCCGCCCAGCAGCTGGATCGCAACTTGAGCGAAGCGTTCGGCCGGCCAGGTCTTGCCGACCCAGTTGGCGGCCGGCGCCATGGCCAGGATCGGCCCCTTGCCGGTGGTCAGCTCGTCGGCATAGGCCTCGGTCGCCGCAGAGGTAAACAGGTACGGGGCCGGCGGCTCGTCCTCGATCTTCAGCAGCCGCGCGGCCTCGATCACCTTGTGGACCCCGCCGCCGGAGCCGCGCTTGTAGACCGCCCGCCGCTCGCGGCGCAGGAACTGCGAGATCGCCGAACCGCGCAGGTCGACGATCAGCCCCCATTTGCGATGGCGCACCTCGCGCCACAGCTTCAGCCAGTGGCCGCCATTCTTGGCCTTCTCCAGCACGATCAGGCGGTCGAGATGCGGGACCTCGGCGAACAGCGGCGCGGCCGCCTTGCCGGCGACGATCGTGAAGCGCGCGTTCGGAACCTCGTCCAGCAATCGTTTGATCAGGCCGGACGACAGCACCGCGTCGCCGATCCGGGTCGCGGTGATGAACAGAATCGGGAAGGACCCGTGCGCCATCGTCCTTCTATAGGGCTCCTGACGCTGGCGCTCCACCCGCGCAGCCCTTAACTCCTGTTCCATGTCGACGCAGCCCCCGATCGCAGCCCTGTCCAGCCGAGCCCTGATCGCCGTCTCGGGCGAGGATTGGCGCAGTTTCCTGCACGGCCTCATCACCCAGGACGTCGAGACCCTCGCGCCCGGCGAGGTGCGGTTCGGCGCTCTCCTGAACCCCCAGGGGCGGCTTTTGTTCGATCTGTTCGTGGTCGGACGGGATGACGGCGCCGTCCTCGACGTCGAGCGGACCAGCCGCGAGGCCCTGATCCTGCGCCTGACCATGTACCGCCTGCGGGCCAAGGTTCAGATCGCCGCCGACGAGACCCCGGTGCTCGCCGCCTGGGGCGGCGATCCCGGGCCCGGCTGGGCGCCCGATCCGCGGCTGGCCGCGCTCGGCTGGCGCGGCTACGGCGTCGCCGCCGAACCGACCACCGACGAAGCCGCCTACGACGCCCACCGCCTGGCGCTGGGCGTGCCCGGCCCCGCAGACTGGGGCGTCGAGCAGACCTACCCGATCGAAGCCAACTTCGACCTGCTGCACGGCATCGACTTCCACAAGGGCTGCTTCATCGGCCAGGAGACGACCTCGCGCATGAAGCGCCGCGGCCAGATCAAGAACCGCATGCTGCCGCTCGCCTTCGACGGCCCGCCCCCCGCCGCCGGCGCCGAACTGCTGAATGGTGAACGCCGCGCCGGCGAGGTCCTCTCCGGCGCCGAAGGCCGCGCTATGGCCCTCGTCCGCCTCGACCGCCTGGAAGGCGCCCTCACCGCCGACGGCCGCGACGTCCGGGCCGAAAAGCCGGCCTGGCTGGCAGCCGACTAGGTCCCCGGCTCAGCCGGCGACCGCCCTGCCGGTGCGCCGGTCCCACACGTCCATCATCGCGCGCGCGGCATGCTCCCGGAGCATGGCGCGGTCGTCCTCGCTGGCCGAGAGCACGGCGTCGGGCGGCATCGCGAAGCGCTCGTTGAAAGCCTGGAACAGCCGCGTACGGCCGACATAGCCGCAGCGCGCGGCGATCTCGCCAAGCGGGAGATGGTCGTCCGACGTCAACAGGATCCAGGCGTTCTCCAGGCGCCGGTCGTTGATGAAGCGGGTGACGCCGCCGTACGGGGCGAAGGCGCGGTAGAGGGTGGCCCGCGAGACGTCGAGCCGCGCCGCGATCCAGGCGGGCGACAAGGCCGGTTCGCTCAGGTGGTCGTCGACCAGCGCCTCGGCCATGGCCTTGAGCGCCGGCGGCGCGAGCCGGGCGCGCCTGACGTCGGTCAGCGCCATGCCCAGCATCTCTATCGCCGCGCGCAACACCAGCGAGCCCTGCGCCTGGGTCATGTCCGGTGCGTCCTCGCAGAGGCAGGCCAGCGTGCTGGCGATCACGCGGGCCAACGGGTGGTCGCCGCGGATTTCCGCGCAGTGCAGATCGAGGTGGCGCAAGGGCTCGGGCAGCGCCCCGCGCGTCATGACCATCATGATCGCCGCATAGTCGGCCTGCGTCACCGTGGCCGCATGCGCCAGGTCGAGGACGAGGATGTCCCCGGCGCGCAGGCGCCGGCCGGACCGCGTCGGCTGCACGTCGAGCGCGCCGTCCTCGACCACATGGACGAACAGCTGGTCCGCGCCGGTGGCGGCGATGAGCGCGTCGTCTCGGCTCAGCGTCATCCGGCCGCACAGCTTCGAGCGCGAGACGACCGCCTCCGGCAGCACGAAGGCGTCGGCGGAAAAGTCGAAGTCCGGCTGTTCCGCCATCCGGGCCGGATCGACGGAAAAGGCGAACGCCACGGACTGCGCGAGGCGGTGCGCGAAATCCAGCCGCGTCTCGCCCGGCAGCAGCGCGTGGCGAACGCGCGGGATGGGCTGGCCCAGCACGAGCTCGCCTCCAGACGCGTTCATGACTCTTTCCATCGGAAGCGAATGGCCCAGCTTTCCGGCACCGGCCAACTATTTTCCGTGAAATGAGACAGATCGCGGGAATTGACCGTTCCGCTGAGACTCCCCGGGGCCTTTCGCGGTTCGGCTCCGGCCGATGCTGGTGCACTGACGTGGACAGGGCCACGGCGGCACGCGCCGAGCACGGCCAACAGGGGGAAAACTATGCTCACTTTGAAATCGACGGTCGCGGGCGCGTTCGCCGCAATGATGCTGGCGGTCGCCTCGACCTCGGCGCACGCCGCCACGCTGCTGGACGGCGTCACCCTGCACGACCTTTCGATCGGCGGCGCGAAGTACGACGTCACGTTCACCGGCGACGCCTTCGACGGAACCCTTACCTTCAACACGCGCGCGCAAGCCGCCGAGGCGCTTGCCGCCATCCTCGCCAGCTCCGAGTTCCAGTCGTTCTTCCCGTACGAGAGCTTTGCTGGCGTGCTTGTTCCGCACGCCTTCGATGGTCAGGGCTTCTACGTTGAACTCGCGGGAGGATGGTACGCTCCCGGCGGCTATGGCGTTCCAAACGGCTTCGACTGGTCGGACACCGGCTTCACCCTGGCCACCTTCTCCCCGACGAGCGCCGTCCCCGAGCCGGCGACCTGGGCGATGATGATCGCCGGCTTCGGCGTCGTCGGCGGCGCCGTTCGGCGCCGCAGGCCGGCGGCGCTCGCCGCCTGACGTCTCCGCCTGCCGCATGCAAAGGGCGCCGGCTTCCCGGTGCCCTTTTTCGTCGGCCCAGGCCCCTAGCTTGCCCAGGCCGTCCGCCTGGCTTCGGCCAAGGTTGGAGTTGAGCACCCTCCGATCCCCGCCACGTACCGCCGCCCCAGCAGCATCTTGTGCTCGACCAGCGCGATGCGGTCGCCGACCACGCAGCCGCTTCCGCGGTTCAACGTCACGCGGACCCGCCGCTCCCCGACAATGACCCACGCGCCTGGAACCGCGCCCTGCTCCGTCTCCACGCTTAGCAGGGCGACTACCGCGCCATAGCCTGGCCGCCCTGGCGACAGGCTGACCGACGTCGCCAGCATCGCTCCCGCCGCCAGCACGATGCCCCCGCCAGCTGCGATCATCATCAGCCGATTGCGCACGTCACCCGCCAAGCAGGAACCCCCGCAGCGCCGCCAGCGTCTCGGCCGGCTTCTCCTCGGCCAGGAAGTGCCCGGCCCCTTCGATCGCCTGGCCGCGCAGGTCCTCGCACCAGGGCCGCCAGACCTCCAGCACGTCGTACCAGTGGCCGACCGCCCCCTTGGCGCCCCACAGCACCTGGGTCGGGGCGGCGATCTGCTTGACCCCGCGGTCGGCCTCGTCGGCGGCGACGTCATAGGTCGCCCCGGCCCGGTAGTCCTCGCACATCGCATGGATCACCGCCGGGTCGGCCACCGCCGCCACATAATCGGCATAGGCGGCCGGCTCGAAATAGGTCGCACCCTGGGCGATGCGGAAGGCGAAATGCACCGGGTCGGCGGCGATGAAATGCTCGGGGAACGGATGGGCCTGGGCCAGGAAGCTCCAGTGCCAGTAGCCCAGCGCGAACCGCCGGTCGGCCAACCGCCAGACGTCGGCGGTCGGGATGATGTCGAGGATGCTCAGCTTGCGGACCGCCTGCGGCGTATCCAGCGCCAGCCGATAGGCGGTGCGCCCGCCGCGGTCGTGGCCGACCATGTCGAACCGCGCGAACCCCAGTATTCTCATCAGCGCCACGACGTCGCGCGCCATCGCCCGCTTCGAATAGGGCTCGTGGTCCGGAGTCGTCGGCGGTCCCGAGCTGCCGCCGTAGCCGCGCAGGTCCGGGGCCACCACAGTGAAGTCCTTGGCCAGCTCGCCGGCGATCTGGCCCCACATCATGTGCGTCTGCGGATAGCCGTGCAGCAGCAGGAGCGGCGGCCCCGAACCGCCGATCCGAAACCGCAGCACCGCCTCGCCGGTGCTCACCCGCTCAAGCTTGAAGCCTTCGAAGGCCATGGCGCACTCCTTCGTACCCTAGCCGGTCACGCCGGCACGTAGGTCAACCGGAGCGCCTCCGGCCCGATCCGCTCGTGCGCCACCAGGCGCAGCCGCGGCCGCGGGCCGACGAAGTAGGGACTGCCGTCGCCCAGCACGACCGGGTGCAGATAGATCCGATAGGCGTCGATCAGCCCCAGCTCGCCCAGGCTCTTGGCCAGCACCGGGCCGCCGACCTCGATCTCGCCCGGATGCTCGGCCTTCACCTTGCGCAGCACGGTCTCGAAGTCCTCGCCGACCAGGGTTGCGTTCGGCCCGACCTCGGTCAGCGAGCGCGACACCACCCACTTGTGCTGGGCCCGCCAGGCCCGCGCGAAGTCATGCTCCGCCGCGCTCCAGCCCGCGTCGTCCTCGTCCCAGTAGCGCATCAGCTCATAGAGACCGCGCCCGTAGATCGCGCCGGTCTGCTCGCGCGCCTGCTCGACGAAGTGCTGGAACAGCGCCGGATCGGGCGCGAACCGCATGTGGTCGACATAGCCGTCCAGCGACTGGTTCATGCCAAAGACGAGCTTGGCCATGGGCGGTCTCCCTTGCTGGGTCCGCACCATGACCGACTTTTGCCCGCCTGCGTAGCGTCAGGACACGGGCTCGCGCCCCTCGCGGGAGAAGGGTGAGAGCGAAGCCCGATCAGAAGAACAGCTTGCGCACCGTGAATTTCACCGAGCGGCCGACCGGGTCCATCAGGTCCGGCTGGTAGCTGATCGGCGTGGTCCCCTGCGGGGTCTTCACGTCCTGGCGCTCGTCGAACAGGTTGTCGACCGACAGGGTGGCGCGCATGCCGCGCAGCCACTTCTGCTCGCGGGCGATCGGCTGCATGCCCAGGTCCGCGAACAGCCGCAGGTTCACGGTCGTCAGGTCCGAGAACTCCAGGTCGTCCGCCGCGGTCAGGCCGACCACCTTGGTCGCGCTCTGCCACTTGGCGTTCGCCGCTACGCCGAGGCCCCCGCGGGTGTAGTTGGCCTGCAGGTCGACCTGGTGGCGCGGCGAGCCGCCGCCCGAGCCCAGCGCCCCGCCGTCCAGCAGGTCGAGGGTCGGCACGCCCGGCCGGATCTCCACTTCGTCCTTGAACGCCACGGTATGATAGAGCCCGACCTGGAACACGCCGTTGCGCGGGCCGCCGGGCCCGAAGCCGCCCATGCGCGGGCCGCCGCCGCCCGGACCGCCGAAGCC
>NZ_JAPMTQ010000049.1:0-25722 GCF_026411515.1 Phenylobacterium sp. 58.2.17 | reverse complement strand
ATATTTTTATAAGAGACAGGGGCCGGGCGGTGCGCGGGGCGGTCGGCTCGGGCGGGCTGGCGCGGCCCGGCGGCTGGATCGACATGACCACGGCCGTGCGCTCGCCCGGCTCGGCGCTGAAGCCGTTCATCTACGGCTTTGCGTTCGACGACGGGCTGGCCGCGCCGGACACCCAGATCGACGACGCCGCGCGGCGGTTCGGCGACTACCAGCCGGAGAATTTCGACCGCATCTTCCGCGGCAAGGTCACGGCGCGCGAGGCGCTGACCTATTCGCTGAACGTGCCGGCGGTGGAGCTGCTGGACAAGGTCGGGCCCGCCGCGTTCGAGGCGCGGATCGACGGGGCCGGGGTGAACCTGGTGCGGCCCCGGGCGCAGACCCGCGAGGCGGGGCTGGCCATGGCGCTGGGCGGGGTCGGGATCACCCTGCGCGACCTGGCGGTGCTGTACGCGGCGCTGGGCGACGGCGGGGTGGCCAAGCCGCTGGCCTGGACGATGAACGAGGCCGCGCGGCGCGAACGCTCGCCCGGGCGGCGGCTGATGCGGGCCGAGGCGGCCGACCAGGTGCTGGCCATCCTGCGCGAGACCCCGCCCCCGGCCGGGGCGACGGCGGCGGCCCTGACCAAGGGACGGCCGGTAATGGCCTTCAAGACCGGCACCTCCTACGGATTCCGCGACGCGGTGGCGGCCGGAGTGGTCGGGCCCTACGTGGTGGTGGTGTGGACCGGCCGCGCCGACGGCGGGGCGCGCGGCGGACTGACCGGGCGCGACGCAGCGCTGCCGCTGCTGTTCGACGCCGCCGACCTGATCGACGCCCCAGCCAGCGCGCCCCGGCCGATCGCGCCGCGCGGGGCGCCCCAGGCGCTGCAGCGGCTGGAGCAGCGCGAGCAGGGGCCGCGGCTGATCTTCCCGCCGGACGGCTCGACCGTGCAGGTCGAGGCGTTCGGGCCGGCCTCGCGCGGCCTGGTGCTGGCTGCCGGCGGCGAAGGGCTGAGCTGGTACGTCGCCGGCGAACCGCTGGCCGCCGATCCCGTCAGTGGACGGACGATCTGGCGGCCGAAGGGGCCGGGTTTCTACCGCTTGATGGTCGTCGACGAGCAGGGCCGCAAGGCCAGCTCGCGGGTTCGGGTGAAGTGAGGTTCTCCCCTCCCCGAGGGGAGAGGAGCCATGGTCACTGTCCCTCGTCGCGGGCCTTGTCGAGGTCGCCGAGGCCGCTGATGGTGCAGTTCTGGTCGGTGACCAGTCCGTTGGCGATCGAGTAGACCCAGCCATGGACGCTGAGGCTCTGGCCGCGGGCCCAGGCGTCCTGCACGAACACGTCGGAGGCGACGTTGCGCACCTGGCGCATGACGTTGAGCTCGATCAGGCGGTCGATGCGCTCGTGGTCGTGCAGGCCTTCGAGCTCATCGCGGTGCTCGGCGTAGACCTCGCGGATCGGGTGCAGCCAGTGGTCGACCAGGCCGCGGCGCTTGCCGTCGACGGCGGCGGCGACGCCCCCGCAGCCGTAGTGGCCGACGACCATGATGTGCTTCACCTTCAGCACATCGACCGCGAACTGCAGCACCGACAGATAGTTGGCGTCCTGCGGCGGGGCGAGGTTGGCGACGTTGCGGTGCACGAACAGCTCGCCCGGGTCGAGATTGACGATCTCGTTGGCCGGCACGCGGCTGTCGGAGCAGCCGATCCAAAGATATTCCGGGCTCTGCTGGGCGACCAGGCGTTCGAAGAAGCCGGGGTCGACGGAGAGCTTTCCAGCCGCCCAGCGGCGGTTGTTTTCCTTCAGGTCCTCAAGCATGCACGGCGTCCGGTTGGCGATCGGGATGGGCGGCGGCGAAGGCCGGGTGCGCGCCTGCATGGGCGGCGGCCGCGGCGATGGCCGGGAAAGGCGAAAGGTCCACCTTGTAGCGCTGGGCGGAGTAGACCTGGGGCACGAGGCAGCAATCGGCGAGGGTCGGCGTATCGCCGAAGGCGAAGCCTTTGCCGTGGCGGGCGACCATCGGCTCCAGCGCCGAGAAGCCGTCGACGATCCAGCGCTGGCTCCATTCGAGGCGGCCGGCTTCATCGACGCCGAACTGCTCGAGCGCCTTCTGGATGCGCATGTTGTTCAGTGGGTGGATGTCGCAGGCGACGATGGCGGCCATGGCCCGCACGGTGGCGCGGTCGAAGGCGTCCTTGGGCAGCAGGGCCGGCGCAGGATGGGTTTCCTCCAGCCATTCCAGGATGGCCAGCGACTGGACCAGGACGTGGCCGCCCGCTTCCAGCGCCGGGGTCAGGTGCTGGCGGTTGCGCTGGGTCACGTAGTCGTCGGCGTGCTGTTCGCCCTTCAAGAGGTTCACCCCGACATAGCCGTAGTCGAGGCCCTTGAGGTTGAGGCCGATGCGGACGCGGTAGGGCGCGGTGGCGCGCCAGTAGGAATGCAGGGTGAGGCTCATGACGCGTCTCCGGCGGACACCGTGAACTTAAGTTGGCCGACGCCCTCGACCTCGCCCTCGACGACGTCGCCGGGAACGATCGGGCCGACGCCCTCGGGGGTGCCGGTGAAGATCAGGTCGCCGGGGGCCAGGGTCCAGAGCTTGGAGGCCTCGGCGATCACCTCGGCGAGGTTCCAGATCATGTCGGCGACCTGGCCCTCCTGGCGCAGCTGGCCGTTGACGGAAAGCGCGATGCGACCCTGCGGCGGGGCGCCGTCCCATTTGCGGATCGCCGAGATCGGGGCCGAGGCGTCGAAGCCCTTGGCCGCGTCCCAGGGATGGCCCTTGGCCTTGGCGGCGTTCTGCAGGTCGCGGCGGGTGAGGTCGACGCCGACCGCATAGCCGTAGACCAGCGACAGCGCCTGCGCGGGCGGCACGTCGGCGCCGCCGCCCTTCAGGGCGACGACCAGCTCGATCTCGTGATGCAGGTCGGAGGTGGCCGGCGGATAGCGGACCTGGCCGCCCGGCGGGACGATCGCGTCGGCGGGCTTGGCGAAGAAGAACGGCGGGTCGCGGTCGTCGCCGCCCATTTCGCGGCGGTGGGCGGCGTAGTTGCGGCCCACGCACAGGATGCGCCGGACCGGAAAAGCCGCCGCCTCGCCCTCCACGGGCACGGAGGCGGGAGCATGCGGCGGCAGGACATAGGATGTCATGGCGCCGCCCTTACGCCTGGGAAAGGGTGATGTGAACCCTGCCGTAGTGGGAGGACGGGCGGTTTTTTTGCCCGCCGAGCGCCCAAGACGCCAACCGGGCGCCGTCCCGGTTTCGGCTCAAGACCGAAGACCGGGTCCCATTCACGCCGGTCGGCGCCGGGCTAGACCTGACGGATCGGGTGTTCATGGGACCCGGACAGGCGCTGCGCGCCTTCCGGGATGGCGCCTTGTGCGCGCGGACCTACTTCACCGCGTCGCGGACGACGCGGGCCTTTTCGAGGTGCTGCTGCACCGTCGGGGCGGCGGCGGCGGCGAAGGCCTTGATGACCGGGACGTCGCCGTCCTGGGCGTAGCGCTGCAGGACGTCGAGCGCGGCCTGGTGAGCGTCGACCTGGTTGTCCATGTAGGCCTTGTCGAAGTTCTCGGCCTTGCCAAGGTCGCTCAGCTTGTCCTGCAGGTCCTTCGGCAAGGCCGTCGGCAGGGCCAGCGTCTGGCCGGAATCGGCGATGGCCTTCTTGAGATCGGCCGTCGACTTCGTATGGGCCGTGACCATCTCGTCGGCGAACTTCTTCACGCCTGGATTCTTGGCCTTGGTCTGGGCGAGCTTGGCGGCTTCGACCTCGAACATGTCGCTGGCCGCGGCCTTGGCGACGAAGTCGGGAGCCGCCGCCTCGTTCGACGGGGTGATGACGGTCGCGGCCGGATTGGCGTCGGGCGTCGCGGCCTGTTCGGCCGGGGTCGCCGCGCCCTTGGTTTCGGTCTTTTGCCCACAGGCGGCCAGCGACAAGGCAGCCACGGCCACGCCCGCGATAAGCAGGTGACGGGTCATCAAACCCTCCTCAAGATTGACTAAGGTGATCGGCGAAGGTCCAACGGACGACGCACCCGCTCAAAACTCACGGATGTGTGATCAGTTCCGGGGAGAGAACAAACGTGACCGACGTCGCCGCCAACAACGGACCGCTGAAGGACCTGAAGGTCGTCGAGATGGGAACCCTGATCGCCGGCCCGTTCTGCGGCCAGATCCTGGGCGACTTCGGCGCCGACGTGATCAAGATCGAGGATCCGAAGACCGGCGATCCGATGCGCCAGTGGGGCCGCAGCCTGCCCAAGGGGCTGTCGCCGTGGTGGCCGGTGATCGGGCGCAACAAGCGCTCGGTGGGCCTCGACCTGCGCACCCCGCAGGGGCGCGAGATCGCCGGCAAGCTGATCGACCAGGCCGACGTGCTGATCGAGAACTTCCGGCCCGGGACGCTGGAGAAATGGGGCATGGGCTATGAAGCCCTCAGCCAGCGCAATCCGCGGCTGATCGTGGCGCGGGTGTCGGGCTTCGGCCAGACCGGACCCTACGCCAAGCGGGCCGGCTACGGGCTGATCGGCGAGGCGATGGGCGGCCTGCGGCACGTGACCGGCGAGCCGGACCGGCCGCCGGCGCGGGCCGGCATCTCGATCGGGGACTCGCTGACCGCCATGCACGCGGTGATGGGGATCACCATGGCGCTGCATGCGCGCGAGCGCACCGGGCGCGGCCAGATGATCGACGCGGCGCTGTACGAGAGCGTGCTGGCGGTGATGGAGAACCTGGTCACCGAGTACGATCTGACCGGCTATGTGCGCGAGCGATCGGGTTCGATCCTGCCCGGCATCGCGCCGTCGAACGTCTATCCGTGTGCGGAGGGCGAGATGATCCTGATCGGCGGCAACGGCGACACGGTGTTCGCGCGGCTGGCCGAGGCCATGGGCCAGGCGGGCCTGGCCGCCGACCCGAAGTTCGTCAGCCACGCGGCGCGCGGGGTCAACCAGAAGGAGCTGGACGAGATCATCGCCGCCTGGACCGCGACCTGGACGCTGCCGGCGCTGATCGAGCACCTGGAGGCCGCCGGCATCCCCTGCGGCCGGGTGTTCCGCGCCCCGGACATGCTGGAGAACGAGCAGTACCAGGCCCGCGAGGCGATCGTGGAGCTTCCCCACCCGGCGTTCGGCAAGGTGAAGATGCAGAACGCCTTTCCGAAGCTGTCGGAGACGCCGGGCGCGGTGCGCTGGCCGGGGCCGGAGCTTGGGCAGCATACCGACGAGGTGCTGGCGGAGGTGGGGCTCAGCCCCGACGAGGTGGCCGGGCTGCGGGCCAAGGGCGTGCTCTAGGCCGCCCGAAAAAGGCCCCTAGCCCGGCTTCGTCGGGAGCTCCCGGCGGCGTCAGGTGGCGAAGAAGCCGAGTTCGCCGCTGACGCGGACTTGGCAGGGACGGCCCTTGTCCTGCACCTCACGCGCCCGCTTGTTGGCGGCGGCCTTGGCGACATCCTTTTCCGGCGAGTGCCCGAAGGTGTCGCCGTCCAATTCGACGGCCCAGACGCCGTCACGAAGTGCGACCGTCAAAACGGCCCGTTCCAAACCTTTTTGCATCGGAAGGCCATAGCATACCCAGCGGCGAAACGGCGAAATTTCCATATATTTCTTGCTGACGGGAAAAAATTCCCGCAGTTTGTCGGGGTCAAATGTCGTTTTGGCTCGCTGCCGTGACGCTAGTTCTACTTGAGAGATCAGCTTCACAATTGCCTCCGGACCTCTCCGAAAATTTGATCGAGCGACCCGATACGGGCGCGAGAACTCATGTCCGGAAAGGGACAAAAAATGACTATTGGTGTGGTTAAGTGGTTCAACGCCCAAAAGGGCTTCGGCTTCATCCAGCCTGACGATGGCGGCACGGACGTGTTCGTGCACATCTCGGCGGTGGAGCGTGCCGGCATGGCCACCCTGCACGAGGGCCAGAAGCTGAGCTTCGAGCTGGAGCGCGACAAGCGCAGCGGCAAGAACTCCGCCGGCCAGCTGCAGGCGGTCTGATCGGTTCCGATCGACGAATGAACGGCCCGGCGCCTGCGCCGGGCCGTTTTTCATGCGCTGGACCCTGCCCCGGTCGGCTTGAATCAAGCCACTGGGATGAACAGGGTCGATTGTTTGATTTTAGAGCCCTTCTTATCCGCTCACGATGATCCATCGTGAGCGGAAAGAGCTCTAGGCCGCCACCCCGAACAGCGCCCCGACGCCGGCGGTGACGGCCATGGCCATCGCCCCCCAGAAGGTGACGCGCAGCACTGGCTTGAGCATCGGCGCCTGACCTGCGCGGGCGCCGATCGCCCCCAGCACGGCGAGGTAGACCAGCGAGGCCGCCGAGACCGCCGGCACTACGAACGGCAACGGTGCAAGCGCAGCCACCAGCAGCGGCAGACCAGCGCCGACCGAGAAGGTCAGGGCCGAGGTGAACGCCGCCTGGATCGGCTTGGCGGCGGTGGTCTCGTTGATGCCGAGTTCATCGCGGGCATGGGCGCCAAGGGCGTCCTTGGCCATCAGCTGCTCGGCGACCTGGCGGGCGAGCTCGGGAGTGAGACCGCGCGCGACATAGATCGCCGTCAATTCTTCGCGCTCGAACTCCGGCTGGGTCGCCAGCTCCGCCCGCTCACGCGACAGCTCGGCGGTCTCGGTGTCGAGTTGGGAGCTGACCGAGACGTACTCGCCAGCGGCCATGGACATCGCGCCGGCGACCAGGGCGGCGACCCCGGCGACCAGGATGTCCGAGCGCCCTTGGGCCGCGGCGGCCACGCCGACGATCAGCGAGGCGGTCGAGACGATGCCGTCGTTGGCGCCCAGGACGGCGGCGCGCAGCCAGCCGATACGCTCGACGAAGTGGATTTCCTGATGCTTCGGATTCATCGACGCCCCCGGCTCACGCCGCCGATCATGCCCGGCGCACCCAGAGCATACGCTGCAACGTGCGGTCGCGGTCGTAAAGCAGATGCTTTACGGCGCCGGCGACATGCAGGGCGATGAGCGGCCAGAACAGCTTCGTGGCCGCGCCGTGCACCTCCTCGCAGGCTTCGTGCAGCCAGTCCACGCGAGCGGCGAACGGGCTGGGAATCGCGATCAGATCGAAGACCTGCAACGGCTGCCCGGTCGACCAGACGGCCAGCGGGCCGGTCACGATCAGCACCGCGATCATCAGCAGGAAAAGCCCCTGGACCGCATGGGCGGCGATGCGCAGGACGCGGCTCTGTTCGATCGGCCGGGGCGAAGGCTGAGAGGCGGTCCAGAACAGCCGGGCGGCAAGGAAGGCGATCAGCAGCATCGCGACGGAGACGTGCAGATCGCGGGCGGCGATCTTCTCGGCGCGGTCGGCGGCGTCTTCCATCCGCTCGCCGAGGAAATAGAGGGCGGTGACGCCGACCGCGCTGATCCAGTGCAGGGCGATGGCGATCCAGCCATAGGCGGCGCGGGTGTTGGTGAGCGACATGGGACTCCTTGCCTCTCCGAACGCTAGAGGCGAGGCTGTCGTCCCCGCATTGATTGAACTCAAAGGGCGGCAGCGCCTGCCGCAGGATCCAGCACCGCCATGCCCATCGCCGCCGTCAACGGCCTTCGCCTCTATTTCGAACGCGCGGGCGCGGGCGAGCCGCTGCTGTTCATTTCGGG
Source organism: Phenylobacterium sp. 58.2.17 (assembly GCF_026411515.1). NCBI lineage: Bacteria > Pseudomonadati > Pseudomonadota > Alphaproteobacteria > Caulobacterales > Caulobacteraceae > Phenylobacterium > Phenylobacterium sp. 58.2.17. The sequence continues at coordinate 18,138 of NZ_JAPMTQ010000049.1, read as the reverse complement.
CACCGGCGGCGACCTGCGGGCCAAGCCCAACCAGTTCGACGGGCCGTTCCCCAAGGCGTTCGACATGATCAGCCACGACCAGCGGGGGCTGGGCCGGTCGGACAAGCCGGACGTGCGCTACAGCATGGCCGACTACGCCGACGACGCCGCGGCGCTGATGGCGAGCCAGGGGTGGGACAGCGCCCACGTGGTCGGGGTCTCGTTCGGCGGCATGGTCGCCCAGGAGCTGGCGTTGCGCCATCCGGCCCGCGTGCGGCGGCTGGTGCTGGCCTGCACCTCGCCGGGCGGAGCGGGCGGGGCCTCGTTCCCGTTCCACGAGATCGAGCACCTGAAGGGCGAGGAGCGGGCGAAACACCTGACGCCGATCTCCGACACCCGCCGGGACGACGTCTGGGCCGCGGCCAACCCGGACCTCTACGCGCAGATCATCGCCATGACCGCCGCCGACCCCTATGCCGACGAACCCGGCCGCGCCCAGGGCGCGCACCGGCAGCTGGAGGCGCGGGCCGACCACGACGCGTGGGAGCGGCTTGGAGAGATCGCCGTCCCGACGCTGGTGGCCGGGGGCCGCTATGACGGGATCGCCCTGCCCGAGACCTTGGAGCGGATGGCCGGCAGAATTCCCGGCGCCGAGCTGCGCTTCTATGAGGGCGGGCACATGTTCATGATCCAGGATCGCGCAGCAGTGCGCGACATGATCGCCTTTCTGAGCGCGCCCAACTAGCCGTGCTTGCGAGGGGCCGGCGCGAAGATTATGGCGCTGCGCGTGTCAGAGATTTCGCGTAACGAGCCCCGCCCCGACTTCCTGTTCCTGGTCAGCGCGCCGGCCGGCGGCGACATCCAGATGATGGCGCCCCGCGGCTTCGGGCAGCCGCGGTTCGTGGTCTACGGCACGGCGAGCTATCTCTCCTATATGCCGGAACTGCGCGCCCGCGGGCGCGACCTCTGGCTGGAGAACCGCGCCTCGGCGTTCCAGCTGAAGCTGCCCCGGGTTCCGCTGGTCAACTACATGGCCGATCCGGACCTCTACGAGCACGCGCTGATCAAGGCCGCGCAGATCGCCGCGCAGACCGGCTTGCCGGTGCTGAACCACCCGAGCGCGGTGTTGAGATCACGGCGCGACCGCAGCGCCGCGCTGCTGGCTGCGATCCCCGGCGTGCGGGTCCCGCGGACTGTGCGGCTGAGCGCGCCGACCCGGAGCCAACTGATCGCCGCGATCCTGGAGGCCGGGCTCGGATTTCCGCTGCTGCTGCGGCCGGCCGGGCGACATGGCGGCAAGGGGCTGGCGCGGCTGGACAGCCGCGAACAGCTGGAGGCCGCACACATTCCGCTGGGCGTCGACGAGGCGATCTACGCCAGCGAATTCGTCGATTTCGCCGATCCCGACGGCCTCTATCGTAAACTGCGGCTGATCATCGTCGGCCGGCGCGTGTTCTGGCGCCACCTGATCATCGGCGAGCGGTGGCTGTTGCATTCGGACGGGCGCATCGCCGGCGCCCAGGCCGAGGAGGCCGCAGCGCTGGCCAGGTTCGAAGCTGACACCCTGCCGCGCCTGGCGCCGATGCTGAACGCCATCCGCGCGGCGGTGGGGCTCGACCACTTCGGGCTGGACGTCTGCCTGCGGCTTGACGGCGAGCTGCTGGTGTTCGAAGCCAACGCCTGCATGAACGTCCTGGACAACAGCACCATCCCGCCGCCGAACATGTGGGAGACGCCGATCGCAGCGGTGCGCGAGGCGCTGGGCGAACTGCACGAGCATCCCGAACGCTGGCTGCATCCGGGCCCCCTGCCGGTGCTGGCCGAGGCGGTCTAGCTCGCCAGGACCGCCCGGCCGACCAATTTCCGGCGCCGCCTGGCTAGCCGGACGCCAGCAGCGCGCCGACCGCGGCGGCCACCTGGGTGACGTCGTAGGGCTTGCGGATGATCGGGGCGTCGAAGCCCATGGGCGCGCCGCTGTCGCCGTAACCGGTGGCGAACACGAACGGCACGCCGCGGGCGGCCAGCGCCTCGGCCACCGGGGTCACGGCCAGGCCATTGAGGTTGGCGTCCAGCACGGCGGCGTCGATGTGCCCGGCCAGCAGGCTCATCGCCTCAGCCAGTTCATAGGCCGGACCGACCACCTGGGCGCCGGCGTCGGCCAGGCCGGTCTCGAGCTCCAGGGCCAGCAGCACCGCGTCCTCGACGATCAGCACCCGCTTGCCGCGCAGGTCGACCGGGCCTTGGGCGGCGGGCGTGGCCTCGATCTTCCGCGGGGCCGGGGCCTCGGGCACGGTATCGGGCCGCGAGACCACGGCCGCGGGGCCGGCGCGCAGGCGCACGCTGACGCCGCCGCGGCGATATTCAAGTTCGACCTCACCGTTGAGCTCGCGACCGGTGACCTGGCCCAGCAAGGTCGTGCCGAAGCCCTTGTGGGTCGGAACCACCACCGGCGGGCCGCCGGTCTCGGTCCAGAACAGCTCGAAGCCGCCGTCGGCGATCTGGGTCCAGCGCACGTCGACGCGGCCGCTCTCGACCGACAGCGCCCCGTACTTCACCGCATTGGTGGCCAGCTCGTGCAGGGCGAGCGACAGGGCGTTGGCCGCGCGCGGGGTCAGGAACAGTTCGGGCCCTTCCCAGCGGGTCTGGCCCGGCGCAATGCCGCCGAGCTCGGCGGCGGCCAGATGGGCGATGGCCGCGCCGCGCCAACGGGCGGCGGTCAGCAGCTCGTTGGCCGACGCCATCGACTTCAGCCGGCCCGAGAAGGTCGACAGGAAGCTGTCGAGCGAAGTGGTGCGCTTGGCGGTCTGAACGGCCAGGGCCTGGACTGCGGCCAGCACGTTCTTCACCCGGTGGTCGAGCTCGGCCATCAGCGCGCGGCGGCGGTCCTCCTCGGCCCGGCGGTCGCCGACGTCCTGGGCCACGCCGACCGCGCGGACCGGCCGCCCCGCCTCGTCGCAGACCAGCAGGCCGGAGGTCCGCATCCAGACCGTGCGGCCGTCGTCCTCGCGGATGCGGCGGTATTCGGCCTCGAAGCGGCCCTCGGCGCGCATCGAGTCTTCCATGAACTGGCGGGTGCGCTCGCGGTCCTCCGGATGCACGCCGCGATAGAGGAACTCGCCCCTTTCCGCGGGCCATTCGCCAACCGGCAGGCCGCTGACCTCGGACATGCGCGCGCTGATGCGCACGACGTCCTCCACCATGTCCCATTCGTAGTCGCCAAGGCGCGCAGATTCGAGCGCCAGTTCGAGGCGTTCGTGATCCAGATTGCGTCCAGCGGCGGGCTTCACCATGGCGCGACCATTAAGCGGGGTTCGGGTCCGAGCGACAGGAACCGAAGGTTGTATGCCCTGAATTGCGCGCGGAGTCTTTCAGTCAATTTTCGGAACCCGCTATTGCCTTTGACGTTGTGGCAAGGCTTCCATGCCATCCCTGCGATACCTGCTGAATACTTGGAGAATCCGACATGGCCACCAACGCCGTCGACCACGCGAAAGATGAAGCCAAGGCCGCCGCCCAATCGATGGCCGACTCCGCTTCCAAGCTGTCGGCCGAGGCGCAGCGCAGCTTCAGCGAGGCGGCCAAGAAGTTCGAGAAGGTCGTGGCCGAAGGGCTGGAGCAGATCCGCGCGCAGAGCCGCACCTATGCCGACAACGCCGGCGAGCACATCGACGACGCCCAGCGCTATGTCGTCGAACGCGTCAAGGAACGCCCGCTGGTGGCGACCGGCGCGGCGCTCGGCGTCGGCCTGCTGATCGGCCTGCTGCTGGCCAGCGGCCGCAAAAATTGATCCTCAAGCGAGCGCTCTATTACATCGTCGCCGCCGTCGCGCTCGCCGCGACGGCGGTGGTCTGCGTGGTGTTCCTGGCGATGGCCCTGCATGCGGGCCTGACCCCGGTGGTCGGCGAAGCCTGGGCCGGGGTGCTGGTGGCGGCCGCGGCCGCGCTGCTGGCCGGGGCCATCGGGATGGTGCTGCTGATGATGGCCAGCCCGCCCCGCCGCCACAACCGGCGGGACCAGGACAAGGACCTCACCTCGCGGATGTTCGAGCTGGCCCAGGCCAAGCCCTGGGTCGCGCTGGGCGTGGTCGGGGCCGTCGCCGCGGTGGCGCTGAAGAACCCGCGGACCACCGCCACCATCGTTTCGGCGATGCTCGCGGGCCGCGCCTCTAAATCCTAGAGAACCAATCCCCACAGTTCGGGTTAGTGTGGGGCCGCGGGCGCACGCCTGCATTCCCTCCCCCGTAGGAAATTGACATGTTTGAATTGCCGAACCTTCCGTACGCCCACGACGCGCTGGAGCCTGTCATTTCGCAGGCCACGATGCACCTGCACCACGGCAAGCATCACAAGCGCTACTTCGACGTCATGAACCAGATGCTGCAGGAGTCGGGCGCCAAGCCGGCTTCGCTGGAAGACGTCGTCCGCGGCGCGGTCGGCCAGGCCAAGCTGTTCAACAATTCGGCCCAGGCCTGGAACCACACCTTCTTCTGGGAATGCATGAGCGCGCCCGGCCAGAAGGCGTCCGGCGACCTCGCCGCCGCCATCGAGCGCGACTTCGGCGGGCTGGACCAACTGAAGGCGCAGTTCGTCGCCAAGGGCGTCGGCCACTTCGGCTCGGGCTGGGTGTGGCTGGCCGCCAAGGGCGAGACGCTGTCGATCGTCGATACGCACGATGGCGTGAACCTGCTGACCGAGGCCGGCGTGGTTCCGCTGCTGGTCTGCGACCTGTGGGAGCATGCCTACTATCTGGACCACAAGAACGACCGCGAAGGTTTCCTGAAGGCCTGGTTCGACTCGCTGCCGAACTGGACGTTCGCCCAGGCCCAGTACGACGCCGCCCGCAAGGGCGCGGCCGGCTGGACTCACCCCGGCCCGGTCTAGGTCCCGGAACGTCACGCACAGCCAAGCGTTTATATCTTCGGACGCAATAACCGGAGAAACGACATGCTTGGATGGGCTCTAACCTTCCTGGTAGTCGCCCTCATCGCTGGCGTACTCGGATTTACTTCCATCGCCGGCGCCGCAATGGGCGTCGCCAAGATTCTGTTCTTCGTGTTCCTGGTGCTGTTCGTGGTCTCTCTCGTCATGCACCTGGTTCGAGGGCGCGGCGCGCTCTAGGCCCGAAGGATTGAAAACGCGGAACGCCCGCCCCTAGCCGGGGCGGGCGTTTTGCCGTCTGCGGTTGACCGCCCAGCTGCGCAGCGGCTCGAACCGCGAACCGGTCCAACCCTGGGCGACGACGCGGATCTCCCCGGCGTCGGCCTCGATAAGGTTGAAACTGGGCGCGACGCCGCGCTCGCGCACCGACAGGGTGCCGGCCCCGACCGCATGGGCGGCGCCGCCGGCGAACGGATAGGGCCAGACGAACGGGGCGTGGACATGCCCCGACAACACCAGGTCGACGCCGCCCTCGGCCAGGGCGCGGGCCGCCGCCTGCCCGCCCCAGACCCGGCCCGTCATCGGCCCGCCGATCATCTCGACCAACGGATGATGCACGACCGCCACCTTGAGCGCCTCCGGCGGGGCTGCGGCGAGCCAGGCGAGCGCCGCACGGCTCTGAGCGCGGGAGACCTGGCCCTTGGACCAGTTGGCGCGGGGCTGCACGCCGCGGGCGGTGTTGAGCCCGTAGACCGCCAGACCGGCGCTGGCGAAGGTTTGAGCCTCGGCCGCGCCGATGATCCGCGAGAACCGGCCGAAGGGGTCGAAGAACCGCTCCCACCAGGCGAGGTAGGGCGCGTCGTGATTGCCCGGACAGACCAGCTGCGGCCCAGGCAGCGAGGCCAGCCACCCGGCCGCGGCCTCGAACTCGCTCACGGCGCCGAACTGGGTGAGGTCGCCCGACACGATGGTCAGGTCGAACTCGCCCCCACGCAGCACCTGCGCCGCCCCCGCCACCGCCGCGACGTTTTCGCCGCCGAAGTGGATGTCGGAGAGGTGGGCGATGCGGATCATCCCGCCTCCCGCCGCGGGGCCAGCAGCCGGGCGACCTGGGGCCGCCAGTCGACCGCGGCGTTGGTCGCCAGCCAGACCGGCTCGCCGTCGAGCACCGCCGGAATGCGGCTGGCCGCCCAGACCCGGGCCTGGCGGCAGGGGCCGGCGCTGACCGCCGGGTCGTTACGCCAGTCGTCGACCAGCGCCTTGAAGCCGATGCGCGCAGCCTCGCCGACGGTCTGGGGATCGATGATCGCCGCTTCCAGGCTCTGGGCCTCGTCGGCGAGGGCGGTGGAGGCCAGCGGGCAGAGAAAGGCCAGCGCCTCGGCCTTGCCGCGCGGGCCGTCGTCGAGGGCGTAGCGCAGGCGCCCGGAGAACGCCCGCCGCCAGGCCCGCCGCATGCGCGCGAAGGCCAGACGCAGCTGGCCCTCGCGCACCGCCTCGCGCGCGGGCGCCCACAGCGCCGGGGCCCCGAGGATCGCCGCGACCAGGAAGCTGCGCCCCTCGATCAGGCCGCCGCCGATGTCGCGCTCGACGCCGCGCTCCAAGGCGTCGGTCAGAGCCTCGCGCCAGGGAACCGCGCCGTAGACCGCATGCGGCAGCATGTTCATCGTGCCCCCCGGCAGCGGGGCGATCATCGGCCCTTGCGGCCCGGCCATGTCGGCGGCCGCCCGGGCGGTGCCGTCGCCGGCCAGGATCACCAGCAGGTCGGGCGCGGCGTCGACCGCAGAGCGCAGCCGCCGCTCGATCTCGCCGCTGTCGGCCACCTGGACGTTGGCGTGGGCGCCGTATCCGGCCAGCAGGGCGCGCATCTGCTCGTCGTCCTGCGCGCTCGCGCCGCCGGATGCGACATTCACCACCGCCTCGATGCGGGATATCTTCGGTGCCTGAGCCATAGGTCCTCTGTCAGCGCCCCATAGGAGCAGCCCCCTAACGGCGGCGGTTGGACGCGGTTCCGTCCGGAACTCTGCCGTAACGCGCGCGTTGGGGTCGGCGGGATAAGTAAGGAGTGCCATATGCTCAAGGCCAAATCTCTCATGCCGCTCGCGGCCCTGGCCGGCGCCGGCCTGCTGGCGAGCGCCTGCACCACCACCGGCAACGTCGAGCGCAACGCCGCCGGCGGCGCCGCCCTCGGCGCCCTGGCCGGCGCTGTGATCGGCAACAATGTCGGCGGCGGCGACGCCGGGACCGGCGCGGCCATCGGCGCAGCCCTGGGCGGCGGCGCCGGCGCAGTCCGCGGTTGCCGCCAGGACGGCGGCTGCGGCGCGCAGAACCAGAACCGCCGCCAATATTACGACGAGCGCGTGGGCCGGTATTACTATTACGACAACGGCTCGGGCCGTTATTACTGGGAAGACGGCAGCCCGCGCTAATCGCGGCCGCGCAACCTAGACTAGCCTGCGGTGGGCGGTCAGCTATGCTGTCCGTCCATCGTCATATTAGGGGCTGCAGGATCATGGGTCTGGGAACGAAGACGTCGACGATCGCGGCGCTGAGCGCCGGACTGGCGCTGGCCGGATGCGCCACCACACCGGCCGGCGGCCCGCGCGCCAAGATCGAGACCCCCGCCGCCTGCGAGAACCTGACCGTCCACATCTATTTCGAGCCGGAAAGCGCCGAGGTCACCGACGAAGGCCGCGCGGTGCTGTCGCAGGCGGCCAGTTCAGCCAAGGCCTGCAAGGTCGAGCGGGTGAAGGTGCTGGGCCTGGCCGACGCGGTCGGCGCGCCGGCGGCCAATCTGGAGCTGTCCAAGCAGCGCGTGGCCGCGGTGACCAAGGCCCTGATCGCAACCGGCCTGCCGGCCGGGGAATTCGACCTGGCCGCCGCCGGCCAACAAGGTGCGGTGACCCAGGACGGCGAGGCCCGCCCGCTGCGCCGTCGCGCCGACGTCACCCTGGAACTGACCACGCCCTAGGAAGGGGCGCACAAGAAAAGGCGGACGCTAGGCCCGCCTCTTGAGTGCGCATCATCGAGAAAAGGGGTGCGGAGGCGGCAGACCGGCATGTTCGCCGGTCTCAAGTCGGGGGGGGCGTCGCCGCCTCCGCAATCCATAAACCCACGTGAAATCGGTTCGTTCCCGCGAGGCGCGATTTTTTTCGCCGCGGTTCGCCTGGCCTATTTCGGCGCGACGCTGACCGCCGGCATGGCGTTGAACTCGGCCTGGCTCAGCGGCGCGATGAGTTCGCCGCCCTCCTTGCGCAACGCGCCGTAGGAGAGGCTGCGCGGGCCGGCGGTCGGCGGCCCCTTGGGTCGCACCAGCACCTGGGCGGGCGCGCCGTTGTCGCGGTAGGTCACGCGCTCGACGACGCCGAGCACGACCCCGTTCTGGCCGCGCACGACCATGCCCTCCAGCGCGGCGGGGGCCTGGGCCTGGGCGGCCCCGGCCAGGGCGAGCGCCGCGAAGGCGCCGACGATACGCTTGGTCCTCTTCATGCCCCATAGATAAGGCGCGGCGCGGACTTGTCGAACCCCGCCGGCGCGCAAAATCGCGTGCGGAACGTCCGCCCCCTGCGGAACGTTAGCCAGACGCGGGCAAGTTCGCTCGTCTGGTCAGGGGAGAGGCCATGATCCACGAGCGGAACGAGCGCTTCGGCGCAACGGGCGCGCAGGAGGGTCACGGCCACTCGCTGCGCCGCCGCTGGTGGGCGCTGGCGGTGATCCTGTCGGTAGCGCTGGCCGGCGCCTTGCTCGGCCAGATGTCGGTGGTCCGCGGCGACGCCGCCCACCCGACGCCGCCTGGCCCGCTCGACCGGTTACCGTTCTAGACCTCAGGAGGCGACGCCATATGGCCACGACCCGCTCCACCACCCGAGCCGCGCTGAACGCGACGCGCGCGCGACAGGGACGCATCGGCGTGCACATGTTCTGGGTGCTGGCGGTGTCGACCGCCCTGGCCGCCCTGGCGCTGTTCGGCGCATGGTCGTGGCGAGCGGGCGAGCAGGCGGCGACGCCAGCCAGCAAGGCCGGCGCGGTGCGCACGGCCCAGTCGTTCGACGTCGGCGAACCTGCCCACGGCACCCTGCAGAGCACGCCGACGCCGGACGGGGCCACGAGCGTCCGCTAGGGCGGCCGCTCGCGACGCCTAGGCCGCCTTGCGGGTGTTGCGCGGATGGAAGAACAGCGCCTGACCGATGGCCGCCTTCACGGTCTCCGGCTGGAACGGCTTGGTGATCAGGAAGGTCGGCTCCGGACGCTCGCCGGTCAGCAGGCGCTCGGGGAAGGCGGTGATGAAGATCACCGGCACGTCGTGACGGGCAAGGATGTCCTTGACCGCGTCGATGCCCGACGAGCCGTCGGCCAGCTGGATGTCGGCCAGCACAAGCCCCGGGGTCTTGCGGGCCACGGCGTCGACCGCCTCGGTGCGGGTCGCAGCGATGTCGACCACGGTATGGCCGATCTCGGTGACCAGGGCCTCGATGTCGGCGGCGATGACCGGCTCATCCTCGATGATCAGCACGTCGGTAGCCAGCTCGGCGTCGATCTCGGCCTGCGCCTCGGCGATCAGCCGCTCGACCTCGCCGAACTCGACGCCGAGGATCTGGGCGGCCTCGGACGGGGTGAAGCCTTCGAGCGCGGTGAGCAGGAACGCCTGGCGCGAGCGCGGGGCGATGCGCATCAGCCGCTGGCTGGCGTCGTCGCCGCCCTCCTCGCCCGGCGCCTCAAGCTGCGCGCCGCTGGTCAGCCAGATCGCGTGGAACACGTGATACAGCGCCACCCGAGGCGTCAGACTGGCCTCCAGCACCCGATCGCCGGCGGCAAGCGCTTCCAGTGCGACGCGAACATAGTGGTCGCCAGTCGTCTGGTCGCCAGTCAAAGCGCGGGCATAGCGCCGTACATACGGCAGGTGCGGCGCCAGTCGGGCAAGAAGACTCAAATCAAACTCCTCCCTCTCGAGTTCGATGCAGCCGACCAGGATTGGCTCCCTGGGCAGGTCCATCATGTGCCCGAACGTAGGCCGTGGGAACCGGTTCCGTCAGAACGAGGTTTTCCTCAGCGCGATTATGTCTACAGTTTGGAACCCTGGGTGGGGTGAGGCGTTGACGGGCGACCAGGACGAACCGAGGGGGCGGGCTCAGCGAAAGCCGGGCGCCGAGGCCATGATAGAACAGCGTACCACAGAGGACCGTCGGCAAGCGCCTGCTGCGCTGGACGAAGCCCGCCTGCGCCAACAGGCCATTGGGGTGCGCCTGCGTCAGATGTTCGACGAGGTGGTCAGCGAACCTGTGCCCGAGGAATTCCTCGCCATTCTTCGACAAGCGGACAAGAAGTCAGCGGAGAACGGCTGATGGCCGAGCACAGCAAGGCCCGGCCGACGAGCACCCAGGCGGACGACGAGGCGTTCAAGCGCGAGTTGGTCAAACTGATCCCCCACCTGCGCGCCTTCGCCCGGACCCTGGCCGGGGATCCGGCCAGCGCAGACGACCTGGCGCAGGACGCCATGATGAAGGCCTGGGACGCGCGCAACAGTTTCCAGATGGGCACCAACATGAAGGCCTGGACCTTCATGATCCTGCGCAACCAGTTCTATTCCGAGAAGCGGCGTTCGTGGCGCCAGAGCCAGCTGGACCAGGAGGCCGCCGAGCGGACTCTGGTGGCGGTGGACGATCCCGAAGCGCCGGTGGCGCTGGACGAACTGCGACTGTCCCTCGCCCAGTTGCCGGCCGAGCAGCGCGAGGCGCTGATCCTGGTCGGGGCCGGCGGCTTCGCCTATGAGGAGGCCGCCGAGATCTGCGGCTGCGCGGTCGGCACCGTGAAGAGCCGGGTCAGCCGCGCGCGCAAGGCGCTGCACAGCATTCTCGAGGACGGGAGCTATGAGCGGGATGGAAGCGCGGCCGGCGACGCCATGAGCGCCATCCTGGCGGACGCGGAGCGGTTGAGCACCGCTCGCTGATAGGGCGGAAGCATGGACGGCACGCCCTGGGGCTCCCTTTCCACCATCCGGGTCCGCCTGACGGCGGCGCTGGCGGCCGCGCTCCTGCCCGTGTTGATCCTCGGCATCCTGCAATCGGCGATCTCGTTCCGGCGTGAGGGCGTGCAGCTGCGCGAGGACCTGGCCGCAGCCTCGGAACGCAGCGCCGCCACCGCCCGCGCGCGCATGGAGGCGGCCGACATCCTGCTGGAGACGCTGGCCCCCGGCTCTGTCGGCTTTAACTGCGCCCAGCGGCTGGCCGAGGTGACCCATCGCATTCCCGGCTACCACAACCTGATCCGCTTCGACCGTCGCGGCCGGGTGGCCTGCGCGGCCGGCGACGTGCCGGCCGACATGGCCCGGGCCAGCCGCCCCTGGTTTCAGAGCCTGTCCAAGGGCGACAGCCTGGTGATCACCCGCGACCCGGGCGCCAACTACGCCACCGTGCCGGCGCTGCTTGCGGCGGTGCCGGCGCACGATCCACGGGTCGGCTTCGACGGGGCGCTGGTGGCGGTGATCTCGCTGGAGAGCCTGGCCCCGCGCACGGCCGACCGCTCGTTGCCGCAGCGCTCCGAGGTCGCCCTGACCGACGGCCAGGGAACCTATATCAACGCCACCGACAAGGAGGCCTTCCCCGTCCTGCCCAGCGACTGGCGGGCCCAGGCCCTGAAGCAGGGCTCGATGGTCTGGTACGCACGCGACGCGCGCGGCCAGCGACGGGTCTATTCGGCCGCGCCGCTGGTCGGCGACGAGCTGTTCGTGATCCTGTCGGCGCGCTCGGGCGGGCTGTTCTCGTGGGCGACGCTGAACCCCCTGACCAGCATCGTCTTCCCGATCCTGACCTTCATCCTGGCGCTGGTGGCGGTGTCGGTGGTGACCGAGCGGGTAGTGATCCGCTGGATCGCCTACCTGCAGCGCATCGCCGCGCTCTACGCCCGCGGCCGGTTCAGCGTGCGGCCCGTGCAGGCCGACCAGGCCCCGCCGGAGATCCGCGACCTGGCCGAGACGCTGGAGGACATGGCCGACGCCATCGTCGGACGCGACGCGTCCTTGCGCGATTCCCTGGCGCAGAAGGACGACCTGATGCGCGAGATCCACCACCGGGTGAAGAATAACCTGCAGGTCATCTCCTCGCTGCTGAACATGCAGCAGCGGGCCCTGACCGACCCGGCGGCGCGGGCGGCGATGTCCGACACCCGCCAGCGGATCACCGCGCTGGCCCTGATCTACCGGGCGCTCTACCAGGGGCCGGACCTGAAGCGGGTCGACCTGCGGACCTTCCTCGAGGAGCTGACCGCCCAGCTGATCGCCGCCGACATCAGCCACGGCGCCAATGTGCGGACCGAGATCCACGTCGACGACCTGGTCATCGACCCCGACCGGCTGGCGCCGCTGGCGCTGTTCGCGGTCGAGGCGGTGACCAACGCCCAGAAACACGCCTTCGCCGGGCGCGGCGGCACCCTGCGGGTCAACTTCATCGTCCGCGGCGACGAGGCCGAGCTGGAGATCAGCGACGACGGCGACGCGCCGCCCGACGCCCTGACCACTTCCGGCGTCGGCCGCACCCTGATGACCGCCTTCGGCCGTCAGCTGCGCGGCCGGTCCGAGGTCGTGCGCAACGACCAGGGCGGAATCACCGCCCGCCTGATCTTCCCCACCCCGATGGACGAGCAGGCCGGTCGGCGCCCCGCCGCGCGAGGGAACCAGGCCGCGGCTTGACCGTTAGCCTCGGTGCGCAATCAAGGGGAGATCTCTCATGCGTAAGTTCGTGATTCTCGCGGTTCTCGCCGCCAGTCTTTCCGTCACCGCCTGCAATACCGTGTCCGGGGCCGGCAAGGACGTGAAGGCCGCCGGCCAGGCCGTGACCAATACCGCCGAAGACGCCAAGAAGTAGAGCTGCTTCCATTCGGCGGTCCGCCGCCGTAACGAAGCGTTGAGACCGTCACCCCGCCATAGGCGCCGGGTGGCGGCTTTCGCGCGTTCGTAGTCCGCTATCTTTCGGTGGCCTAGGCGGCGACGCGGTAGGCCGGGTTGCGGGCGTACAGGCCGGGTCGACCGGCGACCGGCTCGAAGGCGTCCGACAGCCCAGCCGCCGATTCCTGCTCGCCCAGGAACAGGAAGCCCTCCGGGCTCAAGGCCCGCGCCAGGTTGATGAGCAGCCGCCCCTTCATCGGCTCGACCAAGGCCGAGAGCACGTAACGGCAGAAGATCACGTCGAAGCGACCGGCCGTGCTGAGGTCGGCGACCAGGTTGACCCGCCGCCAGCGGATCATCTGGCGCAGGCGCGGCGACACCCGCCACATGTCGTCCGAAGGCTCGAAGTGGCGGATCAGCTGGCGGATCGGCAGGCCGCGCTGGATTTCGAACTGGGTGTAGAGCCCGCTCTGGGCCTTTTCGAGCTGGCGCTCGCCGATGTCGGTGCCGAACAGCTCGACCTTCAGGCCCGGCAGGCGGCCGCGCTCGTCCTCGACGATCATCGCCAGCGAATAGACCTCCTGGCCGGAGGCGCAGGCCGCCGACCAGATGCGCACCGGCTCGGCGCCGCGCAGCCGCGCCAGGGACGGCAGCACCTCGTCGCGGAACAAGGTGAACGGCTCGCGGTCGCGGAAGAAGGCGCTCTCCGACTGGGCCATGGCCTCGACGATCGACCAGGCCAGCCTTTCCTCGCGCCGCTCGCGCAGCAGGGCCAGCATGTCGCCGATACTGCCGAAGCCCTCGCGACGGGCCAGCGGCGCCAGCCGGCTCTCGATCAGATAGGTCTTTTCAGGATCGACCCGCACGCCCGCGCGCGCCGCGCAGAGCTGAGCCACCAGTTCCCGGTCATCCAGCGTCATGCCAGCCCGACCTGGGCGAACTTCGCGGCGATGATGTCGCCGTCGAACGGCTTCATGATGTATTCGTCGGCCCCGGTGTCGAGCGCCTCGCGGATCCGCTCGACGCTGTTCTCGACGGTGCAGAAGACCACGGTCGGCTGCTCGCCGCCCGGCTCCTGGCGCAGGATGCGCAGGAACTCGATGCCCGACATGGCCGGCATGTTCCAATCCAGCAGCACTGCGTCGGGCATGGCCGCACGACACCAGGCGAGCGCCTCCAACCCGTCGGCGGCCTCGGCGATCTCGAAGCCGATGTCCTCCAGGATGCGGCGCGCGACCTTGCGGATTACGCGGCTGTCGTCGACGACGAGACAGGTCTTCAACCTGGGCGCTCCTCTCTCGTGGCGTTTCTCGCGCCTGGTTGGTTAAGGAGCCGTATGGCGCCAGGCGGAAATCGGCCGCGCCGGCCGGGGAAGCTGAGGGTCGGATCAGAAATTGTCGATTGAGGGGCCGCCTGGGCGGCCTAGGCTGACCGCCCCATACCCGTTGCAAGAGGCCCGCGATGATCGACGTCCACTATTGGCCGACGCCGAACGGCAAGAAGGTGACGATCCTGCTGGAGGAACTGGAGCTGCCGTACCGGGTCGCGCCGGTGCACATCGGCCGCGGCGACCAGTTCACCGACGACTTCCTGAAGATCTCGCCGAACAACCGCATGCCGGCGATTGTCGACCACGCGCCGGCCGACGGCGGCCCGCCGCTGAGCGTCTTCGAGTCCGGCGCGATCATGATCTACCTGGCCGAGAAAGCCGGCCGCTTCCTGCCCGCCGACGTGCGCGGCAAGTATGAGGTCATCCAGTGGGTGATCTGGCAGATGGCCAATCAGGGTCCGAAGTTCGGCGAGCGCGGCCACTTCAGCCGCGTGGCCCCCGAGCACGGCGACCAGTCCTACGCCCAGCGGCGCTTCAACGACGAGGTCCACCGGCTGTACGGGGTGCTGAACAACCGGCTCTACGACCGGCGCTACATCGCCGGCGACGCCTATTCGATCGCCGACATGATCTCGTTCCCCTGGACCGTCAGCTGGGAGCTGCAGGGCATCGACATGGGCGAGTTCAAGTACTTCAAGCGCTGGTTCGACGAGATGAGCGCGCGCCCGGCCGTGCAGCGCGGCATGGCGGTGGTCGCCGACCCCGGCGAAGACCCGGCGTCGATCACCCCGCAGGAGCAGGAGCGCCGGCGCGGACTGCTCTACAACCAGCGCGCCCGGCCGGCGCCCGCCGTCTAGGCGCCCAGGCGGGCGGACCAGTCCTCGACCCGGCGCGTCTCCAGCCGCCGCCGCGCATACTTGCGCCAGCCTTCGGGCAGGTGCTCAAGAGCGGCCATCGCGGCCAGTTCCTCGCGGTTCAGCGTATCGACATAAAGCGTCCGCCACAGCCGATGGATCGTCCAGTCGGGCGAGCGCCGGTCCTGAAGCTCGAACCCGTCGCCCGGCGCGACCAGACCCGGTTCGAGCACCCGGTAGTACCAGCCGGTGCGGCCGGTGGCCTGGACCTTCTGGGCCATGTCCGGAACGTCGAGACGCAGGTTGAGCTTCCAGCAGGGCTGGCGGCCCTGGGACACCTCGATGAGCGCAGTCCCCAGGCGGAAGATGTCGCCGATCGCCACCTGAGTCTCGTCCAGGCCCCGGGTCGAAAGGTTCTCGCCGAAGCCGCCGGGCGCGGCCAGGGCCGGGCGCGCGCCGAGCTCGGCGCGCCAAAGCTCGTAGTGTTCGAACGGATAGTGGTGCACCGCCTTGTCCGGGCCGCCATGGACGCGGGTGTCGGCCTGGGCGTCGCCCTCAAAGCCAGTGGGCGTCAGGCGCAGCGGGCCGGCGACCGGCGCCTTGGCGATGCCGCTGAGGGTGTCGCCGAGCGGGGCGACCTGGCCGACGAGCAGATGATCGAGGCGGAGCATAGGGCCGCCATAGACGGCGAGAGGTCTGGCCGGAAGGTCCGCTGGCGAACCTCCGGCCAGACCAGTTCGTCAGATCAGCGCGGCCGGCTGGACGTCCAGTTCCTTGAGCAGCGGCTCGGCGTAGTCGACCCGGCCGGTGACCGTCTGCGGGTCGCCGGAGGCCAGGCGATAGACCGCCTCGGCGATGTACTCGATCGGCTGCACCCGGCTCTTGGTGGCCTCGTTGATCAGGCCGTGGACGGCGACGCCGGGGGTGTCGACCAGGCCCGGCGAGACCACGTTGACGGCGATGTTGTCGGCATAGACCTCGGACGCCAGGCCAGTCGAGAACCGCTCCAGCGCCGCCTTGCACATGCCATAGACGGTGCCGCCGCGGGCCGGACCGTAGGGCTGCTTGGGGTGGATCCCGGCCGGCGAGGAGATGTTGACGATCCAGCCGGCGCCCTTGTCGCGCATGCCGGGAATGACGAGCTGCGACAGGTGGAACGGCGCATAGACCTGCACCTCCATCATCAGCTTGAAGCGCTTTTCCGGGAACTCCTCGACCGGGATGAAATAGGTGATGGCGGCGTTGTTGATCAGGATGTCGACCGGGCCGTAGAGGGCGGTCGCCTCCTCGACCAGGCGTTCGCGTTCGGACGCCTGGGCCAGGTCGGCCTTGATGAAGGCGGCTTCGCCGCCGGCCTTGCCGATGCGCTCGACGGTGTCCTGCAGGGTCCCGGGCAGGCGGCTCTCGCCGCTCTCGGCGGTTCGGGCCGAGGCCACGACCTTGGCGCCTTCCTGCGCCAGGCGGGCGCAGATCGCCTCGCCGATGCCGCGGCTGGCGCCAGTGACCAGGGCGACGCGGCCCTTCAGCGTCCCGTTCGGATTGACGGTGACCATTCTCGAAATCTCCCTAATGAAATGTCTTTGTTTTTATTTGGAAACGGGGCGTTTCGGCCCCGCCTAGGATACGCCCTCCGCGTGCTGGAGAACGGGCTTGCCCGCCGTGGCGGGCCAGGCGTCGACCGTGACGCGGCGCATATGCCGCCGCTGTCCCGGATAGTCGTTGAGCGCGAAGTGCCAGACCGAGCGGTTGTCCCAGAAGGCCACCGAGCCGGCGGCCCAGGCGAAGCGGCAGGTGAAGGCCTCGTAGCGGGAGTGCTCGAACAGGAAGTCGAGCAGCGGCTTGCTCTCCCGCTTGCTCCAGCCGTCGATGCGCATCGTGAAGGCCGGGTTCACATAGAGCGCCTTGCGGCCGGTCTCGGGGTGGACCTTGACCACCGGATGGACGAACTCGCCGACTGCGCCCTCGGCCTCGACGACCTTCATCGAGGCGCGCTTCTGGGCCGAGTGGCCCTGGGCGGAGTATTCGCGGCCCGCGGAATGGACGGCGTTGAGGCTCTCCAGCGTCGCCTTCAGGCCCGGCGACAGCGCCTCGTAGGCGGCGGCCTGGCTGGCGAACAAGGTGTCGCCGCCCCACTCCGGGATCTCGACGGCATAGAGGATCGAGCCGATCGACGGGGTCTCCAGGAAGCTCATGTCCGAGTGCCAGCCGCCGCCGAAGTTCACCTTGTCGCCCGGCTCCTTGACGATCTCCATCACCTCGGGATGGCCGGGCATGCCGGCGACATAGGGATGGATGTTGAGCGGGCCGAAGCGCCGGCCGAAGGCCAGCTGGGCCTGCGGCGTCAGGCTCTGGTCGCGGAAGAACACCACCTGGTGATGGACGAAGGCGGCGCGGATCTCCTCGATCACGGCGTCCGGCAGGTCGGCGGACAGGTCGACGCCGGAAATCTCGGCGCCCAGGGCGCCGGCCACCTTGCGGATCGTGAGGCCTGACATCGGACCATCTCCCTCTTGGCTTGGAGGATCAAACAACGCCTGGGCCGCGAGCGCGAGTCAGAAGCGCTCACTTCGGCTGTAAGAGATCCCATCGGTTGCCATAGAGATCCTCGAACACCGCCACGGTCGCATAGGGTTCCTGGCGTGGCGCCTCCAAGAACCTGACGCCCGCCGCGGTCATCCGCGCGTGGTCGGCGGCGAAGTCGTCGGTGTGCAGGAAGAAGCCGACCCGGCCGCCGGTCTGGTCGCCGACCCGCGCGGCCTGGACTTCGCCCGCGGCCTTGGCCAGCAGCAGCCCGCTCTGCGAGCCGCGCGGGGTGACGACCACCCAGCGTTTGCCGCCGCCCATGTCGTCGTCGGAGCTGAGCTCGAAGCCGAGCTGGTTCACATAGAAGCCGATCGCCTCGTCGTAGTCGCGGACGACGAGGGCGGTGAGGGCCAGGCGTTGGGTCATTGAACCTCCAATTGGCCTCTAGACCCCGGCGCCACCGAAGCTAGAGTGCAGGCCGTTTTTAAAGGGGGGAGTATCCATGCGTAGAGTCTCGGCGCCCACTGCCGCTAAAATTCTCGGCGCCGCCATTGTCCTGAGTATGGGCGCGAGCGGCCAAGCAGCCGCCCAGGCCCAGCCGGCCACCGTCATTCATGCCGGCGCGCTGCTCGACAAACCGGGCCAGGGGGGGGGGGGGGGGGGGGGGGGGGGGGGGGGGGGGGGGGGGGGGGGGGGGGG
>NZ_JAPMTQ010000048.1:0-27470 GCF_026411515.1 Phenylobacterium sp. 58.2.17 | reverse complement strand
AGATCATGAGGCTAGTCTGGTGGGCTCGGATATGTTTATAAGAGACAGCCCGTGGGCCTCGCGCACCGAGGCGGCGAGGGCGGCGTCGAGCGCGGCCGCGTCGAGCCGGAAGCGGTCGACGAGCGACTGGCGCAGGGCCTGACCGACCCAGAGGTAGAGCTGGCGGGCGAGCCCGTCGGTCATGCCCGGGTGGCGGGCCAGCGGCGAGCGCATGGCCGCGATCCGCTGGGCGGCGGTGACCAGGATGGCGAGCTCGTGCTCGCCCAGGGCGGCGCTGGGATTGCCGGCCAGGGCGGTCAGCACCGCCGGCTCGCTTTGCTGCAGGATGGCGGCGACGACGGGCGGGCCGATGTTCGGACGGCGGGCGACCTCGATCTGATGTTCGATCGTGGCTTCGACCAGCAGCCGGACCAGGTCATGGTCCTTGAGCACCGGACTGCCGGCGATGACCGGGCGGGCGATCTCGATGTCGTCCAGGGCCAGCACGTTGACCAGAGCCGAAGGCGCCCAGTCGGCCTGGGCCAGCTTCTCGGACAGCCGACGGCGGATGTCGCGCTCGGCCTCGACGACCAGGGACATGAAGATCGAGTTGAGCAGGCCCTGGATTGGCTTGGAGGTCATCAGGCCCGCGGCGCTCTCGCCGGCGTCGCAGAGTTCTACGATGGCCAGGAGCAGGCGCTCCCGATCGGCCGGCGCGCGGCTGCGGGCCAGATTCAGCAGGTCATCGGTCTTGGCGGCCACACTCACTCTGGCGTCCCCGGCGATCGCTGCGAATCTGCTCGGAGCGGATGAAAACATGGTTACAACCGATTGACCATGCGAGCGGCGAGTCGCTCGCCAAGCGAGCAACGACGGGTGCGGACGATGGCGGAACCTCTGATCCTGGCGCTGGACCAGGGCACGACTTCGACCCGGGCGATCCTGTTCGACCTCAAGGGCGCGCCGGTCGCCGAGGCCGGGCGGCCGCTGGAGCAGTTTTATCCGGACGACGGATGGGTGGAGCACGACGCCGAGGAAATCTTCGCCGCCTCGGTCGCGGTGCTGCGCGAGACGCTGGCCAAGTCCGGCCGCCCGGCGGAGGACGTCGCGGCCATCGGCATCACCAACCAGCGCGAGACGGTTGTGATCTGGGACAAGGCCACCGGCAAGCCGATCCACCGGGCGATCGTCTGGCAGGACCGCCGCACGGCGCCGACCTGCGAGCGGCTGCGCGCGGCCGGGCGCGAGCCGCAGGTCACCGACATCACCGGGCTGCTGCTGGACCCATACTTCTCCGGCACCAAGATCGCTTGGATCCTCGATCAGGTGGACGGCGCGCGGGCGCGGGCCGAGGCCGGGGAGCTGCTGGCCGGCACCATGGACAGCTGGGTGATCTGGAAGCTGACCGGCGGCAAGGTGCACGCGACCGATGCGACCAACGCCTCGCGGACCATGCTGTTCGACCTGAAGGCGCAGGCGTGGTCGGACGAGATGCTGGAGATGCTCGACGTGCCGCGGGCTCTGCTGCCGACAGTGCTGGACTGCGCCGGCGACTATGGCTCGACCGCGCCGGAACTGCTGGGCCGGGCGATCCCGATCCGCGGCGTGGCGGGGGACCAGCAGGCGGCGCTGATGGGGCAGGGCTGCATCCGCGCCGGCGAGATGAAGGCCACCTACGGCACCGGCTGCTTCATGCTGGTCAATACCGGCGAGCACCTGGCGCCGTCGCGCTCGCGGCTGCTGACGACTGTGGCGGCGAGGCTGGGCGGGCGGGCGACCTATGCGCTCGAAGGCTCGATCTTCATCGCCGGCGCGGCCCTGCAATGGATCAATGAGGGGCTCGGCGTTCCCGGCGGCGGCGCGGGGGTGGAGAAGCTGGCGCAGTCCGCGCGCGAGGATCACGGGGTGGTGCTGGTGCCGGCGTTCACAGGGCTCGGCGCGCCTTGGTGGGACGCCAACGCGCGCGGCGGGCTGTTCGGGATGACCCGCGACACCGGCCTGGCCGAGATCGCGCAGGCGGCGTTCGACGCCTGCGCCTTGCAGACCCGCGACCTGATCGAGGCGATGCGGGCCGACGCCCCGGGGGCCTTCGGCCGGGACGTGGAGCTGCGCATCGACGGGGGAATGTCGCGCAGCGCCTGGTTCAGCCAGCGGCTGGCGGACCTGACCGGGGTGGCCGTCGGCCGGGCGACCTATATGGAGATGACCGCCTTGGGTGCGGCGCTGTTCGCGGGCCTCGGGGCCGGCGTCTACGCCAGCGTCGAGGAGGCCGTCGCCGCGCGGCCGTCGACCGAGCGGATGGACCCCGCCCTGAGCAGCCATGGGCGCGAGGCGGCCTACGCCCGCTGGCTGGACGCGGTGGCGCGGGTGAAGACCACCGCCTGAGGCCTCAGGTCCTGAAGACCGCGCGGCGCCAGCGGATGGCCAGGCCGGCGACACCGAAGCCGGCGATCATCAGCGCCCAGCTGGCCGGCTCGGGGATCAGGGCGAACTGGCCGCGGATCTCACCGCCCGGCGCGAAGGTGGTGTGGATGTTGAAATAGGCCTGCCCGCCGCCGAGCGCAGTCAGCAGCGCGGCGCGCGCGCCCTGGGCCGTGCCGCCATAGGCGGTGACGAAGGTCGGATTGTAGGTCCCGACTGCGTCGAGATCGAAGGTCTGGCTGTAGGCGCCGCTGGTGACGCCGGTCGGGAAGCCCGGGAAGCTCGGCGTCCGGGTGGCGACCCCGACATTGGCCGGGGCGGCGGCGCAGCAGTGGACGTGGGCGGCGGCGACGTCGCCGATCAGGTTGCTGAAGGTCGTGGAGACCGTCATCAGGTCGCCATCGATGGTCAGGAAAGCGCCGCCGCCGCCGGGCGAGGAGACCGGCGGGTTCTCGTTCGCGCCCAGCAGGGGCGCCCTGTAGACGGTGGCGGCCTGGGCCGCCGCGCCAGGCGACAGGCCGGCCAAGACCATGCTTGCCGCGAGCGCGGCAAACTTGAACGTGAGGTGAGACACAGCGACCTCCGCATCCGAGCTTTGCGACGTCGATATTTCAATAAGGGCCCGCCATCCCCAGCCTAGGAACATACGGGCCGACAAGCTTGGTTCGTGATGCGCGGTCAGATCTTGTCGTTAAGAAATTCTTCCGCCCAACAGGCTCTGGTGTCAACGGCCGTTTGCCGAGCAGATTCAACGCTGCAGGCCGTGCTTGACGCCTGCCGCCGTCGGCGCGACTCTGGTGAACAACGATCAGACAAAGACATTCAGAGGGAGGTCGCCATGGCCGACGGTTCGATCACGAGCGTGAGCTCGTTGAAGGGCAAGGTCAGCGCCGAGGAATGGCAGGCGCGGGTGGACTTGGCGGCGCTGTATCGCCTGGTGGCGCTCTACGGTTGGGACGATGCGATCTACACCCACATCTCGGCGCGGCTGCCCGGCCCAGATCACCAATTCCTGATCAATCCCTATGGGATGTACTTCGGCGAGATGACGGCCTCGGCGCTGGTCAAGATCGACCTGGACGGCAACATCCTCCAGGAGACCCCGTACTTCATCAATCCGGCGGGCTTCACGATCCACTCGGCGATCCACGCGGCCCGTGAGGACGCTCACTTCGTCATGCACCTGCACACCGACCAGGGCGTGGCGGTCGCCGCCCAGAAGGACGGTCTGCTGCCGCTGTCGCAGCATGCGCTGATCGTGCGCACGATGCTCGCCTATCACGACTACGAGGGGATCGCGCTGAACCTCGACGAGCGCGAGCGCCTGGTGGCCGACATCGGCGACAAGAAGATGATGTTGCTGCGAAACCACGGGACCTTGGCCGTGGGCGAGACCGCGGCCGAATGCTGGATCAACATGTTCTACCTGGAGCGCGCCTGCAAACAGCAGGTCATGGCGCTGTCAGCCGGGCGCGAAAACGTGCTGCTTGCGCCGCAGGCGGCGCAGGACGAAGTGAAGTCGCAGATGTCGCGGGGCCTGGGCGGACAGCTGGCCTGGCCGGGCGCGCTGCGCCTGTTGGATCGGTCGCTGCCGGGCTACGACGCCTAGAGGTTCTCCTCAAGGACTGTGCAAGGCGGGCGCCCGGTCTCGGGCGCCCGTTTTCTTTGCAGCGATGACGCCAATACGGAATTGTAAGCTGCATCGCGTGTTATGACTGGGCATATCGACGTTGTGTTTCAGGGGTGACACGCAAAGCCATCGTTCTGTCACTGGACGGCGCCTATGTCGTCGCCATAGGACGCGCTTCGATTCAGCGTCATCCACATTCGTATTCCGAGCCGCCCCGGAGATTCCGTAAGTTGTTGCGACGCCACTTTTTCCTCGTCGGCGCGATTGTGATCCTCGGCCTCATGGTGGTCGCAGGCGGCTGGAAGCTCACCCTGGGCAAGAGCGAGGGGCCGGGAGGCCCCGGCGGCGGCGGCGCGATGGCCGCCCAGAAGAGCGGCGGCGGCGGCGGCCGTAGCGGCGGCATGGGCGGCCCGGCGCAGGTCAATGTGGTCGGTGCGCAGAACAAGACCTTCGTGGACGCCATTGACGTGATCGGGGTCGCCAAGGGCCGCCAGTCGGTGACGCTGACGGCGGCTACGACGCAGCTGGTCGACAAGGTGCGTTTCAGCGACGGCCAATCGGTGCCCAAGGGCGCGGTGCTGGTCGAACTGAAGGCCACCGAGCAGAGCGCGGGCATCGCCCAGGCGCAGGCGCGGCTGATGCAGGCGCAGCGCGACTACGACCGCTGGAAGCAGCTGGCGACCCAGGGTTATGCGTCGAAGACCGCGCTCGACCAGCGCGAGGCGACCTATCTGGCGGCCAAGGCCGACGTCGACGCCGCGCGGGCCCGCGAGGGCGACCGGATGATCCGCGCGCCGTTCGCCGGCGTCGTCGGGCTGTCGGACATCGCCCCCGGGGCGCTGGTCAATCCGGGCGCGGCGATCGTGACCCTCGACGACATCTCGAGCGTGCGCGTCGATTTCGAAGTGCCGGACCGCTACCTCGCCTCGATCCGCGAGGGGCAGCCGATCACCGCCCGCATCGACGCCTATCCGGGCCAGGTGATCCAGGGGCGCATCCAGAAGCTCGACACCCGCATCGACGAGCGGACCCGGGCGATCACCGCCCGCGCCGAATTCCCCAATCCCGACCGCAAGCTGAAGCCCGGCATGATGCTGCGGGTGGCGATCGCCCAGGGGCAGCGGCAGGTCGTCGCCGCGCCGGAAGCGGCGGTGTCGGTGCAGGGCGACTCGGCCTTCGTGTTCGTGGTCACCGGCCAGGGCGAGCAGGCCCGCACCGAGCAGCGGCCGGTTCTGACCGGCGTGCGCCAGGACGGTTTCGTGGAGATCCGCGACGGGCTGCGAGCCGGCGAACAGATCGTCGCCGACGGCCTCAACAAGATTCAGCCGGGTCAGCCGATCCGCATCATGGCGTCCCAGAAGGGCGCCGAGCCCGGGGCGCGCGCGGCGCGGCCTGACGCATGATGCTGTCGGACATCTCGGTCCGCCGGCCTGTCTTCGCGGCGGTCGCGGCGATCATCCTCTGCGTCGTCGGCGTGGCCGCCTTCGCTTCGCTGACCGTGCGCGAACTGCCCAGCGTCGACCCGCCCGTGGTCTCGATCTCCACCACCTATCGCGGCGCTTCGGCCGAAGTGGTCGAGGAGCGGATCACCGAGGTGATCGAACGACAGATCTCCGGCATCCAGGGGATCGACCGGGTCAACTCGTCCTCACGCGATGGCCGTTCGAACATCAACATCTCGTTCCGGCTCGACCGGAACCTGGACGACGCCGCCAATGACGTGCGCGACGCCGTCAGCCGCGTGGCCGCCAACCTGCCGCTGCAGGCCGACCCGCCACAGATCGCCAAGGCGACCGCCGACGGCTCGCCGATCATGTTCATCTCGTTCGCCTCGACGACGCTGAACCGGCTGCAGTTGTCCGACTACGCCCAGCGCTATCTGGTGGAGCGGTTTTCGACGGTCCCCGGCGTGGCCCAGGTGTTCGTCGGCGGCAGCCAGCTCTATTCGATGCGGATCTGGCTCGATCCCAACGCCATGGCCGCCCGCGGGGTGACGGTCGACGACGTCGAGAATGCGCTGAACAGCCAGAACCTGGAACTGCCGGCCGGCTCGCTCGAAGCCCCGGACAAAGACTTCACGATCCGCGTCGGCCGCGGCTATGCGACCCCCGAACAGTTCGCCCAGTTGCCGGTGGTGGCGTCGGGCGGACGCGCGGCGGCGGCGACCGGCAATACGTCGCAGGCCTACATCACCCGCCTGGGCGACATCGCCCGCGTGGAAGAAGGGCCCGACGAGCGTCGTCGCAGCTTCCGCTCCAACGGCCGCGACCAGGTGGGCATCGGCATCACCCGTCAGTCGCAGGCCAACGACCTGGAGATCTCGCAGGGGGTCCGCGACCTGCTGCCGGAGCTGAACAAGTCGCTGCCCAAGGGCACAGTGCTGGAGGTGGCGGTCGACTACACCGTCTTCACCAAGCACGCGCTGGAAGAAGTCTGGATCACCATGGGCATCTCGATGTCCCTGGTGGCCCTGGTGAACTTCGTGTTCCTCGGCACCTGGCGGGCGGCGCTGATCCCGTCGGTTGTGGCGCCGATCTGCATCCTATCGACCTTCATCGTGCTGGCCCCGCTGGGCTTCTCGCTGAACCTGCTGACGTTGCTGGCGCTGGTGCTGGCCATCGGCCTGGTCGTCGACGACGCCATCGTGGTGGTCGAGAACATCCAGCGGCGGATCGACGAGGGCGAGCCGGCGATCGTGGCGGCCCAGCGCGGGGCGCGGCAGGTGTTCTTCGCCGTCGTCGCCACGACCATCGTGCTGATCTCGGTGTTCGCGCCGCTGATGTTCCTGCCGGGCTATATCGGCCGGCTGTTCGTCGAGCTGGCGGTGGCGATCGCCGCGGCGGTGGCGTTCTCGGCGCTGCTGGCGCTCAGCCTGTCGCCGATGCTGGCCTCCAAGCTGTTGCGTCCGGCGCGCGGCCAGGGCTTCATGGCTCGCCGCGTCGATGCGGCGATGGGCAAGCTGAAGTCGTCCTATCACGCCTCGCTGGAGTCGCTGCTGGGCGACCGGCGCGCGACCTTCGCCACCATCGGCCTGGTGATCGCGCTGGCCGCGGGCGCCGGTGGGCTGTTCGCGGCGCTACCCCGCGAGCTGGTGCCGGAAGAGGACCGCGGCCGGGTCGACCTGAACATCATCGCGCCGGAGGGCGCGGGCTACGACTACACGATGAAGGCGGCCGCCCAGGTCGAGGCGCGGCTGCAGGAGCTGCGCAAGGACGGGGTCATCACCCGTTATATCCTCGGCGTGCCGCGGTTCGGCGGCACCCAGTTCAACAGCGGCTTCGGCAACGCCACCCTGACCGAAGGCGGGGAGACCACCTCCAACGAACTGGCGGCGCGCCTCAATCGCGAACTGTCGTCGATCACTTCGGTGCGGGCCATCGCCTCGGTGCGGCCGGCCTTCCAGCGCGGCGGCGGGGGCGGCGGAAGCGGCGTCGACGTGATTGTCGCGGGAGACGACTACGCCCAGATCGCCGCCTGGATCAAACCGCTGCTGGCCGCGGCCGAGGCCAATCCCGGCCTGTCGCGGGCGCGTCTCGACTACGAGCCGACCAGCCCGCGCGTGCTGGTCAACATCGACCGGGAGAAGGCGGCGTCGCTGGGCGTCTCGGCCCAGGCGGTCGGGCGGGCGCTGGAGAGCAACTTCGGCACCCGGCGGGTGACGACCTACATCAAGAACGGGCAGGAATACGACGTCCTGCTGCAGACCGACCGCGAGCAGCGTCAGACCGAGCAGGACATCGGCAACCTCTATGTCCGGGCGAACTCGGGCGAGCTGATCCCGCTGTCGACCGTGGTCACCACCGAGGTGCGCGGCGACACGCCCGACCGCTCGCGGGTCGACCGCCTGCGTTCGGTCACGCTCTCGGCGCAGCTGAACCCCGGCTATCCGGTCGGCGAGGCGGTGAAGTTCTTCGAGGCGGAAATCGCCAAGATGCCGCCCGGCCCGCAGATCAAGTGGGGCGGTATGGCCCGCGACTACCTGGAAGCGGGCAGCGCGGTGGGCCTGGCCTTCGGCATGGCGCTGCTGCTGGTCTTCCTGGTGCTGGCCGCCCAGTTCGAGAGCTGGATCCACCCGGGCGTGATCATGCTGACCGTGCCGGTGGCGGCGCTGGGCGGGCTGTTCGGCTTGCTGATCGCCGGCTCGACCGTCAACACCTACAGCCAGATCGGTCTGATCATCCTGATCGGCATCGCCGCCAAGAACGGCATCCTGATCGTCGAGTTCGCCAACCAGCTGCGCGACGAAGGGCTGTCGATCCGCGAGGCGGTGATCGAAAGCGCCTCGCTGCGCCTGCGTCCGATCATCATGACCTCGATCGCCGCGGCGGCCGGGGCGATCCCGCTGATCATGTGGGGCGGCGCCGGCGGCGAGAGCCGCAAGACCATCGGCGTGGTCATCTTCTTCGGGGCGATCTTCTCGACCCTGCTGACCCTGTTCATAGTGCCGGTGTTCTACAACATGCTGGCGCGGTTCACGAAGTCGCCGCAGACCACTGCGCGGCGCATCGAGGCCTTCGAGGAGGCCGAACAGGCGCGGGCGGCCAACGCCGCCGAATAGGCCCGCCCTCGGACCGAATCCATCGGTCTACGAAAAAGCCTCCCCCGGCGGGGGAGGCGAGTTGTCGGGGTGGCGCCGGCTGCGACAAGGGGGTGTCACAGGCGCCGGCGCAGGATCTCGGCTGACAGATGCAAGCGCAGCCTCGACCGCCTCATGCTGCGGCCGATTGGTATTCTCGTCAAGGTTGCTGTTTTCGAATGCTAGCGCCTTACGGCGCTTTGTAGCCGGTCTCGACCTTGAGGAAGGCGATCAGGTCGATGCGGTCCTTCTCGGCCTTGAGGCCGGCGAAGGTCATCTTGGTGCCCGGCAGGAAGGTGCGGGGCTCGGCCAGCCACTTGTCCAGGTGCTCGGCGTCCCACACGAAGCCCGCGTTCTTCACCGCATCGGAGTACTTGTAGTTCTCGAGCGCGCCGGCCTTGCGGCCGAAGACGCCGTGCAGGTTCGGGCCGGTGAGATTGGCGCCGCCCTCGACGATCGTGTGGCAGGAGCGGCACATGGCGAACTTGGCCTTGCCATTGTCGATGTCGGCGGTGTTGTAGGGCGCGGGCAGGCTGGCCAGGACGGCCGCCTTTTCGGCGGCGGTGGGCTCATGCTCGGCGGCGGGGGCCGGCGTGGACGTCGCGGACGTCTCGCCGCCGCCCTGGCCGCAGCCGGCGAGCAGGGCGCAGGACCCCAGGACGGACAGCATCAACGCGTTGCGCATAATCAGAACCCCTCAGCCAAACTTGACCGCAAGCTAGTCATGCGCCGCCGCGTTGCAAGGCGCGTCGACGACGCTCCTTCTGGATTGTCTCGTCCAGAGACTGCAGGAACCGCGAGCGGTCGTTGCGGTCGAAGGGCCGCGGTCCGCCGAGCATCTCGCCGGTCGAGCGCAACTGCTCCATCAGCGCCCGCTGGGCGATGGCCGCGCCGATCGAGTTCTCGGTGAACGGGCGGCCGTTGGCGGCCAGGGCGTAGCCGCCAGCCGTCAGCACACGCTCGGCCAACGGAATGTCGTTGGTGATCGCCACATCGCCCGGGGCGATGTGCTCGGCGATCCAGTCGTCGGCCACGTCGGGCCCGGCGTCGACGATCATCCGCGCGATCAACGGCGACTGCGGGATCTGCATGAAGGCGTTGGAGACGACCCAGGTCTTGAGCCCGTAGCGCTGGGCGACCTTGTAGGTCTCGTCCTTCACCGGACAGGCGTCGGCGTCGATGAAGATCTCGATCGGTTTCAGGTCCACGAAGCCGCCTCTAGACAAGGGAACGCCGCCGGTTCCGGAGAACCGACGGCGTCCTTCATAGCGCCTGTTGTGGGTCAGGCGAAGGCGAGGGCCTGCTTGCGGCGCGAGGCGCGAACCGCAGCGCCGACGCCGCCGAAGCCCATGATCATCATGGCCCAGGTGGCCGGCTCCGGCACCGCCGAGATCGACACGTTGTCGAGCGCCGGGCCGTAGGGCGTGTTGGTCTGGGAGTTGAACGCCAGGGTGGCGGTCGGGTCGAAGGCCTTGAACGTGTAGCTGTGCTGCGTCCAGCCCATGTTCTGCTTGGTGTTGCCGCCGCCGACATTGAAGGAGAAGCTGTTCACCTGATCGCCGCTGACCGAGGTGGCGACGAACTTGTCGCCCTGGCCGCCGTCGGGGTTGCCGGCCAGCCAGAAGGTGACCTTGTAGGTCTTGCCGACGATCGTATCGATGGTCTGCTGGATCGTGCCGCCGTTCAGAGCGGAGAGGTCGACGCTGCGGTCGCCGTGCGCGGCGGTCCAGTAGGAGCCGATGTAGTCGACGCCGTGGCCCTTGACGGTCCAACCGGTGATCGCGGTGCTGCCGTTGCCCAGGGTAATGAAGCTGCCCGGATCGGCGCCTTCTTCAAAGCTGCCGTTGACTAGGGTCGCAGCGCTCGCGCCGCCAGCGACCAGCGCTGCGGCCAGCGCCGCAGCCGTGCCCACCAGCCAGTGTCTTTTCGTGCTCACGTAAGGAGTCTCCAAATGGGATTTGGTCCGGGTGGACCGATCAATTTTCGCAACGGCCGTGCCAGCGGCGGGGGCTTGGCAGCGGGGGCGGACCCCTGGGCGAGGATGGAGTTCTTGTCCAGCGACACCGGCACGGCTTCCATCGTCGCCATGCCCTCGCACGCGGCGCGACAAGCGGCTGGCCTTCGAAGCTTTCGACGCGCTCGCACAGGAGGCCGCGCCTGTTCGCGATACCAACCAGGCTGGCCCTGGCTCTTGCCCTCAATCGCACTTCAGGGCTGCGCGACCGGCACATCTCCGATCCCGCCGGATGAGGCCGGTTAAGGCGCCGCTGGAGGACGACCCGCCGGTTGTCGCCTTAAACGGGAAATGTGTTGACCAGTAGTTGCAAGTCAATCTGGAGGCTACGGCGTTAGTCTGAATTTTGAAAATCTGGCGCCGGCGCAAGTCGCTGGGCCTTGGGGGGAAGATGATCAGTATGAAGTTTCTCGCGGGGGTCGCCCTCGCGTTGGGCCTGTCCAGCAACGCCAACGCCGCCATCACGATCTTCACTGATCAGGCCAGCTTCCTCGCCGCTCTCTCAGCTCCGGCTGTCGATACGTTCCAGGATCTATCGATTGGGACGTCGCTTCCAGCTTTGACGCGCGCCATTGGTTCCTATGGCTACACGGCTAGCACGGACGTTTCGACGCTCTATGGCGTGGGTGCACCGGCCAATCCCTGGCTCTCGTCGGAATATGCGCTCGCGACCATCACTTTCGGAAACTTCACGGGCGGGGTGGTCGGCCTCGGCGGCGACTTCTTCACGACGATGAGGGAGGGGAATCATTTTCCGGGAACCGTGAGCCTCACCGCAACGGACGCTGACGGCAGCGTTTCTCGGCAGATCGTCAACGCCTCCACGTCGAGCTTCTTGGGCTTTTTGTCCACGAGCGGCCTGACGAGCGTGAACCTGTCCGCAGCGCAGCCCGTCAGCCAGCCCCTGTGGCCGACCGCCGACAACCTCATCCTTGGCGGCCAGATTTCCTCTGCCGTTCCGGAACCCGCCACTTGGGCCATGATGATCATCGGCTTTGGTGCAATCGGTTCGATGGTTCGCGCCTCGCGGCGGCGGAACGCCGTCGCCGCGGCCTAGGCTTCTCGATCTAGGAATCCATCTGGCCCGCTCCCTTAACGGGGGGCGGGTCTTTTGCGTTATGGCTCCATGCCGCGCCTTGCCTCCGAGGACCGCGTACGCCTACGCCTCATCGTCCAGGCTGGCGGGAAGCGACGCACGTCACTTCGTCGACCGCGGCTTGTGGAAGGTGACCCGCCTGCCTTCGCCAACGACGCCGATCAGCGGCACGACACGAGCCGGCTTGGGCCGCGGGGGTAGGGGGATGACGTTCGAGACCTTCATGCGGGCGCGCCTCTTCCACGGGTGAACGGACCTGGAACGTTATTCGGGGCTGTTCCGGGACTGCTAAGTCCGAAGCGCCCCGGCCTTTTCGACCTTGTTCCCAGGTTCGCTAGCGCGGCGATGTTGCGCGATCCCTTGGATTTCCCCATAAGCGGCGCGTTGCCGGCTTAGCTCAGTTGGTAGAGCAGCGGTTTTGTAAACCGAAGGTCACGGGTTCGAATCCTGTAGCCGGCACCACCGCGTCGCGACGGCGCGCTTGACCCAGCAGGGCGGCGAACCTAGCTAGGGGCCGCGAGGAACGACCTCCCCCAAAATCGTGGGCATCAATGTCCGGGACGGCCCGGCTCTTCGAAAGGAGGGCCGCATGGCCTGGATTCTTTTGTTTATCGCCGGACTGCTTGAGGTGGTCTGGGCGTTCGCAATGAAGCAGTCGCACGGGTTCACCAAGCTCGTGCCGAGCGTGATCACCATCGGCACCATGATCGCCAGCTTCGGCCTGCTGTCGGTGGCGATGCGCACCCTGCCGCTGGGTACGGCCTATACGGTCTGGACCGGCATCGGGGCGGTCGGCGCGTTCCTGGTCGGCATCGCGGTGCTGGGCGAGCAGGTCAGCGTGGTGCGCATCCTGGCCGCGGTGATGATCGTCGGCGGCCTCGTGCTGATGAAGCTGTCGAGCACGCACTAGATCGCGCGAACTGAGCGCGAGGCCCTAGGAAGAAACCTGCGTCCGGAAGTAGTCTCCGGGCGTCCGGCCGGCGCCGCTAGAGCGCCGGCCGCTTGTTTCTGATTTCCCCAGGGGGAGGGGCTTCATGGCCGATAGCGCAGCCGCAGACCGCCGGCATCGACTGAAGTCGATCATCGGCGGGTCCACCGGCAATCTGGTCGAGTGGTACGACTGGTACGTCTATTCCGCCTTCACCCTGTATTTCGCGCCGATCTTCTTCCCGGCCGGTGATCGCACCGCCCAGCTGCTGAACGCCGCGGCGGTGTTCGCAGTCGGCTTCCTGATGCGGCCCATCGGGGCCTGGATCATGGGCATCTATTCCGACCGCAGGGGCCGCAAGGCAGGACTGACGCTGTCGGTGTCGCTGATGTGCGCCGGCTCGCTGCTGATCGCCGTGACTCCTGGCTACAATCAGATCGGCTGGATCGCGCCGGCCCTGCTGGTGCTGGCCCGCCTGATGCAGGGCCTGAGCGTCGGCGGCGAGTACGGCGCCAGCGCCACCTATCTCAGTGAGATGGCCGGCAAGCAGCGCCGCGGCTTCTTCTCGTCCTTCCAGTACGTGACGCTGATCTCGGGCCAGCTGCTGGCCTTGCTGGTCCTGCTGCTGCTGCAGGCGATCCTGCCCGAGCCGGACCTCGAGGCCTGGGGCTGGCGGATCCCGTTCGTGATCGGCGGGGCGCTGGCGGTGGTGGTCTTCTACCTGCGCCGCGGCCTGGCCGAGACGGAGTCGTTCAAGAACGCCCAGGCGAGCGATGCGCCGAAGTCGAGCGGGTTTGCGCTGTTCAAGCATTATCCGCGCCAGGCGTTCGTGGTCATCGCCCTGACGGCGGGCGGCACGCTCGCCTTCTATGCCTACTCGACCTACATGCAGAAATTCCTGGTCAACACGTCGGGCTTCAGCCGCGAAACGGCGACCGCGATCAGCGCCGCGGCGCTGTTCGTCTACATGCTCATCCAGCCGGCGGCGGGGGCGCTGTCGGACAGGATCGGGCGCAAGCCGCTGATGATCGCCTTCGGCGTGCTGGGGGTGGCTTTCACTTACCTGATCTTCACGACGCTCTCGAAGACCAGCGATCCCTATGTCGCCTTCGCCATCGTGCTGGGCGCGCTGATCATCGTCACCGGCTACACCTCGATCAACGCGGTGGTGAAGGCCGAGCTGTTTCCCGCCCACATCCGGGCGCTGGGGGTCGCGCTGCCCTACGCGCTGACCAACACGATCTTCGGCGGCACGGCGGAGTACGTGGCGCTGTGGTTCAAGAGCCAGGGGATGGAAAGCGGTTTCTACTGGTACGTCACCGGCATGATCGGCGTCTCGCTCATCACCTATCTGCGGATGCGCGACACGCGGAAGCACAGCGAGATCGCCGAAGACTGACGGAACAGCGGGGCCGAGCGCGGGTTGATCCTGGGAACCAACCCAGGAGGAACCCCCATGGCCGCCCCCGACGCCATCGCTCTGCTCAAGGCAGATCATCGCGCAGTCGAGGCCCTGTTCGAGGACTTCAAGTCCGCGCGCGGGGCAGGACGCAAGGCCGCGATCGTTCATCAGATCTGCGTCGACCTGACGGTGCACACGATGATCGAGGAAGAGATCTTCTATCCGGCCTGCCGCGGCGCGATCGAGGACAGCACGCTGGACGAGGCCTATGTCGAGCACGACGGGGCCAAGCTGATGATCGCCGAGCTGTCGGACGCCGCACCGAACGAGGCGTTCTATGACGCCAAGGTCAAGGTGCTGTCGGAAGAGATCCGCCACCATGTCCATGAGGAGGAGATGCGCTCGGAAGGCATGTTCGCCCAGGCGCGGCGCGCGGGCCTGGACATGAACGAACTGGGCGAGCGGCTGCAGGCTCGCAAGACCCAGCTTAAGACCCAGTTCGAGACCACGGGCCTGCCGATCCAGCAGACCCATTCGATGCGCGGGGCGGTCATCGAGCACGTCGGCCTGCGCCACTAGGGCGATCACCCATCACCTGAGGTTGGAATACACGCGCGCCTATGGTCACCTGCGGCAAAAGCAGGGAGCGCGCCATGAACTTCGAAGAGTACCGCAAGCACGACGCCGTGGGTCTGGCCGGCCTGGTGTCGAAGGGCGAGGTCAGCCCCTCGGAGTTGCTGGAGACCGCGGTGGCGCGGATGGCGGCGGTCAACCCGAAGATCAACGCCGTGACCATGGACCTCACCGAATGGGGCCGCCAGGACGTCAAGCGCGACATCTGGGGCGGGCCGATGGCGGGCGTGCCCTTTCTCCTGAAGGACCTGGGTGCGCAGCTTGAGGGCGCGCCGACGACGGCGGGCTCGGCGGTGTTCCGCGACGCGACCGCAGCCGCCGACAGCGCGATCACGACCGCTTACAAGGACGCCGGGCTGGTGCTGTTCGGCAAGACCAATACGCCGGAGTTCGGCCTGATGCCGGTGACCGAACCGGCGCTGCTGGGCGTCTGCCGCAATCCCTGGGACACCGGCCGCACGCCGGGTGGGTCGTCAGGCGGTGCGGCGGCGGCGGTGGCCGCGGGCATCGTGCCGGCCGCGCACGCCAGCGATGGCGGCGGGTCGATCCGCACCCCGGCCTCGGCCTGCGGACTGTTCGGGATGAAGCCGTCGCGCGGGCGGGTGTCGTTCGCGCCGATGGGCGAGGGGTGGGGCGGCGCCTCGATCCAGCATGCGGTGACGCGCTCGGTGCGCGACAGCGCCGCGCTGCTGGACGCGGTGTGCCAGCCGCAGCCGGGCGATCCCTATTTCCTGGCCCCGCCCGAGCGGCCGTTCGCCGAGGAGGCGCGCCGCGACCCCGGCAAGCTGGCCATCGGCTTCACCACTGCGGCGCTGGCTTCCGACGGCCTGGACCCGGAGTGCGCGGCCGCAGTGCTCGACGCGGCCAGGCTGTGCGAGGGGATGGGCCACATGGTCGAGGAGGTGCGCGTGCCTGGCGACCTGGCCGCGATGCAACAGGGCGCCGGGGACGTGATCGCCGCCAGCATCGCCGCGACCCTGGACGCCGAGGGCGAGCGCCGCGGTCGTCCGGTGGCGCAGGGCGACGTCGAGATGCTGACCTGGCTGATGTACCAGCGCGGCAAGCAGGTCACCGGCGCCAACTATGTCCGCGGCCTGGCGGCGATCCACGCCTATGGCCGGGCGATGGCGGGCCTGTTCCAGCAATACGACGTGCTGTTGATGTCGACCCTGGGCAGCCCGGCGATCCCGATCGGCCACCTGACCGAAGACCCGCGCGAATATACCCAGCGGCTGTTCAAGTTCATGCCCAACACCCAGGCGTTCAACAACACCGGCCAGCCGGCGATGTCGGTTCCGCTGGCCTGGAGCCAGGGCGGCCTGCCGATCGGCATCCAGTTCGTCGGCCGGATGGGCGAGGAGGCGCTGCTGTTCCGGCTGGCCGGTCAGTTGGAGCAGGCCCGGCCCTGGTTCGACCGGGTCGCCCCGCTCTAGGCGCAACGGGTGGGGCGAACCCTCGTCTCGACGACGCTGGGCGCGATCGCGGCGGCGACGCTGCTGGTGGTCGCATTGTGGATCTGGAGCGAGCTGCTGATCACCCGCAGCTACCCGCTCGCGCCAGAGACGGCGCGGGCCGGGCCGGCGCACATGGCGGCCGAGGGGCGAC
Organism: Phenylobacterium sp. 58.2.17; assembly: GCF_026411515.1. Classification (NCBI taxonomy): domain Bacteria; kingdom Pseudomonadati; phylum Pseudomonadota; class Alphaproteobacteria; order Caulobacterales; family Caulobacteraceae; genus Phenylobacterium; species Phenylobacterium sp. 58.2.17. The sequence goes on along the minus strand of NZ_JAPMTQ010000048.1, from coordinate 11,186 downwards.
GACTGGCCAAACTCTATGGCTGCACGAGCTGCCACGGGGCGGACCTGCAGGGGAAGGTCTACAATCCCAGCCCTCGCCTGGTCCGCAACTACGCCCCCAACCTGACTTTGGCGGCGGCGCGCTACAGCGACGAGCAACTGGCCCAGGCGATCCGCCAGGGCGTGCGCCCCAGCGACGGGCGGGCGCTATGGGGGATGCCCGCGCAGACCCTGATGCACCTGACGGCCGAGGAGATGTCGACGGTGCTGGCGTTCATCCGTGCGCACCCGCCGGCCGGTGTTCCGCGGCCGCCTCAGAGCGCGGGCCTGCGCGCCCGCTTGGAGGTGCTGAGGGGCGCGCTCGACGAACCTCGGCGCGTGGCGCGGGCGCGCGCGACGCCGGCCATGGACCTGGGGCCGGAGCTGGCGGCGGGACGCCATATCGCCCGGACGGTCTGCTCGGAGTGCCACGGCTCGGACCTGGCAGGCGACCCGCGGGAAGGCGGGCCTGACCTGCGGGTGGTCGGCGCCTACGACGCCGAGGCGTTCGACACCTTGATGCGGACTGGGGTTCCGCCGGGCGGGCGGCATCTGGGCATCATGACCCTGGTGGCGCGCTCGGATTTCAAGGTGTTCACGCAGGCCGAGGTCGAGGCGCTCTACGCCTATCTGTCGGCGCGGGCGAACCGGCTCAACGAGATCGACTAATCGTCGGTCTTGCGGCGCAGCTGAAAGAGGTAGGCGGCGATCACGCCGGTGGCGACCAGGCCGATGAGCAGGGTCGAGACGGCGTTGATCTCCGGGCTGACGCCCAGGCGCACCTGGCTGTAGATCCGCATCGGCAGGGTGGTGGCCCCGGGGCCGGAGGTGAAGCTGGCGATCACCAGGTCGTCGAGCGACAGCGTAAAGGCGAGCATCCAGGCCGCCGCCACGGCCGGGGCGATGTTGGGCAGGGTGACCAGGAAGAAGGACTTGATCGGCGGGCAGCCGAGATCCTGGGCCGCCTCCTCAAGCTGGCGGTCGAAGGCGGCGAGGCGGGCCTGGATGACTACGCAGGCGTAGCACATGGTGATGGTCGCGTGGCTGACGGTGACGGTCCAGAACCCGCGCGGCATGCCGAGAGAAACGAACAGCAGCAGAAGCGACAGGCCAAGGATCACCTCGGGCATCACCAGGGGCGCGAACACCATGCCCGAGAATAGGGTGCGTCCCCGGAAACGCGTGGCGCGGACGAGCGCGATGGCCGCCAGCGTGCCCAGGACGGTGGCGATGGTCGCCGATATCAGGCCGACCCTGAAGGTCACCCAGATCGCGTCGAGGAGTTGCTCGTTACGGAAGAGCGAGGCGTACCAGCGGGTCGAGAACCCGCCCCAGACGGTCACCAGCCGGCTGGCGTTGAACGAATAGATCACCAGCAGGACGATCGGCAGGTACAGGAACCCGAAGCCGACGACCAGGGCGGCGATGTTGAAGCCTGTAAGGCCGCGCTTCATCGCCCAAGCTCCGTCAGCTTGGCCTGCTGGCGCTGGTAGAGCACGATCGGGATCACCAGGGTGAACAGCAGCACGATCGCCACCGCCGAGGCGGCGGGCCAGTCCCGGTTGGCGAAGAACTCGGTCCAGATGGTCTTGCCGAGCATCAGGGTCGAGGAGCCGCCGAGCAGGTCGGGGATCACAAACTCGCCGACCATCGGGATGAAGCAGAGCAGGGACCCGGCCGCGACGCCGGGCAGGGACAGCGGGAAGGTCACCCGCCAGAACGCCTCGATCGGTGTGCAGCCGAGATCGGCGGCGGCCTCCAGCAGGTCATGCTGCTGGCGTTCGAGCACCGCATAGAGCGGCAGGACCATGAACGGCAGATAGGCGTAGACCAGACCGATATAGATTGCGGTGTCGGTGTTGAGCAGCGAGACGGGCCCAAGACCGACCGCACGCAGGGCGACGTTCAGCAGGCCTTCCGGCTTGAGGATGCCGATCAACGCGTAGACCCGGATCAGGAAGCTGGTCCAGAACGGCAGGATCACCGCCATCAGCAGCGCCTTGCGCACCGAAGGCGTGCAGCGGGCCATGGCGTAGGCCAGCGGGTAGCCGAGCAGCAGCAGGATGAAGGTCGCGACGCCGGCGAACTTCAGGCTGGAGAGGTAGGCGACCACATAGAGCCGGTCGGTCGGCAGCCGGGCGTAGGTTTCGAAGTCGAGGCCGGCCAGGAAGGCCCGCAATCCGGCCAGCCCCTGCGACCAGTCGAGGCGCGGCGCGTACGGCGGCATGGCCAGCGCCGTCTCCGACAACGACAGTTTGGCGACCAGCAGAAACGGGAACAGGAAGAACAGGCCCAGCCACAGGAATGGCGCGAGCGCCGCCAGGCTGGTCCGGTCGCCGCGCAACTTCACTGGGTCAGCACCACGCCCGCGTCGCGGGCGAAGGTCAGCCAGACCTGATCGTCCCAGTCGACCGGGCGGTCGACGAAACGGGTGGCGTTGGCGCGGGCCGCGCGGATCGTCCGGCCGCTGTCGAGCTCGACCAGATAGGTGGTCCAGTCGCCGAGATAGCCGATGTCGGCGACCTTGCCGGCCATGCGGTTGGGGCCGGGCGGGGGCTCGTCCAGGTGGACCTGGATCTTCTCCGGCCGCACCGCCAGCCAGGCGGTGGAGCCGACCGGTATACGGTCGTCCTCGACGATGTCGAAGCCCTGCGGCGAGTCGCTGCTGGCCATGCGGACTGTGACGCCGTCGGCTTGCTCGGCGACGCCCTCGAAGATGTTCACGTCGCCGATGAAGTCGGCCACGTAGCGCGAATTGGGCGCCTCATAGACATCGGCGGGGCGGCCCATCTGCACGATCTGGCCGGCGCGCATCACGGCGATGCGGTCGGCGGTGACCATGGCCTCTTCCTGGTCGTGCGTGACGATCAGGAAGGTCATGCCCAACTGCTGCTGCAGGGCCATCAGCTCCCACTGGGTCTCCTCGCGCAGCTTCTTGTCGAGCGCGGCCAGCGGTTCGTCGAGCAGCAGCATCTTGGGACGTGGGGCGATGGCGCGGGCCAGGGCGACGCGCTGGCGCTGGCCGCCGGACAGCTGGTGCGGCTTGCGCTTGGCCAGTCCGTCGAGGCGGACGAGGGAGAGCATCTCCGCCACGCGGGCGGCGATCTCGTCCTTGGGCATGCCCTGCTGCTTCAGCCCGAAGGCGATGTTCTTCTCCACGCTCAGGTGGGGGAACAGCGCGTAGGACTGGAACATCATATTGACCGGCCGCTCATGCGGGCGCTTGCCGGCCAGGTCCTCGCCGGCAAGCAGCACGCGGCCCTCGTCCGGCGTCTCGAAGCCGGCCAGCAGGCGCATGAGCGTGGTCTTGCCGCATCCGGACGGGCCGAGCAGGGCGAAGAACTCTCCGGGATAGATGTCGAGCGAGACGCCGTTGACGGCGGTCTCGCCGTCAAAGCGTTTCACCACCTTTTCGAAGCGCACCAACGGCTTGGCCGTGGGGTCCGCCCAAGGGGCAAAGGTCGAACGGACCGCGCCGATGTTCAGGCGCGGGCGGCTGCGTTCGGTCATGTACCCGCCTTCCTACTGGCCGGTCTGCACCCGGGTCCACATGCGCGTGACTTCGCGCAGCAGAGCCTGGTCCTTGGTGGTGGTCACGAAGAGGCGCTTGAAGAGGTCCGGGGTCGGATAGACGTTCGGGTCGCTCCGCACCGCGGCGTCGACCATCGGCGTCGCCGGCAGGTTGGCGTTGGCGTATTGGGTGTAGTTCGACGCCTTGGCGATGACTTCGGGCCGCAGCATGTAGTCGAGGAACTTGTAGGCGGCGGTCGGGTTGGGCGCATCGGCCGGAATGGCGAACACGTCAAACCAGACCTGGCTGCCTTCCTTGGGAATGACATAGGCGAGTTCGACGCCGTTCTTGGCCTCTTCGGCGCGGGTCTTGGCCTGCAGGATGTCGCCCGAGTAGCCGACCGCCACGCAGATGTCGCCGTTGGCCAGGGCTTCGACGTACTCCGACGAGTGGAACTTGCGCACGAACGGGCGAGCCTTGACCATCATGTCGGTGGCGGCTTGGTAGTCGGCGACGGCCTTGGAATTCGGATCCTTGCCCAGATAGTTCAGCGCGACGGCGTACATGTCCTCGGACGCGTCGAGATAGTAGACGCCGCAGTCCTTGAGCTTGGCGAGGTTGGCGGGATCGAACACCACCGACCAGCTGTCGATGGCGACGCCCGGCAGGCGCTTGGCCACTTCCTTGACGTTGTAGCCGATGCCGATGGTGCCCCACATGTAGGGCACAGTGTATTTCTGGCCCGGGTCGAAGGGCTCCATGTGGCTCATGATGTCGGGCCACAGGTTCTTGTTGTTCGGCAGCTTGGACTTGTCGAGCGGGGCGATCGCGCCGGCGATGATGTAGCGGGGGATGTTGTGGTTCGAGGGCGCGACGATGTCGTAGCCGGTGTTGCCCTGCAGGACCTTGGTCTCGAGGATCTCATTGGAATCGAAGGTGTCGTACTGGACCTTGATTCCGGTCTCCTTGGTGAAGTCGGCAAGGATTTGGGGGTCGATATAGTCCGACCAGTTATAGATTTTCAGCGTCTGGTCCTTGGCCGCGCCGCCGCCCTGTCCGCAGGCGGCCAGCGTCACGCTCATAGCCAGGACCGCAGCCGTGCCCAGCGCCTTCGTCCACATGCCCACTCTCCAACTTGCCCGAAGGGCAGCTTATAGGGCCAAGCCGACAGATTTTAAGTGCTAATGCGCAAGGAGCGCTTCCGATGCCAACCTCGATGGCGATGATCGCCCCGATCCTGCTGCTCGTCGCCTCCAACATCTTCATGACCTTCGCCTGGTACGGGCATCTCAAGGTCGAGCACCGGCCCATCTGGTTGCTGGTGCTGGTCAGCTGGGGGATCGCGTTCTTCGAATACTGCCTGGCTGTTCCGGCCAACCGGATCGGCCGCGAGGTCTATTCGCCGGCCGAGCTCAAGACGATGCAGGAGGTGATCACCCTGGCCGTGTTCGCGGTGTTTTCGATCACCTATCTGGGCGAACGGTTCACGCTGAACCATATGATCGGCTTCGCGCTGATCGCGGCCGGCGCTGTGTTCATCTTCAAGGGACCGCTGTAGCGCTTTCGCGAACCGACCCCGCGCCCTATAAGCCGCGCCTCCCTCCTCATTACGAGAGAAGCCATGTCCCGCATCCTCATCACCTCGGCCTTGCCCTACATCAACGGGATCAAGCACCTGGGGACGCTTGCGGGCTCCATGCTGCCGGCCGACGTCTATGCGCGGTTCCAGCGGGCGCGCGGGCGCGAGACGCTCTACATCTGCGCCACCGACGAGCACGGCACGCCGACCGAGCTGGCCGCGGCCGAAGCCGGTCTCGATCCGGCGACCTTCTGCGCCCAGCAGCATGACGTTCAGCACGACCTGGGCCGCAAGTTCGGCCTGTCGTGGGACCATTTCGGCCGCTCGTCCTCGCCGCAGAACCACAAGCTGACCCAGCGCTTCGCCCAGCAGCTGTGGGAGGCCGGCTTCATCGAGGAGCGAGTCACCCAGCAGGTCTATTCGAACGCTGACAAGCGGTTCCTGCCGGACCGCTACGTGATCGGGACCTGCCCGCACTGCGGCTACCAGGCCGCCCGCGGCGACCAATGCGAGAATTGCACGCGGGTGCTCGACCCGGCAGACCTGATCAAGCCGCGCTCGGCGGTCTCGGGCTCGGAAGACATCGAGATCCGCGATTCCAAGCACCTGTTCCTGCGCCAAAGCCTGTTCTCCGACAAGCTGCGCGCCTGGATCGACGGCAAGAAGGGCGAGTGGCCGCTGCTGGTCACCTCCATCGCCCTGAAGTGGCTGGACGAGGGGCTGCAGGACCGCGGCATCACCCGCGACCTGGAGTGGGGCGTGCCGGTCAACGCCTTTGAGTGGGGCGCCAATGCGGAAGGCCAGACGCCGGACGTCGAAGGCCTGGCCGGCAAGGTGTTCTATGTCTGGTTCGACGCGCCGATCGAGTACATCGCCGCCACCTGGGAGTGGGCCGACGCCCGCGCGGCCGAGGCTGGCCGAGGTCCGGCCGCCGACGCCGAGTGGGAACGCTGGTGGCGCGGGGCCGAGGCAGCGGACGTGACCTATGTGGAGTTCATGGGCAAGGACAACGTGCCGTTCCACACGGTCGGCTTCCCCTGCACTCTGATCGGGATCAACGAGACGCTGGGCGCGGACGGGTCCTGGAAGGTCGTCAACAACGCCCCCTGGAAGCTGGTCGACCAGCTCAAGGGCTTCAATTGGCTCGACTATTACGGCGGCAAGTTCTCGACCTCGCAGAAGCGGGGCGTGTTCATGGACCACGCGCTGGAGCTGCTGCCGGCCGACTACTGGCGCTGGTGGGTGACCGCCAACACGCCGGAGACCTCGGATTCGACCTTCACCTGGGAGCAGTTCCAGGCGCAGGTGAACGCCGACCTGGCCGACGTGCTGGGGAATTTCGTCAATCGAATCCTGAAGTTCACCGAGGCGCGGTTCGAGGGCGTAGTCCCGGCCGGCGGCGAACCTGGCGAGCTTGAGACCAAGCTCTACGCCGATGTGAACGCCAAGCTCGCCGAGCTGACCGAACTGATGGAGGCGCGGGAGTTCCGCAAATCGACCACCGCCCTTCGGCAGCTTTGGGTGCTGGGCAACCAGTATCTTACCGAAGCGGCCCCGTGGACGGCGATCAAGACCGATGTCGAGCGCGCCGCGGTGGTAGTGCGCACCGGCCTGAACCTGGTCGCCTTGTTCGCCAAGGTGTCGGAGCCGTTCATCCCCTTCGCCTGCGAGAAGATCGCGATCGCGGTGGGCGAGGGCTATCCGGCCCAGTGGCCGAGCGCGCAGGGCGCCGCCATCCTCGACATCCTGCCGGCCGGCCGCAAGGTCGCCGCGCCGGAGGTGCTGTTCAAGAAGATCGAGAACGAACAGGTCGCCGAGTGGCTGGAACGCTTTGGCGGTCCGGAGGCCGCCGCCTGACGATCCTCAAGCGGCTGCGCGGCCGACGCGGTCGCGCAGCAGTTCGGCCCCGCTGACCAGGCTGATGCCAGCCAGGACCAGCAGCGCGCCGGCGACGAAGGCCGGCTCCAGCGGCTCGTGCAGGATCACGACGCTGAAGACCACGCCGAACAGCGGCGTCAGGAACGACAGGATCGAGAGCCGCGAGGCCAGGTATTTCCGCAGCAGCCAGAACCAGATCACATAGCTGATCAGGGTGATGACGATGGTCTGGAAGCCCAGGTTCAAGGCGACCATCGGCGTCAGGTTGATCGCCGTCTCGCCGCGCAGGAAGGCGATCCCCAGCAGCATCACCCCGGCAAAGGCGACCTGATAGAACAGGGTCTTCACGGCCGGGGCGTCGGAGAGACGCGAACCGCGGATGGCGACGGTGGTCAGCCCCCAGGCCAGACCCGCCAGCAGGCCCATCGCATCGCCGATCAGCATGTCGCCGCTGACCTGCTCGCCCGCGCCGAGGAACGAGACGGCGATGCCGCCGAAGGCGACGACGACGCCGATCCACTGCAGCAGCTTCAGGCGCTCCTCGCGGAAGCGCAGATGCAGGCCGAGCGCCGAGAAGATCGGGGCGCTGTAGAGGAAGACGACCATGTGCGAGGCGCTGGTCAGCACCAGGCCCTGGGCGATGAACAGGAACTCCAGCCCGAACAGCAGCCCAACTAGCAGGCCCGCGGGCAGCGTGCCGTCGGCTAACGCTCCGCGCCCCTCGTTGCGGAAGGTGACGGCGCCGAGCACGAGCGCGGCCATGCCCGAGCGCAGCGCCATCTGCATCACCGGGGTGACGTCAGCGGCGATCAGCTTCACGGCGATCTGCTGGAAGCCCCAGCAGAGGCAGAGGGCGACCATGACGCTGAACGCGAACAGGTCGAGGGGCTTGCGTGGGCTCATCAGACGCTGGCGTGACCGCGCAGCACCGGCACGCAGCCGCCGCCGATGGTGGCGCGCACGCCGTCGGCTGTGCGCCGGGCGCTGGCCCGCAGGCGCGAGGGGCGGCCCATCTCGACGCCCTGGACGATGTCCCAGGCCCCGTCAGTCGCATCCGAGAGCGACAGCAGCAGGGCCGCGAGCGTGGCGTTGGCGCTGCCTGTCGCGGGGTCTTCGACCGTGCCGGAGTTGGGCGCGAACATCCGTGCGCGCAGTCCCTCGCCGTCACGGGCGTAGAGGTGCAGCGAGAGGCGGTCGCCGAACTCAGGGAAGTCGATGGCGGCCTGGCGGAACGCGGTCAGGTCGGGCGCGGCGCGGCCCAGCGCCTCGGGCGTGACCTGGGCGATGACGAAGGTGACGCCGACTGTCGCTTCGACCGGGCGATGGGCGTCGACGACGATGTCGGCGGGCGAGAGGCCGGCGCAGGCGGCGATGCGCTCGACCGGCAGTTCCACGCCCAGCGACAGGGCCTGCGGCGCGGCGATCACGCCGCCGTTGTCCTCGATGCTGACCTCGACGATGCCGGCCGGAACCTCCAGCCGCAGGGCCTGGCCCTTGCCCATCTGCGAGAGCACCCAACCGGTGCCGACCGACGGGTGGCCGGCGAACGGCATCTCGGCGGTGCGGTTGAAGATCCGCACGCGGGCGGTGTTGGCGAGGTCCTGCGGCGGCAGGATGAAGGTCGTCTCGGAGAGGTTCATCTCGGCGGCCAGGGATTGCATCTGGGCGTCGGTGAGACCGCGGGCGTCAGTGAACACCGCCAGCGGGTTGCCGCCGAAGCGGGTGTCGGTGAACACGTCGAGCGTGACGAACGGATAGTCGGCCATGATGGACATCCTAGCGGGGAGGTGGGGTTGACTTGACATAAGTTAGTCGATTGGCAAAGTACCGAAATGGAAATCGCCGACCTGCTGCGCGCCTTGGCCAATGAGCGGAGGCTGCAGATCCTCGACTGGCTGAAGGATCCGCGAGCGCATTTTCCGCCGCAGGTGCATGGCGACCTGGTCGACGATGGGGTGTGCGGGGTGTTCATCGCCGACAAGCTGGGCGTCACCGCCCCGACCTTGAGCGAGCACATGCGGCTGCTGGTGCAGGCCGGACTGGTGACGCCCAAGCGCATCAAGCAGTGGACGTTCTACCGGCGGAACGAGGCGGTGATCGCGCAGGCCGCGCGCCGGATCGCCGAGACGGTCTAGCCAAAACGACAACGCCGCCGAGCGTGAGGCTCGACGGCGTCGCAAATCCGGACCGGCCGTGCGTCTAGTGCGCCGGGGCCTTGGGCTGGATGTCGAGGAAGTCAGGCATCACCGCGTTGTACGCGGGCAAGTAGCCGAGATCGCGAACCACATCCTGGTGGCCCTGCCACATCATATGCAGGGCGACGTAGAGCACGATGGCCAGGCCGACATAACCGATCCAGCGGTACTTGTGCAGCAGGCGGGCGATGTAGCTGGCGGCCACGCCCATCAGGGCGATCGACAGCAGCAGGCCGAACACCAGGATGGCCGGATGCTCGCGCGCCGCGCCGGCGACGGCGAGCACGTTGTCGAGCGACATCGACAGGTCGGCGATCAGGATCTGGATGAAGGCGGCCCGGAAGGTCTTCGGCTGGCGGGCGACAGCCTCGGGCGAAGGCTCGGTGGAGGGGTCGGCGTCCATCACCGCCCCGGCTATGGCTTCATCGCCGGCTGCCTGTTCGCGCAGCTCGCGCCACATCTTCCAGCACACCCAGAGCAGCAGCAGGCCGCCGGCGAACAGCAGGCCGACGATGCCGAGCAACTGGGCGGTGATCAGCGCAAAGCCGATCCGCATGGTCACGGCGGCGGCCAGGCCCCACAGGATGGCCTTTCGGCGTTGGTCAGGCGGCAGAGCCGCGGCGGCCAGGCCGACGGCCACGGCGTTGTCCCCGGCCAGCACCAGGTCGATCATTAAGACTGAGAAGAGGGCGGCGAGGGCGCCTGGGGCGAGGAGACTTTCGATCATCGGGCCCTTGAATGCGACAGCCGCCGCCGCTCCGCAACCGCTTAGCGGCGCGGTGAATGACTTTCCCGCCTCATGATTTCTAGGAGCGGGTGCGGCTGGCCTCATAGAGCGCGACGGCCGCGGCGGCGGACACGTTCAGGCTCTCGAAGCCCCCAGGCATAGGGATCTTGGCCAACTCGTCGCAGTGTTCGGCCACCAGACGGCGCAGACCTTCTCCCTCAGAGCCGAGGACAAGTACGGTGGGGCCGCCGTCCAGCGCCTGGTCGAGATAGGTCTCGGTATGCCCATCCAGGCCCACCGCCCGCCAGCCGAGGTCGGCCAGGGTTTCGAGGGCGCGGGACAGGTTGACCACGTGCGCGGTCGGGATCTTGTCCACCGCGCCGACAGCCGCCTTGGCCAGGGCTCCGGTCAGCTTGGGAGCGTGGCGGTCCTGGAGGATCACCCCAGCGGCGCCGAAGGCGGCGGCCGAGCGCAGGATAGCGCCGACGTTCTGCGGATCGGTGACCTGGTCCAGCATCAAGAGCACCGCGCCGCGCGCCGCCTCGAAATCTTCGAGCGCCACGGATCCGAGCGGCGGGATGCGCAGGGCGATCCCCTGGTGGACGGCGCCCTGGGGCAGAATCTGTCCGATGGCGGCCGACTCGACGACCTCGAGCGCCTTCGGTCGGCCGAATCGAGATTCGAGCTCCTTGGCCCGGTCGGGAGTCGCCAAGAGTCGCTGCGGCGCACTCCTTTTACGATTGGAAAGTGCGGCGACAACCGCGTGCCAGCCCCACAACCAGTCGTCAGAACCGTTGTCTGGCTTACGGTTGAAGGGTCTCGGGCCCGATTTTCTCGGACCTTTCGAGTGCGCGTTGCGTTCGCGAGGGGAGGACACTATAAGACGCGCTCCAAATCGGGGGCCGGACGGGTTCTTCGCTCAGGCGGGGAGCAGTGTCCAGGCATCCGATCTGGCTCCGAGCGCGCTGGGGGAATGTCCCGAGCGGCAAAGGGGGCGGACTGTAAATCCGCTGGCGTACGCCTTCGCAGGTTCGAGTCCTGCTTCCCCCACCACGCGCCGGAGCGTGACTTTTAAGGAGACTGGCGCGACCCCGCGCATCCTTCAGCGGCGGGTATAGCACAATGGTAGTGCAGCAGCCTTCCAAGCTGAGGATGCGGGTTCGATTCCCGCTACCCGCTCCAACCTTCTGATTTTCAACCGCCGGCAGGATCCCGATGGCCAAGGAAAAGTTCGAACGCACTAAGCCGCACTGCAACATCGGCACGATTGGTCACGTTG